>CAZLMZ010000113.1:0-10167 GCA_964560475.1 uncultured Anaerolineae bacterium
GCATGGCACGGATCCGGGCCAGTTCAACCTCGTGCACAGCGTGGCCACCGACGCCACGGGGCGCGTGTATATCGCCGACCGCGAGAACTGCCGGATCCAGGTGTTCGACGATCGGGGTGCGTACATCACGCAGTGGAACAACATGTACCGGCCCTGTGGGCTGTATATCGATGGGGACCTGGCCTACGTGGGTCAGTTGCCCACCTCGCTGCCGGTGAACGCTGCTTACCCGAACATCGGCGCTTGCGTCAGCATCCACGACCTGAGCGGGCGGCGCCTGGCGCGGCTCGGCGCGCCGCACAAGGGGGAGGGGCCGGGACAGTTCCTGGCACCGCACGGGCTGACCGTCGATTCGCACGGTGACATATACGTGGGCGAGGTCTCTTACGTCGAGTACGGCAGCAAGCAGGATCCGCCGCGAGAAGTGCGCAGCTTTCGCAAGCTGGTCCGCGTGCGCTGAGCGCAGGAGGCCAGGATATCGGGGAGGAAGGGCATGGAGCAGCGACGTTTTGGGGATAGCGACCTCGTCTGCTCGGCGCTCGGCTATGGCACGTGGGAGCTGGGCACGACGCAGTATGGGGAGATCGACGTCGAGGAGGCGAGCCGGGCCATCCGTGCTGCCCTCGACCGCGGGATCACGCTCTTTGACACGGCAGAGGCGTACGGGCCCTATCACTCGGAGACGATCCTAGGCAAGGCGCTCGGCGCGCGGCGGCCGGAGGTCGTCCTGGTGACCAAGGTCGGTTTCGAGATCGACGACCAGAACAAGATCGTCGGCCGCAACGCCTCGGCGGACTCGGTGATCGCACACACCGAGGGCTGCCTGCAGCGCCTGGGGACAGACTATATCGACTTGCTGCTGATTCACTGGCCCGATCACAAGACGCCGGCTGCAGAGACGATCGGCGCGCTGGAGCAGTTGAAGCAGACGGGCAAGATCCGCCACTATGGCGTGTCGAACTATACGGTGGAGATGATGGAGGACTGCGAGGGGTGCGGTCACCTGGCGGCCAACCAGGTTGGCTACAACATGTACGACCGGCGGATGGAGCACGAGGTGCTGCCCTACTGCCTGGCACACGGGATCGGGTTCATGGCCTACGGCTCGCTGGCCTATGGCCTGCTGACCGGCGCGTTCACGCCCGAGACGACCTTTGTCGACTGGGACTGGCGAGCGAACGGCAAGGCCTTTGGCCTGCCGCTGTTCGAGCGCGAGTCGTTCCTGCGCGAACTGCGCGTCACCGAGCGGCTGCAGGAGTTGGCCGCGCGCCAGGGCAGATCGGTGGCGCAACTGGCCATCGCCTGGGTGCTGGGGCATCCGGCGGTGACGGTGGCGCTGGTCGGGATGCGCAACCCGCGCGAGCTGGAGGAGAACATTGCCGCCGCCGACTGGCGGTTGAGCGACGAGGAGCATGCCGAGATCGACCGCATCTTTGAGGAAGAGGGGGTGCCGACGTACGTCGATGCCCCGCAGGCGGTCTAGTGCCCCTCGACAGAGCGTTTACATAGGCATAGACACACCTGCGGCCGTAGCCCGGCATCCTATGCCGGGCTACGGTCCGACGAGCGATCATGCGGTACTGGCAGAGACAGACCAAGCTGAGGGGAGAGACGATGAAGGTACTGATCGGCCCGAATGGGATGGGTTTGGAGCAGGGCCTGCCCGATCTACGAGCTACGTTCGACGAGGTCACGTTCGAGCACTGTGCAGATCGAGGGGAGCTGGCAGAAGCGATCGCCGATGCCGACATCTATGTGGGTTGGCTGGACGGAAGCATCTTTGCCCAGGCCGAGCGGCTGAGGTGGATCCAGTCGCCAAGCAGCGGCGTCAATCACTACCTGGCGATCCCGGAGCTGGTCGAGAGCGACGTGCTGCTGACCAGTGCGAGCGGCACGCACGCCGCATGCCTAGCCGAGAGCACGCTGGGCATGATCCTTGCTTTCACACGGGGGATACGCGACGCGGTCTCTTACCAGCAGAAGCACGAATGGGCGGGGCGTGCCATCCGCGCCAAGCTGGTCGAGCTGACAGGGAGCACGCTGGGCATCGTCGGCCTGGGCCACGTCGGCTGCGCGCTGGCCGAGCGGGCGCAGGCGTTCGGCATGCACGTCGTGGCCGTCGACCTCTATGCCGAGCTCAAGCCGGCGTGCGTAGACGAGCTGTCGCACGTCGACCACCTGGAGGCGCTGCTACGCGCTTCTGACTATGTGGTGGTCACAGTGCCCTATACAGCCGAGACGGAGGGCATGATCGGCGCCGAGGAGCTGGCGCTGATGAAGCCAAGCGCGATGATCGTCGGCATCTCGCGCGGGGGAATCATCGATCAGGAGGCGCTGGCTGAGGCGCTGCGCGAGGGGCGGGTGGCGGCGGCAGCGCTCGACGTGACGCGCCCCGAGCCGCTGCCAGCAGACAGCGACCTGTGGGACGTGGAGAACCTGCTGATCATGCCGCACGTGGCCGGAGGCACGCAGTTCGAGGGGCAGCACGTGCTCGAGATCCTGACCGAGAACCTGGAGCGTTTTTTGCGCGGCGATCTGCCGCTACGCAACCAAGTGGACAAGGCGCGCGGGTTCTAGCTTTCGAGATCTCGAGCCGTCATGGTGCCTGGGTGCTTGGCAACGTACTGGACGCTCGGCGGGGTTCGCGCGAACCCCGCCGGGCGTCCCACGTGTGTGACAACTACTGTTGGGCAGGCGGGCGGACGCCGCCGGCGCTGGTACGCCTGTACGATGGGATAATGCGTAGTTTCAAATCAGGAAACGTGCAGATGATGCACCAACAGGTGATTTGTGATGGCCTGAATTCATATGAATGGTTGCTGATGCTTTCTTGACAATTTGTGCTCAGTGTAGTATAAATAGGGCAAGATGGTGCAAGGACCCGTAGGTGTGTGTCCACGCGCGCTCGGTGTTCCGTCCGGGCGCTTGCCGATCGACGCTGCGCCCGCACGGCCCTTGAGAAGAACCCAAGGAGTGAGCAGGAGATGAGTGAGCAGGAGATGAGTGAGCGAGAGACCGGCGTTGTCAAGTGGTTCAGTATCCGCAAGGGATACGGCTTCATCGAGCGTGAAGGCCAGAACGACGTGTTTGTCCATTATACGGGCGTTCGCGGCGAAGGTTACCGCAACCTGTATGAGGGCCAGCGCGTCGAGTTCACGGTAGAGGAGGGCGAAAAGGGACTGCAGGCGAACGACGTCGTCGCACTAGACGGCCCGCCGACGAACAAGCCTTCCTCGTCCTTTGTGGCCGAGCCAGAAGACGAGCAGCGCCCGTGGTAGGATCGTGCCGCCCAGGCACGGTCTGACCACAACATTGCGAGGCCGTCCCCGAGGGGACGGCCTTTCTTCTGTAAGGAGTCCATCATGGTGAACCTATTCGGCCGCAGGAAACGCGGCGAGCAGATCGAGCTGACAGTCCGTGGTATGACGTGCGAGCACTGCGAGATGCGCGTGCAAAAGGCGCTGATGTCGGTGCCCGGAGTGGTTGACGCCAAGGCGGACCGCGAGCACGAACGGGCGGTCGTGACGCTGGAGCCCGGCCAGCAAGTGAGCACGGAAGCGCTCATCGCTGCTGTGGAAGCGGCGGATTATGACGCCGAGCCGCTAACCAGGTGAGGTTTTGGCACGCTCGATCCATTCAATGCTGTCGCCAGGCGACTTCGGGGATGCGCAGCAGCGTGCGGTTGCTGGCGTGTCGTGCTGTGGTATAATCCTCCCATTCGACTGGCGGAGGATACCATTGGCTGGAACGCTGATCAACGTGCTCGCGGTCCTGATTGGGGGCCTCTCGGGCACGCTGGTGGGGAGCCGTCTCTCGGAAAAGATCCGCGAGACGGTGGTACACGGCCTGGGCCTGGTCACGGCGGTGGTCGGTATGCAGGCTGCATTAGGCACCCAAAACGTGCTCCTGGTCTTGGGCAGTGTCCTCGTCGGGGGCATTCTGGGCGAGTGGGCACGGATCGAAGACCACCTGGAAGCTTTCGGTAGGTGGCTTGAGGGGCGTTTCGGTTCCCAGCAGGACGAGCGCTCGCTCACACGAGCCTTTGTCACGGCGAGCCTCGTCTTCTGTGTCGGCCCGCTGACCGTGGTCGGCTCGATCCAGGACGGGCTGACCGGTGACTATACCATGCTGGCGATCAAGTCCGTGCTCGACGGGTTCGCGGCACTGGCCTTCGCGGCGTCGATGGGGCCGGGCGTGCTCCTGTCGATCTTGACGATCGTGACCGTGCAAGGCGGGCTCAGCCTAGCCGCGATGGGCCTCGGTGGCGCGCTCGGGGAAGTGACGCGCACCACGCCGTGGGTGGTAGAGATGAGCGCCGCCGGAGGGGTGCTGATGCTCGGTATCTCGCTCCTGCTGCTCGACCTGCGCCGTATCCGCGTCGCGAACCTGCTGCCGGCAGTGATCCTTGCCCCGCTCGCGCAGACTGCCCTGGCGGCACTGCGCATTGTTCGCTAGCACGTAGCGACCCTGAGGATAGGACAGCGCAGCGGCACCGGCCGGTGCTGCTGCGCTGTATGTCCTGGTAGGTCGGCCCTATTGGCCCAGGCCCAATGCCTCGCGGATCGCATCTGGCTCGAGCACGCGTAGCAGCCCTTCCAGGAAGTAATAGTCGCCGTAGGTCAGCGAGACGTCGATCTCTTTGCCCAGCGGCTTGGCTCCTGTAGCGTGTAGCAGGATACCTTCCTCACCGGGATGGTCTCGGCTCGTATAGTCTGTGGCGAGTGAGGTGAGGATCTCCAGCGCTGTGTCCCGGTAGCCGGGCACCTGCGCGCTGTCGGCCAGATCGAGCAGGCCGCAGGCCGCGATCGCCGCCGCAGACGAATCCCGGACGTCATTGGGAATGTCCGGCGCGTTGAAATCCCAGTAGGGCACGCGGTCGGCTGGCAAGTGCGCCACGAACCAGTCCGACACTTGGCGTGCCGCGTCGAGAAAGCGCGTGTCGCCCGTACGCCGGAAGGTCGTCGCAAAGCCGTACATTGCCCACGCCTGTCCCCGTGCCCAGCACGAGGTGGGACTGTAGCCCTGGTGCGTGTTCTGGCCGATCTCCTCCCCGGTGTCCGGCTCGAAATCGTAGACGTGTGCCGTCGTGCCATCCGTGCGGACGTGATGCGTCCGGCACGTTTCCGCGTGGGCGATGGCAATGTCGGCAAAGCGCTGCTCGCCCGTCTGTGCCGTAGCCCAGAAGAGCAGGTCGAGGTTCATCATCGTGTCGACGATCGTCCGCCCGCGCCGTGTGGGGTCGTCCAGGCCACCCCAGGCCTGCAGAAAGCGCCCCTTCTCGTTAAAGCGACGGGTCAGTGTCTCTGCCGCGGCCAGCGCCCCGTAGCGCAGCGCTGCCTCGTCTGTGAGGCGATAGCCGGTCACGTACGAGGGATAAAAGAGAAAGCCCAGGTCGTGCGTCGTGGTGTCAAACTCGCGCGCGGCGAGGCGTACGCACCATGCTCGCGCGCCGCCTGCCAGCTCGTCGTCGCCACGCGCGACGAACGCCAGCCACTGCCTGCCGGGCCAAAAACCGCCTGTCCATCCTCCATTCGGCAGATAGATCCATTTCCCATCTTCTGTAGCGTGTGGAAAGCCCTCTGCCACCTGCAGCGTCTCCCGGATGCGCTCGACCGCGAAATCGACCGCGCCCTGGTACAGCCCTCTCTGCTTGTCTTTCATCTGTTTCTCCTATCTGTACATGCTTGCGTGGCTCTACCTGCGCCTTCTTTCCGTGTGTCTGTCCATCGCGGCGCTACGTCCTTAACCTTTGTCCAGGCGGCGCAGGATCTCTCGTGCGGCGATCAGCCCGGAGGCTGACGCCTGGATCAGGCCGCGGGTGACCCCTGCGCCGTCGCCGCAGGCAAACAAGTTCTCGACCTCTGTCTCCATCCCGGTCGAAAGCTTGAGGCGGTTGGAGTAGAACTTGACTTCTACGCCATAGAGCAGCGTGTGTCGTTCGGCAACGCCCGGCGCGATCTGATCCAGTGCCTGGAGCATTTCCAGAATGTCTTTGACGTAGCGGTAGGGCAGCACCAGGTTGAGGTCACCTGGGGTGGCGCTGGGCAGCGTGGGCGTCACGATCGAGCGCTGCAGCCGCTCCGGGGTGGAACGCCTGCCCGATTCGAGGTCTCCCAACCGCTGGACCATGATCCCGCCGCTCAGCAAGTTCGCCAGGCGGGCGATGCTCTTGCCATAGGCGATCGGATCGTCGAACGGCTCGGTAAAGCTCTTGCTGACCAGGATCGCAAAGTTGGTGTTGGCGGTCTTGAATTCGGCAAAGGAGTGGCCGTTGACGGTCATCACGTCCCCCGCGAACTCGGTGCTGACCTCGCCATAAGGGCACATGCAAAAGGTCCGTACCCGGTCGTCGAACGACTTGGTGTAGTAGATGAACTTGGATTCGTAGACTAGGGCCGTGATCGGATCCAGCACCGTCGCGGGCAGCTCGACGCGCACGCCCAGGTCGACCGGGTTCCGCGCCATGGTCAGGCCGAGGCCCTCGGCAACGCCCTTGAGCCAGGCTGAGCCTTCCCGGCCCGGCGCGACGACGACTGCATCGGCCTCGATTCGCTCCCCGCCCTCCAGCCCTACGCCGGTTGCCTGCCCATCCATGGTCAGGATGTGCGACACTGGCGACCGCGTCCGGACGCTCACTCCTCTCTCGACGAGATCATCTCGCATGCGCCGCATGATCGGGCCGCACCGCTCGGTGCCGATGTGACGGATCGGCACCGACACGAAACGCAGGCTGGCCAGGGCGGCCCGTTTTTCCAGGCGTTCGATCGCATCGTTGCGCTCGCCGTACACGAGAGCAGGTGCTCCGTAGTGGACGTAGAGCTCGTCGACCTCCTGGATCAGGCGCGCTGTCTCGCCGTCTCCCTTGATCTCGGGTAGGTGCCCGCCCACGGCGGGTGAGAGGGTAAGTTTGCCGTCAGAGAATGCACCTGCCCCTCCCCAGCCGGTGAGGATGGCGCAGGGCTGGCAGTTGCGGCAGGTGCCACCCGGCTCACGTGCCGGGCAGTGTCTGCGGTCGATATCAGGGCCCTTGTCCAGGATCGCGACGCGGAGCCTGGATCGGCGGCTGAGCTCGAGCGCGGCAAAGATGCCGGCTGGGCCCGCACCGACGATCACGACGTCATAGTGCTTGTCACTCATGTGTTCGCTCTCTACTGTTGGTGTGTATAGGTGCCCATCAGTTGCGTCTGGGCGAGTAGGTGTCCCTCCATCGCCTGGAGCAGCTCGCTCTGGGTCAATCCCGCGTCTGCTCCCAACACCGTGTCCAGCGCATACAGACTACAGAAATAGCGGTGTGTGCCGCTTGGCGGGCATGGCCCGCCGTACCCGATCCTGGGCCAGCTATTCTGGCCCTGTGCAGCCCCGCTCGGAAGGCGGCCTTCGGGCGGCATATCTTCGGGTAGCTGGCGCGTCTCTGCTGGAAGATCATAGAGCACCCAGTGTACCCAGGTCTTTGCTCCCGCATCCGGATCGTCCATGACCAGGGCAAAGCTCTCTGTGCCGAGTGGTGGGTCGTTCCACTCGAGCGGCGGCGAGATGTCCTCCCCATCGCACGTATACTTGGCAGGGATGGCCTGGCCTTCGCCAAAGGTAGGGCTGGTCAGTGTCAACCCGCCATCCCTCGTTGTCGTGGTCTCGCTCGGCGGTACCTGGCTACGGCAGCCAACCAGGATGAGCAAGCCGAGCACGGCGAGCAGACGACGCCACATCCGGGGATCCACGTTTCCCTCCTCACGTGCGGCCTCTCGCCGCGCGAAAATCGGCGGCTCAGTAGCCTCCCTCTCCACCCAGTCGCAAGCCGAGAATGAACCCCCCGTCAACGCGAAGCGTCGCTCCCGTCACGTACTCTGCCGCGTCGCTGGCCAGGAAAGCCACCGTCCGGGCGATGTCCTCTGGCGTGCCGAGCCTGCCCCACGGGATGTAGCTGCCACGCTCTTGGAGCTCTTCTTCGGTGTAAAAGCGCCGCTCCCCAGGCGTGTCGATCCAGCCGGGGTTTACGACGTTCACGTTGATGTGATAGGGTGCCAGCTCGGAAGCCATGGTCCGACCCAGGCAGTTGATCGCGCCCTTGGCCATCTGGTACGCTGCGCTCTCGGGGAAACAAATCTCTTCCATCACCGAGCTGATGATCACGATCTTGCCGCCAGCGAGGCCCTGCTGGTGCTGCTCGACCATCTGCTGTGCTGCCATCTGGCAGGTGTGGAAGACGCCAAACTGGCTGACCTCGATCGTGCGCAGCACGTGCTCCCATTGGGCCTCGATCACCGGCTCTCGAATCGAGAACGCCGCGTTGGCGACGGCGATATCGAGGTGCCCGAAATGCGCGACCGTCGCGTCGATCATCTCGCGCACCGCGTCGCGGTTTCCTACGTCGGCCTCCCACGCTAGTGCACGCTGTCCGAGCGCCGCGATCGCCTCTGCCGTGCCCTGTGCTTCCTCGGGGTGCGTCCGGTAGTTGACGGCGACGTCCGCACCTGCGCGCGCGAGCTCCAGGGCGATGCCCCGCCCGATGCCGCGCGATGCCCCCGTGACGAGGGCGACCTTTCCGCTCAACCGCTCCATTGCCCCGTCCCCTTTCTGGCTCGCTACTGCGCTCGCTGTTATTGCGCACGCCCCCGTGCCGCGATCGGCCAGATATCCACCAGCTTTCCGTCGCGCGTGACGTACAGCCGGTCGTGGAGGTTCATGGTCGTGCAGCAGTGGCTCGGGATCATGCGGACCCGATCGCCGATCGATAGGTCGATCTGATCCGGGTGCTCGGCCAGCAGCTTGCCGTGCTCCTCGGAGAGTCCCTGGACCACCAGCCCCTCCGGCTCGATCGGTTCTGGCCAGCCAAACTCTTTCGTAATGACCTTCATCCCGGCGTCGGTCACGACGCGCTCTGGCATGGGCCGGCTTACCACCATGGTGAGCAGGCTCAACGCTGGGTGAAACTCGGGCCGGATGCGCAGGTAGGTGGTGTCCATCAGGATGTACGAGCCGGCCTGGATCTCGGTCATCGGTGCCGACGTGCCCGTCATGTCGTACGTGCCGGTCCCGCCGCCGCTGACGATCTCTGCCGCGATCCCGTGCTTGTCCAGCAGCTCTGCTGCTTCCAGCAGGGGGACCATCGCTTGCTGAACGCGCGAGGAGCGCTCTTTTGCATCAGGGAGCATGACCAGGTGACCTTCGTAGCCCATCAGGCCCTTGAAAACCAGCGCCGGCGCGTCGATCACCTGCTGAGCCAGGTGGAGGGCATCCTCGCTGCGCTGGACGCCACACCGCCCCATGCCCACGTCGACCTCCACCAGGACGCGCAGCGTGGCCTGCTTGGCCTGGCACGCCTCTGACAGCGCTGCCACGTTCGCAGGATTGTCGACTGCGACCATCATCTTGGCGCGCTCGGCCAGCGAGGCTAGCCGGCGGATCTTGATCGGGCCGACGACTTCGTTGGCGATCAGCAGGTCCTGCACGCCGGCGTCGGCCATCACCTCGGCTTCTCCCAACTTGGCGCAGGTGATGCCGATCGCCCCGGCCTGTATCTGGCGGCGGGCAATCTCGGGGCACTTGTGCGTCTTGGCGTGGGGACGCAGCGAGGTGGGCTTGTCCGCAAAGAAGGTCGCCATGTGGCGCAGATTGTGCTCGAACGCATCGAGGTCGAGCAGCAGCGCTGGCGTATCGATCTGGTCGAATGCGGCGCCGGGCCGTGGCTGATAGGGCATGAGATTCTCCTCTCGTTCTACTGAGCTGATGATGTGCGCCCGACCACGCGGCCGGGCAGCGCGCCGGTGGGCGCTCCATTCGCGATCACTGGCTGCCCGTTGATCAGCACCCATTCGATGCCGCGTGCAGCGCGGCGCGGGTTGGCCCAGGTGGCGCGATCAGTAACGGTCTCTGCGTTCAGGACGACAAGGTCTGCGGCCATGCCTGCGGCTATCCTGCCGCGGTCGGCCAATCCAAAGCGCTCGGCCGGGAAGCCGCTCATGCGGTGGATCGCCTGTGGAAGACTCAAGGTGCCTTCCTGGCGGAGGAACCGCCTCAGCACGCGCGCAAAGCAGCCATAGCCGCGCGGATGAGGGTGGGGGATGTTGTATACCCCGTCGCTGGCCGCCATCCACGCCGGATGGGCAGCGGTCCGCCTCAAGATCGCGTCGGTCTCGATCGGCGTGCTACGCCAGGGCAGGATCGCTA
>CAZLMZ010000114.1:0-10104 GCA_964560475.1 uncultured Anaerolineae bacterium
CCGGGCGCTGCTGCGCGCCTACCCACTCGGCGTGCGCCGCCCTTTCGTCGGACGTGCCGAGCGCGACGCGCGTGCCTGTGCGCGGGCCGTAGAGGCGACTGATGCGCTGCGTGCTGGCGCGTACGATCGGGCTGCCAGCGTGTACGAGGCGCTGCTGGTCGGCAACCTGCCGGTCACGGTACGCGATGCGGCGCGGCAGGGCCTGCTTGTTGCGCTGCTAGAGGGCGCGGGTGAGCAGCAGGCCGGCGGTGCGTACGAGGGGGCGCTCGACCGCCTGCGCCTGGCGAACGAGGCGCTGGGCAGCCGCGTGGTCTATGAGCCGATGGCCGAGCTCTACCTGGCATGGGGGGACGCACTCCTGGCCGGAAGCGACTATGGGGCAGCGGTGGCGACCTACAACCGGATGCGCTACGATGTGGCGAGCGCTCGCTACTGGCAGGCCGCCGAAGAGCGCGGTGCGAACGCCTACTGCGCCTGGCAGGCCGCGCTGCGAGATGCCGGCGACGAAGCGAGGGCGGTGCGGGTCTGCGACCTGTTCGCCGAAGCGCTGCCGCGAATGGTAGAGGGATGCACGGGGTGCGGGAGATAGGGGAAATCAACCATAGTAGCTGCCTACACGCTACGTGCCAGCGAGCTCCTCTAGCAACGCCCTGGCATCTTGCAGGTCGGGTGTGTCAAACCCCTCAGTGAACCAGGCATAGACATCGGCCAGCATCTGGCGGGCCTGCTCGTGCTTGCCCTGGTCGCGCCACAGGCGGCACAGGCTCGACGTGCTGCGCAGCTCCCACCACCTGGCCTGCTGAGCGCGGGCAACCGCGAGTGCCCGGTGCAGTTCTGTCTCGGCCTGGTCCTCGCGCCCCTGCATGCGCAGCAGCTCTGCCTTGAGCCGGTGCAGCTCTGCTTCCATGATCCGCTCACCCGTGTCGCTGACTGCCGTCAGTCCCTCCTTCGCAGCAGCGAGGCCGGCATCGACCTGGCCGGCCAACCCGTACATCTCTGCCAGCAGCATGAGATAAGCGGTCTGCAGTACGTTCGCCCCGATCGACCGGTAGGCGGATAGGGCCTGCGTGGCTTCGGCGATGCCCTGGGAAGGGCGTCCCTGCATCGCAAGCACATGGCCGTGGTTGATGTGCACCGCCGCCAACCAGAAAGGGATGCCTTGCTCGGTGCAAAGAGTGATGTCCTTCTCAACCAGTTCCAGAGCAGCACCGGTCTCCCGGCGCAATAGATGGAGCGAGCTGGTCGTGTAAAGGGTATAGGCCAGCACGTGAGGGTGACCAAGCGTCTCGGCCAGAGCCAGTGCCTCGTAGGCACGTGCCAGGGCCTGGTCTGGATAGCCGAGCAAGCAGAGGTTGATCATCAGGCTAATACGAGACGATATCCCGTGCTCCTCACCATAGAGATATGCCAGGACGCGGTATTGCTCAGGATCGTGGTAGGCCAGCCCCCGCTGGAGTGTGTCCCGGGCAGCGACCAAATCGCCCATCTCACCCTGGCTCTGACCAAGGGCGTGGAACGCGATGAGCAGGTTCGTTTGGTCGTTCGTCTCCTGCGCTAGAGCAACCAACTGCTGCGCCAGCTCATAGGCGATGCGATGTTCTGCGAGTGCATGGTAGTGGGTGTATAGGCCGCGGAGCACGGGAATGAGGTGAGGTGCGCTCTCAGCCCCCCGGCAGAGCGCGCGCGCCCGATCAAGTGCTGCCCTTACGCCGGGCGCCGACCAACCTTGGGCCACGATGGTGGCCGTGCCCAGGCTCATCTGCAGGGAGAGCTCCAACTGGTTGCGCTGATCAGAGGCCGGCAGCATGTGCAGCAGAGCCAAAGCGTCGGCAAGGTGGCGGACGGCTTCTGTGTTGGCAGAGACACGCATCGCGCGTTCCCCGGCCAGTTGCAGGTAGTGGATCGCCTTCTCGGCTAGGCCAGCCTCGCGGAAATGCCTACCCAGTTGTGCGGCGATCTCGGTCACCTGCTCCCCGTATAGCGCCTCCAGGGCGATGCCCACATCCTGGTGCAGGTACGCCTTTTCCGCTGCGTCGAGGGTATCATAGAGGTACTTCTGAAAGAGGTTGTGGCGGAAGCGGTACGAAGAGAGTGGCTGCAGGCCCACGCGGCGGATGCCCTGGGAGACGACCAGATGGTGCTGCCGGTCTAGCTCAGTGCTCAGCCGGCGGACGAGCCCCCGCTCCTCTACCGCCCGGACACGGGCGATAACCTCGGCCGTGAACTCTTCCCCCTCCACGCTGCCGACGGTCAAGGTGTCGCGCAGTTCTGCCTCCAACCGGCCGATCCGCTCCTCGATCACCCCTTCGACGCGGGGTGGGAGGGCATCCCAGTCCAGCTCTGGGCCCTGCACCCAGCACCCATCCGCGTCGACCTGCAGGTCTCCCTGTTCCTGCATATCCCGCAGCAGTTCGACGGTAAACAGCGGATGGCCGCCGGTATGCTGGACCAATGCCTGGCGGAAGCCCTCCCCTAGGCGATTGGGCTCCAGGTCGAGCAGGGCGTCGACGAACGGCCGGGCCTCATCTACCTCCGCTTCGTCGAGGTCGATCCAGATGCCGCCGAAATAGCGCTTGAACTCGGCGAGCACCTTGTCCAGTGGGTGGCGCTCGCCGCTCCGTCCGACCTGTACCTCCTCGGGGCGATAGGCGCCCAGGATCAGGATGCGGCTCTCGCCGATGCGTCGGCCGAGGTGAAAGAGCAGGCTGATGGAGGCGCTGTCCGCCCACTGCAAGTCATCCAAGACCAGGACCAGCGGTCTCCGCTTGGCCAGGGCCTCGAGCACATTGGTGTACTGCTGGAAGATGTGATTCTGCTCCAGCGCGGATGCAGTCGGGGCAGCGGTCTTGCGCTCCACCATCTGCTGGAGCTTGTCCAGCCAGCCGGCCTGCTCAAGGACGAACTTGCCGGCTTTAGTGACCAACCCGGCGCCTGGCACCAGGACGTTGATTAGATCGGGGCCAAACTCCATCAGCGCCTCACACGACCAGCGCACTAGCCCCTGCAGGCGGCGGGCGTTTCCGGCGCTGATGGTGCCGCGGGCAAGCTTGGCCTCAAAGTCGCCGGTGAGCTGGGCTAGGATCTCTCGGTACGGCAGGTAGGGGTCGCCGATGCCGGTCTGGGCGTTGCAGTTGCCGACGACGGTAACCAGGCCGCGGTGGATCCCTTCTGCCCGGCGGGCGAACTCGGCCAGCAGGGCAGTCTTGCCCGAGCCGGCCTCGCCGACGACGAAGGCGATCTGCCCTTGGCATTGCAGCGCCTGGTGTAGGAAGGAGCCCAGATGCTCCAGTTGCGCCTGTCGGGCGACGAACCTCTGATCGGCCACCGCACACCTCCGTATCGAGCACACTCGCAGACCGCCCACCTTGGCGCCTGAGGTAGACGGCGCTGCAGCCCTGAGCTGGTGCAGCTGGTGGCCGTTCCTCTCCACGGTGTCGGCGCCAGGCATCGCAATGAACGACAGCAGCACGCACGCGTGTTTGCCCGTGCGCGTCCTGGGCTCTCGAAAGCGGAATTCGCAGGTACTGGCCGTGGGTGCTGCCACCACACGGGGTAAGTCAAGGCAAAGGGTGCGACTGGGGGCAGGACATTGGCCGTTACCGGAGGCATCAGGATGGCCATGGGTCAAGTGCCCGGGTCGACAATGTGCCTGTTGTGCATCTGGATGGTCTGCCCAAGTATTATAGCACAGTATAGAGGCCTTGTGAAGACAGGAGTAGCCACGCCGAAAATTGACATAATGGATACGCTCTGGTAGAATGAAGTTACGGTGCCCTTGGCCGACCGTTGTGTGTGGGCCAGTTCTGTAGTATAATGGAAACAGTGGACATAAGCGCGCGATTTTGCGTGCAGGACGATCTGTGGTATGATCTACGCGATCGGCGAGTAGGGTATTCCAAGGAGGGGTGCTATGCACAAGTGGATACGTCTTGGTCTAGCAGGAATGCTCATCGTTGTGTTGGCCGCTGCGGCGGGCTGCGTCAAGAGCAAGCTGCCGCCGGCGCCGACTGTCGCCGCAACCAAGCAGGCGCTTGCCACACAGACCACCATGCCGACCGTTCAGGTCGGGGAGACGGTGGTCTCGGTCGAGGGAACCCCCACGCTGGCGACGACGGCTGAGGCATCTCCGACGGTCATCCCGTCTATGACGCCCACCACTGAAGCCGGCCCCACGTCAACGAGCGAGCCGGGCACGACGCCGACGACCGCGCCAGACACATCGCCGACCGCGACGCTGGTACCAGAGCCCGAACCGACGACGCCTCCTTCCACGGCTGGCTTTGAGTATGTCGTGGAGACAGGAGACACGCTGTGGGGCCTGGCCCTCCGCTTTGGGACGACGGTGGAAGAGATCAAGGAAGCCAACGGCCTGGCGACGGATATGATCTACAAGGGCGATACGCTCATCATCCCCGGTGCTGCGGAGGGAGGCACGACCGTGACGCACGTCGTGCAGCCGGGTGAGAACCTGTTCCGCATCGCCTTGAAATACGGGACGACGGTTGAGGCGATAGCCGCGGCGAATGGTATCGTCAACCCGAACCGCATCTACGGAGGACAGCAGTTGCTCATCCCACAGGGCAGTGGCACACCGGGATCGAGCGCCAGCTACCATGTCGTGCAGCCAGGCGAGACGCTATCGGGCATCGCCATGCGCTATGGCACCACCCCGTGGGCGATCGCCGCTGCCAATGGCATCGCCAATGCCAACTATGTCCGTGCCGGACAGACCCTGCGTATTCCCTGAGCCTACAGCAAACAGCTCGGTATGGAGCCGGCGGCCTTGGCCGCCGGCTCTTTTTTTGGGTAGATCAGCCGGCGAGGGCGCTCCGTGAGGGAAGCAGGGAGCCCAGAGCAACATCTTTTTGGCGCTCTTACTTGACTTTTCGTCGCGTTGCCCGTACAATACCGCAACTCTGTGCTATCGTGGATGTGGTCGTGTACTTTCCTCTCCCTGATGGCCCATTGACATATGTCGAGTTCATGACGTGTTCGTCGCGCATCCGGACCAGGTATCCGCGCTGCCGGGAGCCCCGTTTGCCGTGTTGCACACGGCGTTGATGCTGTGACGCGTACCTAGAGGTTGGCAGAAGCATGAGGAGAGAGAAGAGCGTATTTCGAGCTGGGCCAGCGTTGGCCGGCTTGCTTGTCCTTGCCCTGTTCCTGGCCTTGGGCTGCCAGTTGACTGCACCCAAGGCAACGCCGACGGCGGTCACCGCCGGGGCGACCGCCACACCCGCGTCGGCAGAGACGCGCGCACCGACACCTACCACTCCGCAGCCTACCGCCACGTCCGTTCCTGCCACGGCTACCCCCGAGCCCGTGGAACCGACGGCTGAACCGACGGCGCCGCCGGCTGGGAACGAGCTGCGGCTCCAGGCCCAGGAGCCAGAGACGATCGATCCCGCGCTCGTGCAAGATGCGACCTCCCACAGCTTTGTCAGCCTGTTGTTCAGCGGCCTGGTCGCGCTCGATTCGAACCTGGAGGTCGTGCCCGACCTGGCAGAGCGGTGGGAGGTGGACGAGACAGGCACGGTGTACACCTTTTACCTGCGACAGAACGCGGTCTTTCACAGCGGGCGGGCAGTGACCGCGGAGGACGTCCGCTACTCGATCGACCGTGCCTGCGACCCCGAGCGCGGCTCGGTGCAGCGCGCACAGTCCTACCTCAATGACATCGTCGGTGTGATGGAGCGCACGCGTGGCGAGGCCAGCACGATCAGCGGCCTGCAAGTGCTCGACGAGCACACCATCCAGATCACCATCGATGCGCCCAAGCCCTACTTTTTGTCCAAGCTCACCTACCCCACCTCGTTCGTGGTCGACAAACAGAACGTCGAGGACACCTCTCGTATCTGGACCACGCACCCGAACGGTACGGGCCCCTTCCGGATGGTCGAGAATGGCGTGACCAGCATGACCCTCGGCGCGTTTGATGACTATTACCGGGGCCGCCCCTCCATCGACCAGATCATCTTTTATTATCAGGGCCAGGCGATGAACCGCTACGAGCGTGGCGAGATCGACGTGATCGAGGTTGGGATCGACAACATCGACCGCGTGCTCGATCCGAACGATCCGCTGCACGCCGAGCTGCGGACCGTCCCGCAAATGGACGTGTGGTACATTGGCTTCAACGCCGGCATGGCGCCCTTTGACGATCCCGACGTGCGCCGCGCCTTTGCCTTGGTGACGAACAAGAAGGCCATCGCCGAGATTGTGTACAACAAGATGGTCGTGCCTGCGACAGGCATCCTCCCGCCAGGGATGCCGGGCTATAACCCGGACCTGGAGGGGCTGCCGTATGACCCGGACATGGCGGCGGAGGCATTGGTCGAGTCTACCTACGGTGATGCGAGCGAACTGCCGCCGATCACGCTCACCGTCACCGATTCAGACACAGGCGAGATGTATGCCGAGATGTACAAGCAGGTGCTGGGCGTCGACGTCCAGGTCGAGGTCGTCGACTGGGGTCCCTACTTGAATGGCCTCGATAGCCAGGCCTACCAGATGTTCTCGCTGGGATGGATCGGTGACTATCCAGATCCGCAGAACTTTCTCGACCTGCTCTTTCACAGTGGGAGTGCCTACAACCACGGTGCGTACAGCAATCCGGCGGTCGATGAGCTGATCGAAGCGGCGCGCACAGAGCAGGACCACGATGCGCGAATGGCGCTGTACCAACAGGCGGAAGAGCTGCTGGTCGAGGATGCGGCCTGGATCCCCATCTATCACAGCAGCGGCTACTACCTGGTCAAGCCGTACGTCAAGGATCTGGTCATTACCGGGCAGGGGACGATGGACCTCGCGGCGGCCCGCATCGAGCGTCCCTAGGTGCCCATTGCACGAAATCGTTGCAGCGCACGCGCCATTATAGGAGAGTAGAATGTCCATGTTGTTGGAAGTGAAAGACCTGGAGACGCGATTCTTTACCCAGGAAGGCATTGTCAAGGCGGTGAATGGGATCAGCTACGACCTCGACGAGGGCGAGACGCTGGGCATCGTCGGCGAAAGCGGCTGCGGCAAGAGCGTCAGCGTGCTCTCGATGATGCGCCTGATCCCCAGCCCACCTGGCAAGATCACCGGAGGCGAGGTCCTCTTTGAGGAGCGAGACCTGCTCAAGATGGACCTGGAGCAGATGCGCCACGTGCGCGGCAACCGGATCGCGATGGTCTTTCAGGACCCGATGACCTCCCTGAACCCGGTACTGACTATTGGTCGCCAGGTCAGCGAGGCGCTCGAGCTGCACATGGGCATGGACAAGGGCCAGGCCTTGCGGCGCAGCATCGAGCTGCTGGAGATGGTGGGCATTCCCCGGTCCGAGGATCGGGTGCGTGATTATCCGCACCAGTTCTCCGGCGGGATGCGCCAGCGCGTGATGATCGCGATGGCGCTGTCGTGCAACCCGCAGATCCTGATCGCCGACGAGCCGACCACGGCGCTCGACGTGACGATCCAGGCCCAGATCGTGGAGCTGGTGAAACGGCTGCGCGACGAGATTGGCATGGCCGTGATCTGGATCACCCACGACCTGGGTGTCGTGGCCGGCCTGGTGGACAAGGTGAATGTGATGTATGCAGGCTTTATCGTCGAGATGGGGCCGGTGAAAGAGATCTACCACCATCCACGGCACCCTTACACCATCGGGCTGCTGGGCTCGCTGCCGCGCCTCGACGAGTCGATGCATACCAAGCTCACCTCGATCGAGGGCCTGCCGCCCGACCTGGTGGCGCCGCCGCCCGGATGCCCGTTTGCGCCGCGTTGTGATTATGTGTCGGACCGCTGCTTGACCGAGAACCCGCAGCTGGAGATGGTGGGGCTGGAACACAGGGCGGCCTGCTGGAACGCCGATCAGACCGCTGGATACCAGCGCTAGGGCTGGCCCGGGCCAGGATGGCGGTTGATCAACAAAGATAGATGGAGATAGAGCATGCCTGATAAAGAGACCCTGTTGCAGGTGCACGATCTCAAGAAGCACTTTCCGATCACGCGCGGGATCATTATCCAGCGGCAGGTAGGGGCGATCAAGGCGGTCGATGGCGTGAGCTTTGACATCTACCGTGGCGAGACGCTGGGCCTGGTGGGAGAGAGCGGCTGTGGCAAGTCGACCACTGGGCGGACCATCTTGCAGCTCTACCGTCCGACCTCGGGCGACGTCTATTTCGAGGGTGAGGACCTGGTAGAGATGAAGGGTGAGCAGCTCCGCCGCCAGCGCCGCAAGATGCAGATGATCTTCCAGGACCCATACGCCTCGCTGAACCCGCGCATGACGGTGGGCAGCATCGTCGGCGAGCCGCTGGAGGTGCATAACGTGGCCAGTGGGCGCGCGCGCCAGGAGCGGGTGCAAGAGCTACTGAACCTGGTGGGGCTGAACCCCTATTTCGTCAATCGCTACCCGCACGAGTTCTCGGGCGGGCAGCGGCAGCGCATCGGCGTGGCCCGTGCGTTGGCCCTCAACCCCTCGTTCATCGTCTGCGACGAGCCAATCTCGGCCCTCGACGTGTCGATCCAGGCGCAGGTCGTCAACCTGCTGGAGGAACTACAGCAGGAGCTGGGGCTGACCTACCTTTTCATCGCCCACGACCTGTCGATGGTCCGTCACATCAGCGACCGCGTGGCAGTGATGTACCTGGGCAAGATCGCCGAGCTGACCGACCGCGACGAGCTGTATGCCAGCCCGCTGCATCCATATACCGAGGCACTGCTATCGGCGGTGCCGATCCCCGATCCAGACGTCGAGGAGCAGCGCGAGCGGATCATCCTCAAGGGCGATGTACCCAGCCCGGCCAATCCGCCGGTGGGGTGCAACTTTTCGACGCGCTGTCCCAAGGTGATGCCGATTTGCTCGGAGGTCGATCCCGAGTTCATCGAGGTCAAGCCTGGGCACTGGGTGGCCTGTCACTTGCATCCGGACCCCTACCGGGGGCCGTAGACGGCTGAAGCCGCTACTGCGAACGGGGAGGTGTTGGTCACGGGCGTACAACATTTGTTGTAGATAATATGCAACAAAAATCAGAGCTTTGTGTATTGTCTTTCGGATGATGGCGTGATACAATAGGTGGCACTGGGCCCCATCCGGTGTTCGTATATGCGGGCCCGTGCCGAGACCGAGCGCTCGCTCTGGTAGCTTTGGTCTTTTTCTGCTTCACACCCAGTCCCTTGCGCGTGCGACTATCGTTAGCCGACAAGGGTGTCGTGCATCGAGCGCAGGACAGCTCACGAGAGGAGGTCAGGGGTTCGACTTTGCTACACGGGATGCCCTCCCGAGCGATTCGTAACGTTCGCGTGCAGTTAGATTCTCTACGGAGGAGAACATGCTGAAGAAAAAGTGGGCCCTGTTTGTGGGCCTGATCGCGCTCGCGGCACTCGCGCTCGCGGCCTGCCAGCCGCAGACGGTGATCGTCGAGAAGCAAGTAACGCAAGTGGTCAAGGAAGTGGTCACGGAAGTCGTCAAAGAGACTGTGGTCGTCGAAGGGACGCCCAAGGTCGTCGAGAAGGAAGTGACCAAGGTCGTCGAAAAGGTGGTCGAGGTCACGCCGACCCCTGGACCCTCGGAAAAGCCGGTCACGCTGAATTGGAACCTGGGCGCCGAGCCACCGCAGGTCGACCCTGCCTTGAGCACGGACACTACCTCGGTACAGGTCGATGAGATGCTGTTCCTGGGCCTGACCGATTTCGATGACGTGACCAGCGAGGTGATCCCCGAGCTCGCCACCGACTGGAGCGTCTCGGACGACGGGCTGGTCTGGACCTTTAACATGCGCGATGACGTGCCGTGGGTGCGCTATAACCCGGCGACCGGCGAGACCGAGGTCATGACCGATGAGAACGGCGATCCGCGCATGGTCAACGCGCACGACGTCGAGTACGGGGTCAAGCGGACGATCGACCCGGCAACCGGCTCTGACTATGCCTACGTGCTCTATATCATCGAGGGCGCCATGGCGGTCAACACCGGCGAGGAGACGGACCTGGACACGGTCGGCGTCAAGGCTGTCGACGACTATACGGTCGAGTTCACGCTCAAGCAGCCCGCGGGCTATTTCCCGGGCATCGCCAGCATGTGGGTAGCGCGCCCGGTCTACCAGCCGGTGATCGACGAGT
>CAZLMZ010000115.1:0-10031 GCA_964560475.1 uncultured Anaerolineae bacterium
CTGCTCACCGCTCTTGCCTGCCCGCATAGCCTGTGAGGCCTGTGCCCTGCGCGACCGAGGGACCGGCCTCCGGGTCTAGATCTCGCGCCGCTGCGGCACCGTACCTGTGGAGGAGCGTCGTCCGCGAGAGCCACAGATGGCGGCGATGCAGCTTCCACGATCCGTTGCCCTTCAAGCCGCCAGGGTTGTATGCCCACACTAACGCCCACGCGTACACGTTTTCCCAGAACTCGCCGAACCGCCCCAATAGTCCGGACGGTCCACCATCATCCACGACCTCGAAACCAAAGCGGCCAACTCTGCGCTCGAGTGGCCCAAGGTCGTACTGACCCATGAAGCTGTTGTCGGCGCGGAAGGCCTGTATATCCCTGTACTGGGGATTGGTCTGGATGTGGGCTGCCAGCCGGGTCAGCGAGAAGGACAGTTGCCGCTGGAAGGCGCGCGCCCAGGCCAGGTCGGGCCCTTCCTCGGGCATCCTGGGCATGAACTCGTTCCACAAGTGGATCTCGCCGATCCGCTCTCCGCGGTGGATGCGCGTGCCGTCGGCCAGCGTGATGTCCTCCTCGCTCTGGCTCGTGGAAAGGCGGAACATACAGTCTGGATGATGGCAGAACTCTCGAATGCCGTACAGGTGCCGGAGCAGCGCATCGACTGCGTGCACAATAGCCCGCAGTGGTGCCGCTAGATGGATCCGCGTGCCTTCAGTTGAGGAAGCCTGGGGCTGCAGACGGCCTCCTGGCTCCAGGAGGTACGTCTCGCCGCGCCAGACGACGCGGCGTCCGACCGCTCCGGCAGCCCAGACGAGCGCGCTGAGCAGATCCCGCACCGGCAGCCAGATCAACCATTTCCGCAGGGCGCGGTTGTCGGTCACGGCGGTGACCCACCAGCTCGTCACCCACCGTACGAGCAGCGAACCGGCCAGCGCTGCCAGTGCATACGGTTGGAACCCACTCACCACGGCCAGGATCAGCGCCACGGGCGTGCTGAAGGTGAGCAGCATGCCCGGATACTCGACCGGCCGGCTGACCCGGCCGCACTGTATCCACCGTACCTCGCGATCCCACTGCTCGCGAAACGTGGTCGGCCCCAGGATGCTGTCCACGATATAGCGCGACAGGTACACGCGCAGCCCCAGGTCCGAGATCTGCACGCCCAACTGGAAATCGTCGGCCAAATAGTCGGCCACAGCGGCAAAACCACCGATCCGCACCAGATCCCTCCGCCGCAGGGCCACGGTGGCACCCATGGCAAAGCGCATGTCGAGGAAACGGCGCGCTACGAGTACAGAAGGCAGGAACGTGACCCCCATGTGCAGCGCTTCGAGGCGCGCCGTAAAGGTGAGCGGCTTGCAGCCGCGGTAGAGGCAAGAGACGAGGCCCACCTCCTCATCTGCGAGTGGGGCGACGACGCGCCGCAAATACTCGGGCGTGACGCGCATATCGCTGTCGTTGACCACCAGCACCCCGTGTTGGGCCTGTGCCGACAGGGCGTGAAGCAGGCTCGCCTTGCGGTTCACGTGACGTGTCGGTGTGATCGTGAGGCGGATCGCCTGTTCTGGAAAGTCCTCCTGCAGGCGTTGGATGACGGGGACGACCGGATCGTCTGGATCCGCCACCCCGAACAGCAGTTCGTAGCGAGGGTAATCCTGCCGGCAAAAACTGGCGAAATTCTCGTATGCCTCGACGTCCAACCCCTTGACCGGCTTGAGGATGGAAACTGCCGGCGTATAGTCCGACTTGGCCGGCTTCTGCCCAAAGAAGGCACGAACCCAGAGGCAGGCGATTGCCCAGAAGGCCCAACTGGCGATGACGAGTGCAGAAAGAAGGATCTCGATCATCGTTCCTCGCTGTCTAGCCCGAGATCGGCGTATCTCGATCGCAGGAGGTCTCGCTCACAGATCAGTTGCCGTACCCTCGGGCTGAGCAGTGCCTCCAGGTCGGCTCCATTGGGCCCAGACGGCTCGGCGATGGGGCTGATGGTGGGATGGAAAAAGAGCTCGGCGCTGGGGACGTCGAGCTGCTGCAGGACGCGGAGCACGTACGGCTCGTGCATCTGGCCAGACTGCATCAGGCCATACACGCGGCGAGGGACAGACAGGCCACGTCCTCGCAGGCAGTGGCGACACCAGGGGGAGAGCAACCAGAGGGCGGCAGCCCACAAGACTTTGGTCACCAGCATGGCATGGTCGTAACCCAGGTTCAGCCACAGCTCGCCCCGTGGCACGCGGATGCCCTGTGCCCCATAGTGCTCTGCCAACGGCACGAGGTGCGCAAAGATCGTGGGGTGGATGTGCAGGTGGCGGTGGCCGTCGACGTGCGATAGGGGGAGGCCCGTCGCGGCGAAACGTTCGAACTGGGCCTCCAGTTCTCGGGCCATCTCCTCTCGAGAGGCGCGATGAAAAGCATAGCGCACGCCCACGCGCACGATATCGTTCGGGAAACGGCCGTTGCCGTCGACCAGGTGTGGAATCTCTGCCGCAGACAATACGGCGGACCCGTCTACCAGCACGACGTGCAGGCCCACCGCCAGGTCTGGCATCTCTCGTGCCAGTTCCACCGCTTCATCGACCGCATCCCCGGCCACCATCAGGCTGGCGCTGGTCAGCACACCCTCCTCGTGGGCCCGCCTGACTGCTTCATTGATCGCGGCAGAGCGGCCAAAGTCATCTGCATTGAGTATGACGCGAATACGCTCCCCCTCGACCAGGGCGTCTCGATGCCGCCTCCTGTCGCGCGGGCGTGACGTCACCCGAGGCATCCTTCCTCTGCGCCAAGATCCTGCTGTCTACGCTTGTCTCCGGAAAGCCCGATCCAGGGTCGCTGTGGACGTCTGCGTGGCGTACCGAGCGCGCTCTTTGCCACTCGTTTGTGGCCTACCCGGGTCCATCTCTTTCGCCAGGTTCGTTCCAGGTTTGTGCTCTCCTTCTCGGCGTTTGCGAGACCCAGGTGTTGGGTTCTGCATTGCGCGCAGGACAGCATGGAAAGTGACCCAGGGCCGCAAACCAGTTCCTATTATACACCAGATTCTGTTCAACAGCCGCAAGATTGCGTTAGGATGTGGATTGACTTCCGGCACAAAGGTTGGGATTGCGTTGGGCTCGGCGTGAAATCCAGCCTCCGTTTGCGCCAAGCGTGGAATCGTGCTATACTAGTACGTCGCTGCATACCGGGGCTCCTTGCCCGGTATTGTCTTGTATTGCAGAGCCGGAAGGGTAGGGCGATATGTCAGAGCTGATCAAGTCGGTCGAATACAACCAGGTCAACCCCGATGTGCCAGAGATTCGGCCCGGGGATACGGTCCGGGTACACGCACGCATCGTCGAGGGCAGCCGCGAGCGCGTCCAGGTCTTTCAGGGCGTGGTGCTCGCGCTCAAGGGGGGTGGCGCGAACGAAACGTTTACCGTACGCCGCATCGCGGCGCACGGTATCGGCGTGGAGCGCACGTTCCTGCTGCACTCCCCGCGCTTGGAAAAGGTCGAGGTGCTGCGGCACGGGCACGTGCGCAGGTCCAAGCTGTATTACCTGCGAGAGCGCCGTGGCCGATCCGCGCGACTGCGCGAACGTCGCGAGCCACGCTAGTCGTTGCTAGGACCTAGATCAAGGGCGTAGGAGCACTCCTGCGCTCTTTTTCTGCAGGAGAGCGTGTATTGGGCGATGTGCCGGTCATCGGCCTGATCTCGCGGCGAGATCAGTCGGCCAGGTGGAGCGGGTACGAGCTCTACGCGCAGGGCTTGGCCTATGCGCGCGCATTGGCCCTGGCAGGCGGCGCACCGATCATCATCCCGCTTGATCTGGGCGAGGACGCGTGGCGCCGCATCTACGAGCGGATCGACGGGCTGCTCTTTCCCGGCGGCGTGGACGTCGATCCGGCCTACTATCACGAGGAGCGCCACCCGCGGCTGGGGCAGGTCGATGAAGCGCTCGATCAGGCCGAGCTCACCTTTGCCCGGTGGGCGCTCGACGATCACATGCCGGTGCTGGCGATCTGCCGTGGGATCCAGTTGCTCAACGTCGCAGCAGGCGGCACACTCTACCAGGACCTGCCAAGCCAACGACCAGACGCGTTCCCGCACGCCTGCAGTGCACCGACCTATCCCCGCGAGTACCGCGCCCATTCTGTGCAAGTTACCTCTTCCTCGCGCATTGCGTCAGCGATGGGCACCCAGACGGCCATGGTCAACAGCCGCCACCATCAGGCGGTCAAGGACGTGGCGCCCGGCTTTGACATCACCGCCCTCGCGCCTGACGATGTGATCGAGGGGATCGAGCGGCGCAATGCGCACTATGCCGTGGGCGTGCAGTGGCATCCAGAGAGTCTAGCTGCGAATGACCCGCAGATGCTGGGCCTGTTCCGTGCCTTGGTCGAGGCCAGCCGCGGGTAGCAGTCGCCGGGAGGGGGCATGCTATGGGTGGGATGCAGCGTCCTACCGTCGGTGTCTTTGACTCGGGGGTGGGTGGGCTCTCGGTGTGGCGCGAGATCGTGCGCTTGCTTCCGTGGGCCGATCTCGTTTACGTGGCCGACCAAGCACACTGCCCCTACGGCACCCGCTCGGCCGACGAGATCCGGGGGCTTGCCCGGGCCATCGCGGCCTTTCTCCTCGCTCACGGCGCGCACGTGATTGTCGTGGCCTGCAATACGGCTTCCGCTGCTGCCCTGCATCCTCTCCGGGCACGGCTGCAGGTGCCGGTCGTGGGTATGGAACCGGCGGTCAAGCCGGCGGCAGCGCGCACGCGGAGCGGTCACGTCGGCGTCATCGCCACCCCGGTCACCTTTCAGGGGGCGCTCTTTGCCTCGCTGTTGGAGCGCTTTGCCCAGGACGTAGAGGTCCACATGCAGGTCTGCCCTGGCCTGGTCGAGTGCGTCGAGGCGGGCGCACTCGATGCACCAGCGACGGATGCGCTGCTGCGCGGCTGCCTGCAACCGCTGCTCGATGCGCGGATCGACGTCCTCGTCCTGGGCTGTACCCACTATCCCTTTCTGCTGCCGGCGATCGCCCGGGTTGTCGGCCCCGAGGTAGAGGTGATCGACCCGGCACCCGCCGTCGCGCGCCAGGTCGCACGCGTGCTGGCCCAGCGTGCACTAGCTGCCGTGCCGGAGGGCCTTGGACGCCGCCTCCTCTACACTACCGGTCCGTTTGTCCCCTTTTCGCAGGCCGTGACCCGCCTGCTGGGCGACGCGGGCGAGCTGCGCGCGGCAGCCTGGCGAGAGGGCGAGCTGGCCGTCGCTTAGGTGGGGCAACCGCGTTTGGCCATGAGCTCGACCCGCATCGGCGGAGCGAGTGCGCTACACACTTGTGCGAGCGTAGGCCGGCAACCTCGTAGACACCCGCCAGGGTGCTATGCCGGCCGGTGGCACATGGGGATGTGCCACCTACGTTGGGGGAATCGAATGTGGTCGCCCTCGTCGCCTAGGAGGGGCCAGCGGCTGCCGTGTGGCGGCGGCGCAGGAGCGCGCGGTAGCGAGGCAGGGCGATCGCAAAGGCCCAGTACAACATGCGGCGCGCCGGATAGTCATAGGCGCCCAGATGGGGGGCGAACGTGGCTCCCAATCCCTCCTTGAAGCGCCACACGCCCCACAGCGGGTCGCTCTCTTCCAGTGCCCGGGGCGCGCCCCACATGTCATAGGTCGTACAGCCCGCTTCCTTGGCCCAGCGGATCGCCTCCCACTGCAGCGCATAGTTTGGCATGCGGTCGCGGTGCTCGCTCGTCGACGCGCCGTACATGTACCAGGCCGTCTGGCCAAAACGGAACAGGATCAGGCCTGCCACCGTCTCTCCATCCACTTCTGCCAGCAGCATCCGTGCCATGCCCGCATCGAGAAAGGTGCGCCACGCGTCGCTGTAATAGGACAGCGGGCGGATGAGAAAGCCGTCGCGCTCGCCTGTCTCGGCGTACATGGCATAAAAGAGCGGTATGTCGCCAGGCCCTCCGCCGCGCACCGTCACGCCCCGGCGCTTGGCGAGGCGTACGTTGTACCGCGTCTTGCTCTTCATGGACATCAGCAGATCCTCTTCCGCGGGGCTGAGGTCGAGCAGCGCCGTGTTCTGGAACTGGATTTGCTCCCCCGAATAGCGCCACCCCCGGCCGGCCAGTGCCTGGCGGACGGAGGCCAGGTTCGTGTCGGGATCGACCTTGATAAAGAGCGCGCCTTGCCGCCGCGCGTACGCCTCCAGGTCGGCGAGCACGCGCGCTAGTTGTGCATCATCCGCATAGTCGAGCGCCGGTCCCTTGGGCACATAGAGGATGCTCCACGGGGTAGGGGACAGCTTTCGCTGCAGCACCAGCGCGGCGCCCACGGGATGCTCCTCTTCCTGCCACAGGAGGTGTGCCGGAGACCAGCCGTGACGGCGCTTGACCTCTCCCCATTCCCAGGTCTGCAGCACGTGAGGGCAAGGCAAGCGGCGCAGGGCGCTGTGCCAGCGGCTGCGGTCGTCGATCTCGATATAGTTCATGGGTCAGTGCGAGGCCTCTCCTGCGACGAACGGGCCCGCAGTTTGTAGAGGAGCTGGTACAGCCCGTAGAGAAGCTTCGAGTAGACATAGTCAAAGGCACCTGCATAGCGCACGATCTCGCCTCCGTAGCCGCGCTTGTGCCGGTAGACGCCCCACAATCCATCGCTGCGCCCGGTGAACTGGGCTTCGAGCTCGGACTCCTCGTAATCGGGGATGCCCCACAGGTCGTAGGTGGTGCACCCACGCTCCTTGGCCCACTGCATCGCTGCCCACTGCACGGCATATGGCGCCATGAGCTCGCGGTGCTGGTTGCTCGATGCCCCATACATGTACCACGCCTTTTGCCCGCAGGCGCAGGCAAACACCGCTGCCAGCGGCCGATCCTCATAAGTCGCGAGCCACAGCCGCGCCCGGTCGTCTGGGTTCAGGTTCTCGTAGGCTCTCCTATAATAGGTCGCGCTGTGTACGCCAAACTCGTTCCGCTCTCCCGTGACTGCCATGAGGCGGTTGAGTACCTCGATCTCTTTTTGGTCGCCGGAATGGATGTGCACTCCTTTGCGACCCGCGAGACGGATGTTGTAGCGCGTCTTGCTCTTCATCCGCATCAGGATCTCGTCCTCGCTCTCCGTCAGGTCGACCAGGATCGTGCGTCGTGGCTGGATGCTGTGGGCGCTAGGCACGAACCCATACCCTGCCATGCGCTCCGCCATGGCGGCAGAATCGGGTCGGTCGGGCTCGATCTTGAGTACAAAGGCCCGTTCAGCACGGCACACCGCATGTACGCCGTCGAGCAGGACCTGGGTAAGATCCGGGCGAGCCAGATCGACAACCGGCCCCTTGGGCACGTAGGCCAGCTTCCAGCCGCCCGGCAGCCGCCGGAGCAGGATCTGGGTACCGGCCACGATCTGCTTCTCTGCCTGGAGGGCGACGCGGCGGGCTTGCCAGCCAAAGCCTTCCTTCAGCAGCCCCCAGCCCGACGTCTGCAGGATGTGGCCGCTGGGGTGTGTTTCCACGAACGCATCCCACTCTCGCGGGACGATCTGCTGCGCGATCTCCATATGCCTCCAACATCAAGCACGGAGGATGCACGCCAATGTCTCCGTGCCACAGGGAATAGTCTTGCCTCAGGGGCACCGCTCTTGCGTTCGTAGTAACGGCTTTAGCCGTGTCCGGGAGTTGCCTAGCGTTCGCCCGGGGTGCGCTCCTCGAAATCGACGAATCGGTAGCCCACGCCTCGCTCGGTGAGGATGTATCGGGGATTCGCCGGGTCTGGCTCGATCTTTTGGCGAAGATAGTTGATGTACAGGCGCAGGTATTGGACCTCATCCCGATACTCGGGCCCCCACACCTTGGAGAGCAGCACCTCGTGGCTCATGACCCAGCCCGCGTTGTTGACCAGGTGATAAAGCAGGCGATACTCGGTGGGCCGCAACTTGACCCGTTCGCCGTCGACCAAGACCTCGTGTCGCTGAAAGTCGATCGACAGCCGGTCGTCGATCTCGAGCATCGTCTTTTCCGTAAGCGCGGGCATCTCGGCGCGGCGGAGGAGCGCCTTGATCCGGCTCGATAGCTCGCGTGGCGAGAAGGGCTTGGTGACATAGTCGTCCGCGCCCAGCTCGAGCCCCCTTATCTTGTCTTCTTCTTCGTTCTTGACCGTCAGCATGATCACGGGTACGTTCGAGACCTCGCGGATTCGCTCCAGGGTCTCGAACCCATCCATCTCGGGCATCATCACGTCGAGCAAAACGAGATCGGGGATCTCTTCACGAACCTTGTCCAGGGCTTCGAGACCGGCGGTCGCCTCACTCGCGCGGTAGCCTTCCAGCTCGAGGTTCATCCGGATAAAGCGTCTCATCTTGGGGTTGTCGTCTACGACAAGGATCAGCTTGTTCTCAGATCCTCTGATCATCTGTGTCTCCTCTGCAAAGCGAGGCACGTTACAGGCAAACGCCCGCTGCCGGCGGTAGGTGCGAGCCGAACCAGCCGGTCACGTACGGAAGAACAGGTCAACCTCGCCTTCGGCGGACTCGTCTGGCAGAACCTCGATGAAGTTGATGCGGTGCCACGGGAAAATGACCGACACCGTCCCGGCCTCGATATAGTGTACTGGCTTGTTGTCGCGTCGACGCGGATTGACTACCGACAATGTCTGATCGGTGGGCGAAGGCAGATCTTCGATTTCTGCCACGAACGGGTCTTCTCCCATGAGATGAACTACGACAGTTGGCATCGTGCCAGGCCTCCTTGGTCTAGGCGAAGCGGACGTGCATCAGAATGCGGCTCAACCGGATCTCATCCTCGTCCTTGAGTGCGTGCGGCAAATAGGGCGTCAGGCGCTTGCCGTTGAGATAGGTGCCGTTGACGCTGCCCAGATCTTCGACATAGAGCTCGCCGGTCTTGCGCAAGATCCGGGCGTGGCGCCGCGACACACCCTTTTCCAGGCCATTGTCCGGCGTCAGATCCACGTCGGGGAAGGTCGCGCTCGCTGCATCCACCCGGCCCAGCGTGATCTCTTTGCTGACCGGAAACTCGATCTCGCGCCCGCTATCCGCGATCGAGAGCCGGATGACAATGGGTAGAGGGCTCGCTTCGTCGAACATACCGGTGACGCCCAGGTCTGCCTCCGTCCAGTCTACTTCCTCGACTGCCAGTGGGTTGGTCCGCTGGTGCTCTTCTGCCTGCAGGTAGGCGCCGCATTCGTCACAGAACAGCGTATTCTCCGGGTGGCGCTTGCCACACGAATCACACTTGATCACCGTGTACCTCCTTGGAGAGCATGGACAGGCCGCGCGTTCCATAGCGAATGCGCTTGCGTCCCTCGGGCGAGAGGTTCCCCGTTCTCGACAGCCGTCCTGCTTCGAGCAGGGCAGCCTTGGCCAGTTCGTTCTCGCCAATGCTCAGCAGGCGGGTGGCCATGGTCTCCAATCGGTGGCTGGCCTGTTCCAGTTCTCCATCTGCCAGGTCCTGCATCGTCTTTTCCTGCATCTCAAAGATGGCCAGTTTGCCGAGAACGCTGATCATGTGCGGGGGTGGGGGCGCACTGAGTGTCAACCCATCCACAACCTCGATCTCGATCCTGTGTGTCACCCGCTGCTCCCGTTCCGCGAGCGAGGGCACGACAGCTTCGAACGTGAGCTCGGCCAGGTTCACCTTGCCCGGCCGCTGCGCCCGCACCAGGTACTGCAGCATCAAGCTCTGCGGCTGTTCTATGTCCAGGTACCCCAGGGACAGCGTCCCTGTGTGCAGGTCGAGGGACTCCATGTAAGGCGCGACACGGTAGGCCTTCTGGATTCTGACCTCTTCGGGGCTGTGCAACCGCAGGATCAGGTCGCGAGCAAAGAGCGTCGAGAGGCTGCGAATGCAAGAGCGGAACGACGCCGTCACCCGAGAGGCCGAATCGATATAGTGCGAGGTGCCCCCGCTCCGGCGCGCGATCTCGTCCATCAACTGGTCGTTCCAGTCTTGGCCGATACCGATCGTCGTGATCGTGATCTGCCCAGCTCCCGCTGCCTGGGCTTCCGCGATGCACTCCTCCTCGTCGCCGTAGGTCTGCCCATCGGTGAGCAAAACGAGATGGCTC
>CAZLMZ010000116.1:0-10024 GCA_964560475.1 uncultured Anaerolineae bacterium
GGATGTTCCTCATCTGGAGCGTCTCCAGCGGCGCCGTCGGAGCGGCATCTACGAGGGGCAGTCGGGCCACTGTGTCGAGCAGCATGCTCGTCTTTGGCCTGTTGACCGTGGGAGCATTGGGAGGACAGTGGCTAGCCCGTTCTGGGCGTGTCCAGGCTACTGCCTGGTTCGTGGTCATGCTGTTCTACGTGGGTTTGACGGTGGTAGCGGCACTGTGGGGCCCCGCTGTGCTCGCGCTCTATGGTGTGTTGGTGCTCGCTGCGGGCCTGTTGCTGGGCAAGAAGGTGGCGACCCTGGCGGCTGCCCTATCTGTCGTGACCGGTTTATGTGTGGCTGGTTTTCGGGCCGTGGGGGAAGTGCCTGCTCTGCAGGCCTGGGGGCCGGCTTTGTATTGGGTCGAAGGGATGCTGGCCCTAGGTTGGGTGACCTGGTTGGTGAACCTGGAGATGGGTAGCTGGAAGGCTCACTCAGTGCGACCGGGCCAGCAAAGCATGCGACCTAGGCCCGAGCGCGTAAAGAGCGGCCAGCCGTCGCTACTGGAGCAGCTCAAGCAACGTAGCCGATACCTGCAGGTCGTTGCATCGATCAGCCAGGACACAGCGGGACTTGTCGCTGAGCATGAGCTCCTATCGGGTTGTGCAGATTCGATCCGGTCCTGGCTTTCGTTCAGCCGAGTGTGCATCTACCTCGTCGAAGCGAATGGGGAGCATCTCGTACAGCGTGCTCGTGCAGAGGCAGGCGGCGGGACGGGACTGTTAGGTGAGCAAGATGCAGGTGCAGAAGCGAGCAACCTCGCCCGCCGCGCTTTCCGCTCCAAGAGCCCCCTTCTTGGGCAGGGAGCGGCCTTCGGCGATCGGTCCGCGCCAGATAGCACGCGCGCCGAGGCGGCACTGCCGCTTCGCATCGACGGTGAGGTCGTGGGCGTGCTGGAGTTGTACGATCCGGAGGGAAAGGGGTTCTGCCGAGAGGATGTAACCCTACTGCAGTTGTTGGCAGATCAGGTCGCGGCATCCATACGTTGGGTGCGAGCGGCCTCCCAGTTTCAGCGTAAGGATGTACAGGTCGGTGACGATGGCTACGAATCTGTGTCCGATGAGTGGCGACGCACATTGCAGGCGCGTCACCAGTTGGCAGTGATCCGCAGCGAACATGGTCTCATATGGGACCAAGATGCATGGCGGCCTGAAATGAGCCGAGCGGTGTTGAGCGGCGAGATCACCTTCGGAGACCCAGGGCAGACGGTGGTGGCAGTACCCGTCCTGGTGCGCGATCAGGTAATCGCTGTGGTCGGCGCACGGAAGCCAGAGAATGGTGCACCCTGGGCTGAGCGCGAGGTTGCGTTGGTGCAGGCGATCTGTGCACAGGTTGGGCAGGCGATTGAGAACGCTCGCCTTTACGAAGCTGTGCAGAGAAGGGAAGAGCGTGAGCGTCTTCTCGGGCAGGCCACAGCTCGGATGCGTGAGTCCCTGGATGTGGAGACGGTGTTGCATGTGGCGCTGGATGAGATCCGGCATGCACTGGGATTGGCCGCACTCGAGGTACGCCTAGAGATGGATGACGAGACCGATGGTTAGTCGGGCGTGGCAAGACATCCCAGTCAAGCTCAGAGTGTGTGCGCTGCTGTTCCTGCTGTGCGGTGCATCCGCGAGTGCCTTTGTCTGGTCTGGGCAGGCGGTCGTCGCCGTTGCGCTGCTACCGAGTGTGCCCTTTCTTGCATGGCTTTTTCTGGGTCGTCGCGCCGCGCTGCTCTGGTGGGGCATAGGTATGACAGTGCTGCTCGGCGGCGCTCTGGCCGTTTCGGGGCAATTAGTGAGTTCGCCAGGGCAGGCGCCCGATGCAAAGACGCTGGGTTGCTGGGTAGCCGGGAGTGTGGGATATACCATATGCTCTCTAGCGCTTGTTCTGCCTGCGGACCAGATGTTGCGACGGATGGTGAGCGCGCTGCACGACAGCAGGCAGCGGGCCGGTGAGCTCGGATCGGAGCGAGATGGGCTTCGCTTGCAGCTTGCTGAACAAACCATGGATCTAGAGTTGCGGGCACAATATCTCGAGGCGATCACCGAGGTCACTCACAGTGTAAGCACTATCATCGATGACCCGCAAGAATTGCTTTCGCAGGTCGTGGATCTGGTCAGCGAACGGTTTGCGTTCTATCACACCGGCGTGTTTCTGCTCGATGGCGATCGTGCCTGGATAGAGCTACACGCTGCCTCCAGCGAGGAGGGGCAACGTATGTTGAGACAAGGTTGCCGCCTACCGGTGGGAGGAAGGAAAACGGTAGCTCAGGTGGCGTCGAGTGGGGTGCCCCGGATAGCGTCCGATGTAGCCAACTACGGTGTGCCATATCTCCCTGACAGCCAGTCAGAGATTGCGCTGCCACTACGCGTTCGCGGCGAGACGATCGGTGTCCTCGACGTACAGAGCATAGAGGTGGCAGCGTTCAGTGATGATGACATTACCGTGCTACAGATCCTGGCGGATCAGGTGGCCATTGCGCTCAGCAACGCCCGGCTGTTCGGGCAACTGCAGGACAGCATCGAGGCTATGCGGAGGGCATACGGCGAGATGGGACTGGAGGCGTGGCGGGGCCTCTTGCAGTCGCAGGGGGGGGCGACGGTTCGGTACGACCCACACAGGGCCCTCTCGCGAAGTGACGCCCTGGCATTCGCTCACGGGGCACAGCGCGAGGATGAATCTGCAATGCAGAAGGGCGGAAAGGGCGCGGCTGCACTACCGGTCAAAGTCCGCGGTGGACACGTGATCGGCACTGTCGAGGCGCTCAAACCCGAGGGAGCGGGAGCGTGGACACTCGACGAACTGGGCGTGCTTACATCACTGGTTGACCAGTTAGGCGTCGCACTCGACAGCGCACAACTGTACCAAGAGTCACAGCAGCGGGCAGAGCGCGAGCGCCTCGTCGCAGAGATCTCGGCCCGGATGCGAGAGACCCTGAACGTCAATGCGGTGCTACAGACAGCGATCCGTGAGATCGGGGATGTGCTGGGGCTCGCCGAGGTCGAGGTTCGAATGAGGGGCGAGCCGGAGGTTGAGCGATGACTGCCCTACCATTCTGGGTCTTTTGGCTCGCGATTGGCCTGAGCGCGGGCGTATTGGGCGGCCTGGCCTGGGTATCCGCAGTGCGTAATGCTCGTACCGCCAGCCATCTCGTTGCCTTTGCGCAGAGCGTGGCCGCAGGAGAGCCGGCGCCCAGGCCGCAGGTCGATCAGGCAGACCGTTTGTACGAGTTGCTGAACGCGCTGGGCGTGCTCGCGAATCGACTGCGCGATGCGAAAGAGATACAGGATCAGTTGGAGATAGGCCGTGCGGCTGAGGTAGCGCAGTTGAGCCGACTTCTGGAGATGGTGGAACGGACCGGGCGAGTCGGTACGGCATCTTCGACGGAGCGCAGCTTGCTGCAGGGCGTCGTCGACGAGATCAGCATGATGCAGCCACGATACCACGTTGGCCTGTACGTGCTGGAAGACGAAGGGACGTGGGCTGTCCTGCGTGGGGAGGCACGCCCACAGGATACGGGGATGTGGGCGCTTCAACGGCGCGTCGCCGTGGGCGATGGGACGAGCGTGGGCCAGTGCCTGGCTTCTGCTGAGGTGCGCGTGTGGCCGAGCATGGTCGAGGGTGCCACACATGCGGAGCGAGCTTTCCAGACAGGAACGCGTTCGGACCTGGCTGTTCCATTGTGCGGCTACGAGCGCGTGTTGGGGGCACTTGCTCTGTCCAGCGACCGGGTCGAGGTGTTCGAGCGCTCGTTCGTCCTGGCGATGCAGGACGCTGCCGAGCAAATCGCGTGTGCTTTGGAGAATCTGCGCCTCAGGCAGCGTGTGTGGGGAGCGTACTCTGCTGGGGACGGCACCCCTACGTCCGTCGAGCAAGCGTGGAGAGATCTGCTCCGGACGCAGCGTGACTGGGGCTACCGCTACTCTGGCGGCCAGATAGAGCAGGTGAGCAGTGACTGGCCTCCTGGGATGCTAGGGGCATTGGTAGAAAAGCAGCGCGTACTGCCCAGTGCTTCCCACCCAGGTGGCATATTGGCTGTGCCACTTTGGGTGCGGAGCCAGATCGTTGGCGCCTTGTGGTTCCGGAAGCCGGAGGAGATGCCGGGCTGGACGACACAGGAGGTCCAGTTCGTGGAGTTGCTGGTGACCCAGTTGGGCGATGCGCTGGTCGGCGCGCAGTTGTACGAGGCGGCACAGGATGATGCGGCCAGACAGCAGGTGGTGGCAGATCTCGCCAGCCGGATGCGGCAAACGCTGGACGTGGAAGCCGTGCTGCGTGCAGCAGCGGAAGAGGTGCGCGAGGCGCTCGGACTTCCGGAAGTCGTGGTTCGGCTGCGCGGCCCAGAGAGAACCGCCGCTGTTCCTGACCGGCCCAGATGAACGGCATGGCTGAGCACGGGAGGTGTGACCAGAACGTCGTCACTGACGAGCACCCAGCAATGGGCCTGCAGCAGTTGGGGCTGGCATGGGAACTGCTCTCTGCCCTGGTCGCAGCGGCCTGTGCCGGGCTATACGCTCGCACGCAATCCTGGCAAGCGTTCGCTGCACTGGGGCTTGGCTTTGCCGCAGCGGTCCTCTGTCGCATCTCGCGCCGGTTGGCGCGCCACGGCCGCGTGGGTGCAGCAGGAACGTTGTTGCTTGTTGCCAGCCTCGCCCTCCCGTTGCTGGCAACATCGTGCATATCAGGTTCAACACTGCTCTTTGCCGGCCTTGCGTTGGCGCTGTCTACAGGGATAGGTGCACTGGTATGGCCGGAGCGCTGGTTTTCGAGGGGGCTCTTTCCAGGTTTACTTGGCGCGCTTTCCTGCAGCTTTGTGGACCGCGTCGTATTCTGGAGCCGGCTCAATACAGCCGAGACTACTTCCTCTGCGCTCATCGGGACCGGATTTGCAGCGCTGGCCTTCGCCTCGCTATTGTGGGTACTGGCGAAAAGGCCGCCCGGCTCGGACCTGCGCACGCGGTTGCTCGTCTCCTTCCTGTTCGTCGGCACGCCGCCTACTGCCGCCGCGGCCTGGCATTGGCTTCCTAGCAGCAGTTCTACGATAGTAGTGTACCGTGGCGCTGCTGAGATCCTGGCGCTTCCGACAGCCAACGCGCTCGCCGGTATGGGCCTGTGGCTGGGCAGCATCGTCTTCGCTGTGGCCCTGGCCGTTCGCCTGGCCCGGGGTCTTTTTGTCACATCCCTTTCGCCGCTCGCGAGGCGGGAGGAGGTCGCGGTGCTCAGGAATAGAGTAGGTGCGATGCGCGTGGAGCAGGGTACGACGCCGATGGCGGAGGAACAGCTATTGCAGCATACGCGGGAACTGGAGCAACGCTGCAGGAATGCCGAAGCCCTCGCAGAGCTGTCGCGGGTTGGCTTGAGCCTGCTGAATACACAGCGTCTCGGCCAGGCGGTCGTCGACGTCGTGCGCGACAGTCTTTCTTTGGAGCATGTCGCTCTGTATATGTTCGAACCGGGGAAAACGTGGCTGGAGCTGCGGGCAGAAAGTGGGCCTGAGCGATGGGGTTCGCCGGGGCAGCGAATCCGTGTTGGAGAGGGTCTGGTGGGGCGGGCAGCGGCGGACGCACAACTGACGATCGCTGCCCGGAGAGGAGCGGGGCAATCTGTCGACAATCGCGATAGCGTGGAAGCGGTTTCCACTCAGGTGGCTCTGCCCCTACGATCGCGTGGGAGGCTTCTCGGTGTGCTGGTTGGTCATACCTCACTGTCCGGTGGGCTTGGCAAGGAGCTGATCGACGTACTGCAGGCGATGGCCGGCCACGTCGCACTGGCCCTGGATAACGCGCGCCTTCTCGATGAGGGACAGGCAGCGATCGACGCAGCGAGACGCGTATCGGGCGCGCTCAGCCTGGATGCGTGGAGGGATGTCTTGCGTACCCGTGCCGATCTCGGCTTTCGCAGCGACGAGCACGGTGTAGAACGAGCCGGTCGCATCTGGCTTCCTCGTATGGCTCGCGCTGAAGAGGAAAACGCGACGGTCCTGGGATCTGAGGACGACGTGGGCCAGATGGGCCAAACGTTGACGGTGCCCATTCGTATCCATGGAGAGGTGATCGGCGTACTGGATACTCACAAGCCCGGCGGCGAGAACGCATGGACCTCTGAACAGGTCGAACTCGTCGAGCAGATCGCCGAAGAGCTGTCGCAAGCGCTAGAGAACGCTCGTCTGTACGAGGAGACGCAGCGCCGCGGCGTACGCGAGCGACAGCTCCGTGAGATCGCCATTAGGATGGGGGGCAGCATCGACCTCGATGCGATCATGCAGACGGCAGTAGAGGATATCGCAAAGGCACTGGGCGTGCCGTCGGCATTCGTACAGCTCTACGAGCGACGTCCTCCTGCCGGCAATGGCTCCGTCGAGTAGGTAGCATATGTCCGAAGGTCCGGAGGGATGTGTGGGAACAGCAGCGCGGGCCAGCGAGGGAGGCAGCATCGCACTTGGCCGATCGCTGCTGAGCCGTCTATGCAGGGTCGGGCTCAGCTCGGCTGTACTGTGTGGTCTGGCAGTGGTGTCGTTCAGGACACTTGACCTACGTTGGATACTGGCCCCTGTCTTTTGTGGCACCGGATCGTGGTTGACGTCGCTCTTGCTGCGGCGCGGGCACGATGGGGCGGCAACTTGGTGCTGGGTGATAGCACATTCGTTGGGGCTGTTTGTTCCCTTTGTCGTCATTGCTGCTGTCGGAACGCCGGCCGGAGGCTTGGACGGTGACGTCACTCACTCGTTGTTCCAAGCAGTGCCCTTTGCGGGAGCCTTGCTGACCGTGCTGTCCGGGGTGCTGCTACCCGGTTGGGGCGGAGCAGCGGTTCTGGCGGCACAAGCAGTGGCGACGACTATCGTCGTGGTCGATGTACGTGGAGGTATCTCTCCGACATATTTGACTGCGTTTGCCCTCTCTTTAGTCGGTCTCGGCGTGGCAAAGGTTGTCTCGAGGTCTCTAGCCAGGGTGATTTCTGTGTCTGATGCGAGCCTGGACATTGCAGCGTCCAGGGACGCGGCGCTTGGCGCGACGCGTCAGCAACTTCAGGATGCGCGCACCGCTCAGGACATGCTGAGAGCGAAGGTAGAGGAGATCCAGCGCGAACTCGGCTGCTACCAGATGCAATCTGAGACACTGGCGCAGGTACTGCATCTGGCAGCGTCAATGCCTAGCCAGGCAGAGCTCATCACGCAGAGTGTGGCGGCTATTGGGCACCATCTGGGTCTGTCGGTAACTCTCTATATCGTCGAGGAAGAGGTAGGCTGGGTACGGCTTGCTGCTGCCAGTGCCATAGACGCTACGCTGCCGTTGCGCGTGGGTGAGCAGGTCCAGTTGGATGGGCATGCGCTGATCGACCAATGCTTAGAAGATCGCGTGCCACGTGCCATAGGTGACGTGACGACAGGCATGGTGCGCGCGGAGCATCTTGCTGCTGGGACACGATCGCAGGCGGTGGCACCGCTCGTCGCGCGTGACGAGGTATTGGGTGTCCTAGAGGTGCAGAGCCGCGAGTTGGAGGCATTTGGTGAAAGGGACGTGCTGGCACTCGGCCTGGTCGCTGATGCAATCGCGAGCGGGATAGCCGGGATCCGGGCCTTGGAGCAGATGAGGCAGACTCAACGCGAGCTGTCTCGGCTACAACGCCAGTACGTCGAAGAGGCGTGGGGCCGCTTCGCTCCGCAGCTAGAGGCTGCCGGCTATGTCTATGACGCCGGTGAGGTGGTACCTCTCGGGCACCGGCCACTGCCCGAGGTGTCGCGCGTCGCTGCCAGGCAGGAGACCGAAGTAGAGTCTGGCAGGCAGCTCGCGGTACCTATCGCCCTTCGTGGGCAGATCATCGGTGCAATGGGGCTCCACGATCCGGGGGGCGACAGGCTGTGGACCGCGGAGGATATCAACCTGGTCGAATCCGTCGCAAGGCAGATGTCCGTCGTTCTGGAGAACGCCCGCTTGTTGGAGGAGACGCAACGCAGTCTGGCAGAGATCACGGAGCTGAACCGGCGTTACGTCCATCAGGCCTGGGATGACTTCCTCGGCTCTGGAGAGTCGGCCGATTTCGTGTTTGCGCAGCCCGGTGTGGATGGCAGCGAGCCACTGCCTGCGGAAGTCGAGAGGGTGCTGTCTATGAACCAGCCCCTATCTGCTGTCCGTCCCGATGGTGGAACCCCCGAGTCTGCTCTGGTTGCGCCGATCAACCTGCGCCAGCAGATCATCGGTGCACTCGGTCTAGAGGAAAAAGGAGAGGCCCGGGAATGGACGGAGGATGAGCTGGCCCTGATCGGTGCTGTGGCGTCAGAGATGTCGTGGGCAGTGGAGAACGCGCGTCTGCTGGCCGAGAGCGAGCGGCGCGCGGTCGAGCTCGGACAGACGGCGAAACAGCTACGTGAGGTCGACCAGTTCCGAGCACAGTTCCTGGCGAACATGTCACACGAGCTGCGTACTCCTCTCAACTCGATTATTGGCTTCTCGAGAGTGATCTTGAAAGGGATCGATGGGCCGCTCACGGAGCTGCAAAAGACAGATCTGGAGGCGATTCACAGCAACGGCCAGCACTTGCTAGCGATGATCAACGAAATCCTCGATATGTCCAAGATCGAGGCGGGCAGAATGGACCTGACGATCGAGCTTGTGGACCTGCAGGCGCTGATCCAGGACGTGATCTCGGCATCGGCAGCGCTGATTCAGGGCAGACCGATCGAGCTGCGAGCAGATATCCAGGAGCAGTTGCCCAGGATCTGGGCAGACGGCATGCGAATCCGGCAGGTGATTACGAACCTGGTGAGCAACGCAAGCAAGTTCACCTCAGAAGGCTCGATCACGTTTCAGGCTTGGAGTGACGAGGACATGGTCTATGTCAGTGTGGAGGATACAGGCGAAGGCATACCTGAAGAAAAGATACCGCTCGTGTTCGAGCCGTTTCGGCAGGTAGACGGCTCGCCGACGCGCAGGGCGCAAGGCACCGGGCTTGGCATGCCGATCAGCAGGCAGTACATAGAGATGCACGGTGGTCGTATGTGGCTGGAGAGCGAGTATGGGATCGGGTCCAAGTTCACGTTCTGTGTTCCCATCGAGGGCCCGGTCGATCCCGTGCCCGAGTTGGAGGGCCTGCAGGTCGATCCGCAAAAGCGGTTGATCCTTCTGATCGCGACCGACGGCAGTGTTCTCGATGCCTACCGTCGTATGCTGCAAGACGACGATCTCCAACTGGTTGGTCTCTACGAAGAGGGGGATGCTGCAAAGTGGGCCAGATATCTGAGGCCATGGGCGATCCTTGTGGACTGTGACCAAGACGAGGCGATGTGGAGTGCGTTGGAGAACCTCAAGTCGGGGCGTGCGACTCAGGACTGCCCGGTGGTTGTCTGTTGCGCACTCGATAAAGGTGCGCGTGCGATCAGCATGGGAGCTGCCGCACACCTGGGCAAGCCTATCGCTGCCACAGAACTGCAGAAAGTGATGAGCCGCCTGCAACGCTGACCTGGATGCAGGTGGAAAGGCCAGAGTATGCGCAGAGGGCGCAAGGAGAGGGGCTGAGGTGGCAGAGATGTACTTGACGTGCCGCTGTGGGTGGCAAGAGACGTATGCCCGAATGCGAAGTGCCTGTCCAAACTGCGGCAATGACCTGCTCGACATGCGCTATGACTATCCGTCCATCCGTGTCGAGTGGGACGAGGCGTATGCGAGCCGTCCCTTCAGCATGTGGCGGTACCGCGAGCTCTTACCGCTGCGCGATCTGGCTCACTGCGTCACCATGGGGGAGGGCGGCACACCGCTCTACCGGGCAGTGAACGTGGGGATGATGCTGGGCCTGCGTCACCTGTACGTCAAGGATGAGCGCCAAGGGCCTACAGGTTCGTTCAAAGATCGGCAGGCATCGCTTGCCCTTTCGGTGTTTCGCGAGATGGGCGTCACCGAGGCTGTGCTTGCATCCACGGGCAACGTCGCCATCTCCTATTCTGCGTATTCGACGCACGCCGGAGTCAAGGTGTGGGCGTTTCTCCCGAGCACGGTGCCGGTCGAAAAGATGCGCG
>CAZLMZ010000117.1:0-5520 GCA_964560475.1 uncultured Anaerolineae bacterium
CGGTGCGTCCGGCGCAGCGTCCTCCCGCCCGGCAGCGCCACCCCGGCGAAATCCTCCTTCTCATGCGCGCTCGTCGGGTCAACCAGGTAGCGCAAGTTAACCTGGAAGAGGTCGAGGATCAGCCTGCCGCCCGGTAGTAGGTGTTGCCGCGCACACCGCAGGCAGGCTAGCTGCTCCTCGACCGACAGCAGGTGCTGGAAAGCGCGAAAGGGGACCGTGATCAGGGCGTACGTCTCGCCCAGGTCGAAATCGGTCATATCGCCGCGCACGATCCGCGTTCTTGCCCGCACCTCGGGAGGCTGGCCGTCCAGCTTTTCCTGGCAGCGGGCCAGCATGTACTCGGACAGGTCGAGGCCCACGATCTCGTAGCCTGCTGCCGCGATCGGGATCAATAGCCTCCCGGTCCCGCAGCCCAGTTCGAGGATCTTGCCCCCTGCCGCACGGGCATAGTCGAGGTAAAAGGCCTGGTCGGGACGCCCGGCATAGCCAGGGATATGATCATAGAGCTCGGCAACAAAGGCCTGGTCGTCGTACCCACCGTGTTGGCTCGACATTACGCTCCTCCCCTACATCAGAGCAGGCTGTCCCAGGTACAGCTCCGTCGCTGCGCCGGACGTTAGTATACCATCACACGCAAACCGGTCAAAGACACGGTGCGCTGCACGCACAAAGCGCGCATAGGAGGGGCTGTCCTCATCCGGCGCGGAGGAAGTCGTCGACAGCGACCCGATGAACGCATCCCAATCACGGCGCGTGGTGAAGGGAAACGTCTGCGTCAAAAGGGGAGCACCGCCATAGTAGGTACTGGCCGGCGTATCCCTACCCACCATCAGGGCTTCAGTGTCCGCGTCCTCGTGCCCGGCAAAGATGCCTGCCACGGCCGTACCCAGCCCCCCGTCGGTGCCATAATTCCGCAGGATGGCCAGCCATCCGCCGGGGCGCAAGATGCGGGCGAACTCTCGCTTGGTTGGCCCAGGCTCAAACCAGTGGATCGACTGGGCTGCGGTAATCAGTTCGACAGAGTGGTCGGGCAGCCCGGTCGCCTCGGCGCGCCCATCCACGACATGGCAGGATGGGTACGATGCCAGCGCCCGTGTGGCCATCTGCCGCATCGCAACGTTCGGTTCGACGACATAGAGCTGCCCGACGCGCCCGGCCAGGTGCGCAGCCAGGATGCCTGTGCCCGCACCAATGTCGGCGACACAGGACTCGCTCGAGAGCCTGGTCACGTCGAGAAGGGTCTGGATGGCCTCCGCGGCATAGTCCCAGCGGTAGCGAGCGTACAGGGCTGCTTTGGTGGAAAAAACGTGCGTGGGGTCCATGTGGAGATCCTGACCATCAGTAGGCCGAGAGTAGGGACGACGGGTCCCGCCTATGCGCCATTTGCGAACTGGAGCTGGTGCAAACGGCGGTAGAAGCCGCCCCGTGCCATCAGTTCCTCGTGCCTGCCCCGCTCGACGACACGCCCCGCGTCGATCACATAGATCACGTCCGCGTGTTCGATCGTCGACAGGCGGTGCGCCACCGCGAGGGTGGTCCGCCCTTTCATCAGCACGTTCAAGGCCTCCTGCACGAGCCGCTCCGACTCCGAGTCGAGGGCCGAGGTTGCCTCGTCGAGCAGCAGGATGGGCGCATCCTTGAGCAGGGCACGCGCGATGGCGATGCGCTGCCGCTCGCCGCCAGACAGGCGAGCACCGCGCTCTCCCACCACCGTCTCGTACCCCCCCGGCTGATCGAGGATGAAGGTGTGGGCATTCGCCGCTTTGGCGGCGGCAATCACCGCCTCGCCTGAGGCGTCGGGCCGCCCGTAGCGGATATTCTCGGCGATCGTCCCCTGAAAGAGATAGGCGTCCTGCGGCACATAGGCGAACAGGCGGCGGAGATCTTCTAGCGAATAGGCCTGGATATCCTTGCCGGCGAGGAGGATCCGGCCCTGCTGGAGCGGGTAGAAACCGAGCAGCAGCTTGAGAAGCGTGCTCTTGCCTCCGCCGCTCGGCCCGACCAAGGCAGCAACCTCGCCCCGGTTGACCACCAGGTCGACGCCGCACAAGGCATCGCCATCGTCGCACTCGCCGTGATTGTAGCTGAAACGGACGTCAGCCAGCCGCAGCAGCCCGCCCGCCTTCTCGGCCCCAAAGACGTGGATTGGACGCCGGGCTGCACGGCTGTCGTGGGCTGCTGCGACGTGCATCTCGCGCTCTGTGGGCGCATCCAGCAGTTGAAAGACCCGGCTGGCTCCAGCCAGCGACGCTTGCACCTTGGGAAGAAAACGGCCGAGGCCCTCGAAAAAGATGCTGGCATAGCTCTGCATGAAGATGATCGCGCCGATGCCGCCCAGGTCGATCTCCCCCCGCATCACCAGGAGCAGACCCGCTCCCAGCACCCCCAGGTACTTGAAGGTGCCATAGAGGTTGCCCGCGAGCCCCGAGAGCGCATCGATGCCGCCCTGCTCGACGTACGCGGTCGTCATCTCTTCGTGTACCTCGCGAAAGCGAGCCAGCGCCGCCGTATGGACGTGGAACATCCGCGTCACGGTCAGGCCATGGAATAGGTCGAGGAACCGTTCCGTCGTCGCGGCCCGCCCCTGCTGGATACGGTCATTCACCGCCCTCTTGGACTGGCGGAAGGCCAACCCGATCATGATGTTGACCAGGTTGATCGAGAGGATGAGCAGACCCATGCGCCACTCGATGCCAAAGATAAAGGCCAGGGCAAAGCCGCTGTAAGCCAACCCATACGTGACCGAGGCAAGGTCATCCTGGAAGACGCCCTCGATGTTCTGGACGTTGCTCGTCAGGCGGGTGAGCAAATCGCCGCTGTGCTCCTGCTCGAAATGGCTCACCGGAAGGTCCGTCATCTTGTCAAAGGCCGCGCGACGCACCTGCGTTGCCGTCGCGATCACCGCAGCCTGGTTGATGTACCCCACCAGGGCAAGCAGCGGTTCCCCAACGACAAAGGCGCCGAGCGCCAGCAGCAGCGCTCGCCGCACGAGCGTGATGTCGTGCTCCACTGCAGCGTTGAGCGAATCACGCAGCACAAAGGCCATGACGAGGTTGAGACACAGCGCCGCAATCACCGCCCGGAGCAGAGTCGTCACCAGGTATACTCCGAACCGGCCGCGCATCAAGCGGAGCACGCGAGCCAGTTCGCCCTGTCGCAGCCGCGCCAGCGCGGTCACGCCTCCACCTCCACACCGGCCAACAACGAGCCAGCAGGTTCATCCAGTTGATTGATGTAGAGCCGGCTATACAGGCCCTCCATGCGCATCAACTGCTCGTGCGTCCCCTCTTCGCAGATCCGTCCCTGGTCGAGGACTAGGATCCGATCGACGTTCCGGATCGTGGAGAGCCGATGTGCGACCAGCAGCACGGTCCGACCCTCGGCGAACCGGTCGAGCGCATCCTGCACGATCGCTTCCGACCCCGCGTCGAGGGCCGCCGTGGGCTCGTCCAGCAGCAGGATGGGCGCATCTTTGAGCACTGCACGTGCGATGGCGATGCACTGCTTCTGCCCGCCAGAAAGGTTCACTGCCTCCTCGTCAAGCACGGTCTCGTAGGACCGAGGCAGTTGCGCCACAAAGCCATGCACGTTGGCTTGCTCTGCTGCAGCCACGATCTCTCCGCGCGTTGCGCCGAGGCGTCCCCAGCCAATGTTGTCCGCGACTGAGAGGGGAAAGAGAGAGGTATCCTGCGTCACGATCGAGATCCAGTTCCGGGCGCGCGTCAGGTTAGGGCCTTTGAGCCAACGGCCAAACACACGCACCGTGCCCCCCTGGGCTTCGTAGAACCCGCAGAGCAGCCTGAGAATCGTGCTCTTGCCGCAGCCGCTCGGCCCCACCAGGGCCACCACTTCGCCCTCTGCCACCTCGAACGTCAGGTCCTCAAGCACCGGCGCCTCGCCATTGTAGGCAAAGGAAACCCGATCGAAGGCAATGGCCGGTAGGCTGTCTCCCTTGTGGAGCGACCTCCCCCCTGCCGGCTCCACAGGCTGATCGAGCACGTCGAGCACACGCTCTATGACCGGAAGCGTCTCGCGCGTACGCCGCACCAGGGCGAGCAGCGCCTCGATCGGCCCCGCTGTGCACCACAACATGGTCGTACTGATCGCCATCACTGAGCCCACGGTCATCTCACCGCGGTAGGCAAGGTAACCGCCGAGCACGATGGTGCCCAGCATCGGCAGGTACCGGAGTATCTGCCCCACCAGCAGTAGATAAGCGCTGAGCTTTTGTGCCCGCAGCCGCGTTCGCTGCAGGCGGGCCGCCAATTGCCCGTACCTGTACGACAGCATGCTGCGGAGCCCAAACGCCTTGACCACCGCAGCGCCCTTGATCGTATCCTCGACCAGGGCGCTCGCCCTCGCCTCGTCAGCCTTGAGCTGTCGGTTCAGCCCCTGCAGCGGCCGGCTGACCCACACGTACAGTGGAGCGGAGAGCGGGGTGATGGTGAGAAAGACGAGCAGCATCTTCCAGTTGATGGAGGCGATAAAGACGATCGAGACGGCGAGGATCAGGGGCTGGTAGATGAACTGCGCGACCAGCAGCAGGTAGCTTGCGATCCCGGAGACATTATCCACCAGCCGCGTCACCAGGTCGCCGCTGTGATAGTGCTCCAGGCGGGAGAGCGACATGTGCTGTACATGCCTGGCAATCTCGTCTCGCAGGTCGCGCATCACGTACGCCGTCAAGCGCGCCTCGACGTGCGTCCAGACATAGTACATCGCCAGGTCAAACGCCAGCAAACCACTGCTCTGTACAAGCAGCCGCAAGAAAGCCTCGTACTCTCCAGCGACCGCCGCGTCAGTGAGCACCTTCATATAGTACGAGACGCCGATGCGGACGAACGCATAGATCGCAGAAAAGAGCACGGTCAGAGCTGCCCATAGGCGCTGTGATCTGAGATAGGGGACGAGGCGGAGCACGATCTTCCACGATGGCACCCGCTCTCTGTCGGCCCGAGCCATACGGATCTCCTCGCTGCGCCCAACCTGGGTTCACGATGGCCTCCCCAGCCACGCGCTGCCGGGCCCAGGACGCACAGGTACACCGTAAGTGGAGGTCGTATTGGAAGCACACAGAGCGCGCCACTACAAGGTCCGGCAAACGTCGTGCAGGCGTCTTTCGGACCCCTAGGCGCTCCAGATGTGCCGTGAATTCTACCACAAAAGGTCGCATTTAGCAAGATGCAATGTCTCTTGCTCTTATATATCATACAACAATGGTCATCCACTACTACAGCTCCTCGGGCCGAAAAGAGGTTGCGCCGCACCGCGTTATATGGTAAGATTAGGGCGATTAGCAGTGTCTATGAGTAAGGAGTATCGCATGATATATCGCGACCAGAAACTAACCTGCGAACAGTGCGGCAAGACGTTCTTTTTCACCGTGACCGAACAACGCCGCATGGCCGAGGAGCTTGGCGAGGACCACGTCGTGCCACCCAAGCTGTGTCCAGAGTGCCGGCGAGGCGCCCAGCGGAGCGATCAGTTGGCAGAGACGCAGCGGGTAGAGCGAGAGGAACC
>CAZLMZ010000117.1:5620-9975 GCA_964560475.1 uncultured Anaerolineae bacterium
AACGTACTCCGTCTCCGGAACGTGCACCGGTCTCGGAGCGCGCTGCGCAGGGCGAGGCCGGACCTTCGATTGCCGAGGTCTTTCCGCACCAAGAGGGCGGGGTAGAGGTCAAGCTGATTGGCACGGTCAAGTGGTTCAGCCCGCGCAAGGGATACGGCTTTATCACCAAGGCGGACGGCGAGGATCTGTTCTTTCACCGCTCAGAAGTCAACCAGAGAGAGGGCGGGCTGCCAGACGAAGGCCAAAAGGTCGAGTTCCAGATTCGCGAGACGAACAAGGGTCCGGAAGCATTCAATGTCAGTGTGCTGCCGGAAGGATAGCCTCCCTCTCGGCGCAGACACCCTGTGCGCGCGAGGCGTGCAGCACTGGTGATGTCCATGAAGCAGCTACAGGGCCGGACGATCAGAGCCGGCTCGGGCCGGGGTATTGCCCTGGTCTCGCCAGAGCCGCTCAGTTTCCTGGGCGGCATAGATCCCGAGAGTGGGATCGTGATCGAAAACGGGCACCCCCTGGAAGGTCAGTCGATTTCCGGGCGGGTGTTGGTTTTTCCGACGGGCAAGGGAAGCACCGTAGGCTCGTATACCCTGTATCGCCTGGCCAAGAACAACCTCGCACCCGCAGCGATCGTCAACGCGCAGAGCGAGGCCATCGTGGCGGTTGGCGCGATCATCTCGAACATTCCGATGGTCGACCAGATCGATATCGACCAGATCCATACCGGCGATCCGGTTACTGTCCAAGACGGGCGCGTGACGATTGGCTGAGTTGATCTTTTGCAAGCTCGGCGGGTCGGTGCTCACGGACAAGCAGCGGCCGGCCACGCCGCGTCCCGGCGCGATCGCGCGCCTCGCTGCCGAGATCGCAGCAGCGCAGGCGCAGCAGCCTGGCCTGCGCCTCTTGCTGGGACACGGCAGCGGTTCCTTTGGACACGTGGTCGCGCAGCGCTATCACGTCCAGGGCGGCATTGCTGCGGACGCCGATTGGTGGGGCTATGCTGAGACAGGCGCCGCAGCCGCGCAGTTGAACCGGCTCGTCACCGATGCATGCATAGAAGCCGGCGTGCCGGTAGTGAGCATCCAGCCCTCTGCCTCGGCCCGATGCCGGGAGGGGGAACTGCTGCGCATGGAAGACTATCCGATCCGTCAGGCACTCGCTCACGACCTGGTTCCCCTGGTCTATGGCGACGTCGCCTTTGACGAGCAGCGCGGGTGTACCATCGTCTCAACCGAGGCCGCATTTTCCTATCTCGCCTCGCAGCTCCATCCGGCCCGGATCGTCCTGGTCGGCGACGTCGACGGCGTGTACGATGCCGATCCCCTCGCCGACACGGTGGCTCGGCGTATCGCACGCATCACGCCCGCCACGTATGCGCAGATCGAGGGAAAACTGAGCGGCTCGCACGGCGTGGACGTGACCGGCGGCATGCTGAGCAAGGTGCGCCAGATGGTCCGGCTGGTCGAACGAGGACACGCTGGGCGCGTGCACCTGATCTCGGGACTGCAGCCCGGTGCACTGGCCGAGGTGCTGCTCGACCCAGACGCATCCCGTGGCACTCTGATCGTCGGTGCGGAGAGATGACTGCACCGCGGCAGCGGAGTCACGGTCATAGAAGCATAAACAGCGCGTCGCTGTCTCACGTCAAGGCGTACCCGCGGCGCGGAAAGGAATACCGTTCATGATCATTGTCTCGATCCTGTCGTTCATACTGATCTTTAGTCTGATGGTCTTTGTGCACGAGTTTGGGCACTTTATCGTCGGCAAAAAGGCCGGCGTTCGCGTGCGCGAGTTTGGCTTTGGCTACCCGCTCGGCCCCGAAAAGCCGCCCTCTGAACGCCCCTTGTGCTGGAAGATAGCCGAGGACCGTTCGGGCACCGTCTATACCTTTAACCTGATTCCGTTCGGCGGGTTCGTGAACCTGGGCGAAAACGACCCCAACGACGAAGGCAGCCTGGCCCACTTTCCCAAGCGGATCCGGTTGGCCGCGCTGCTCGCAGGCCCGGCGATGAACGTGTTGCTGGCGTTCGTCATCTTTGCCGCAGCCGGCCTGGTTGGCTATCCCCGCTTCCTGTATGGGGTGGGGATCACGAGCGTCATAGAAGGGTCCCCTGCCGAAGCGGCTGGCATCCAGTCTGGGGATATCCTGCTGCGCGTGGGAACCCTCGATCTGCAGGACTATACCAGCGATGGAGACCAGGCCCTGGCCACGGTCACCGGCGTCGTGAACTATGTCTCCGACAAGGCCGGACAGGCGATCACCGTGCTGGTCCAACGGGGCGTCGGCGAGGATGCAGCGCAGGTCGAGCTCCAGCTCACGCCGCGCGCGGACGAGAATGGCGACGGCAAGATGGGCGTCAGCATCCGGGCCACGCCGGTCCACGTCCAGCGCGTGCAGACGTCGTTCCTCGAAGCCTTTGGCTATGCTGCGCGAGAGATCCTGTACACGGTCCAGATGACCGTGGCGATCCCGATCCAGGTCCTGCGTGGCCTCGTTCCTGCCAGCGCGGCACGGAGCGTCGGTCCGGTAGGCATCGCCGTGCTGACCGGCAACGCGGTCCAGCAGAGCGTAGAGGTGGAGTGGGCCTACCCGATCCTCCAGCTCACTGCCGTGCTCAACGTTGCTATTGCGATCACCAACCTGCTGCCGCTGCCTGCCCTCGACGGCGGGCGGATCTTTTTCATCCTCCTGGAGGCGATTCGCGGCAAGCCGCTGCCTCCGGAGAAGGAGGGGCTGGTGCACGGCATCGGCCTGATGATCCTCTTGCTGCTGCTCGTCGCGATCACGATCCAGGACATCTTTGTTCCTCTGCCCCAGGGGATCAACTGGTCCGACTATCTCAACTAGCCACAGCAACCTAAAGAGGACGGGTGCCTGACAGACACCCGTCCTCTTTGTGCGCAGCGCCACAGCCAGTAGCCCACGCGAACCAAGGTTCGCTGTGCCACGTGGGGCTCTTCCTACCACAACGCAGAATCAGTGCTCCTGGTGCCTGGCAGGCACCCGTTCTCTGTATGTGTAGCGTTTCAGGCCCAAGGCACGGCGCGTACGACGCGGTAGATCGGCCGTGCGGACCAGTCATAGATCACGGTCTCCTCCACCACTTGCTTGCCCGCCTGCTGCGCGATCTCTTGAAAGGCCTCCCACCGCTGCTGAAAGAGCGGCTGCACGCGGAACACATAGGCCGCCTCTGGGTCATGTAGATACCCGCGCACGCGGATAGCATATGCCGAGTCCGGCCGTTCCCGGTCATCGTAGCCAAAGATCTCGGGCGGGTTGATCTCGCCCGCGCTAAGGAACTGGACCACGTCCTGGATGCCATAGTCCATCGCGATCACGTCTGTGATCCCGTTGGCCTGCAGGTACGCGACCAGCCGGTAGGAGGCCTGCGTGTGGTCCCCTTTTCCCCCGATGCGCGCCAGATCTCGATGGTAGGCCAGGTCAACCTCCAGGTCATCGTAGATCAGCATCCCCGACAGGGCCACGGCCACGAGCGTGCCCAGGCTAAAGGTCTTGGCCCAGGCGTGCCCGCCGAACGCGGGCAGGCGTCCAAGCTGCAACCGATCCAGCCCGGCCCGGCGCGCCACAGCGTCCGCCGCCACAGCGATGATGAGCGGCGGCCAAGGGGTCAGGATCGCTAGGTGCGTGAACCACAGCGCCGTAGGCGAAAAGACGCTCAGCACCAGCATCCCGGCAACGATCAGCACGGGAAACAGCAAGCGCCGCCGCTCGCCGTTCGCGCGCAGCCCCGGGGCAAGGGCCAAGGCCACGACGGCAGCAGCGTACGTGCGCGCGTGCGGCGCCCAGGCCGCCATCTTCCAGGCCAGGTAGGCAAAGACGGCAAAAACCGCCCCCGCGATCAGGCCCACGCCGATCCGGCGTGAAACAGCCCACGGCCCGTCCCGGCAAAGCCGGATCAGGCCCACCGCCGTCCCGGCGACCGCCCCGGCTGCGCCTGGGGCAAGGTACCAAGAGATGGCACCCACGGGCAGGAGGCGGATCGCCACGTATCCCCCCGCTACCGTCGCAGCCACCGTCACCCAGTTCGGCAGCATCCCTCGCAGCGTCTCCCGCGCCCTGCCAAAGAGCGCATACACCGTCACGCCGACGGCGATCATAAAGACGGAAGGGTAACGCCAACTGGCATAGGGATCGATCGACAGGTACCAAAAGGTCTCGCCGTTCAGGACCGAGCGCAGCTCCTTGATCCGCTCGCGCAGGTTCTCGCCGATGCGGGCGTTGTCCACCTCATAGTAAGAGGTGCCGAACAGGTTATCGCGGATATAGTGGATCGTCGACATCGTACGGATGTTAAAGACGATCAGCGGCGCGAGGCCGATCACGAACAGCAGGCTGCCGA
>CAZLMZ010000118.1:0-9963 GCA_964560475.1 uncultured Anaerolineae bacterium
TCCCACGTGGTGGGCCGGGGCGCTCCCAGGGCAATGCCGGGCACCGACGTGGGGTATTCGAGGTAGAGCCGCAGTCCCTTGGCGGCGGCCAGGTCGGCGAGCGCGGCACCCAGGGCGCATGTGGGGCGAGGATAGTCGTCGGCCAGTGCCAGGACGCCCGCGCGCTCTGGCGCGGCTGCCAGCGCTTCGTCGAGCTGCTCGTAGCGTGGGCAGACGTGGCTCAGGCGCGCGAGCGCCTGGTAGAGGTCATTGTCCGCGCGGCAGCAAAAGACGATAGCCAATCGGGGTCCTACCGAGAGTAAGGGGTGGCTGCGTCGTGGATGCCATCCCCCATAGAGTTGAAAACCAACACCATGACGGGGGCCAATATACTATCCTTCTGTGTCCGCGTCAAGAATGCGAATTCGCAGGCGAGCCCGATCAAGGTTGATCCAAGCCCTCTTCTATGATACAATCAACCACAGAGAGGCTCGTTGGCCTGTCGAGACCGGTCGACATTGACGTACCTGATGGCTATCTTGCTCGTTCTCGAAAGCGTGATGCTGCTCCTTGTCGTCGCCTGGACGCTTCAGAGGCGACGACTGCCCCGCTGTGCCAAGCCGCTGTTCTTGATCTATGCGCTCTGTGCCCTGTTGTGGGCGCTCGCCGGACTCGCGGTCCTGCTCGGAAACGCCAACGCGACCATCGTGAGCGTCGTCCAGCGTGGGCTGCCCTATGGATCGTTCCTGCTGGCGCTCTTGTTCCTCGTCCTCACGCGTACTGTCCTGGGACGCAGTCGAGGGGGATGGCTCTCCTGGTTGATCGGGCTGGGCTGGCTGGCAGCGGCGCTCGTGCTGGACACGGGGGTTCTTGTACCCGGCACAGCGCTCGGGGCGGTCGTACCCGGTATGCTGGCTGCAGGCACAGCGATTGCCGCCCTCGTCGCTGGAGTACTGATCGTCCGGGCCTACCGGCGAGTGAGGCCGCCGCTCGAGCGAGGCAGGCTCGTCGCCTGGACATTGCCTCTTTCGGCGCTCGTGGTCGGCGGCACACTCTTCCACGCCGGCTATGTGGAAGCCGGGATCGTCGTTCACGTCCTGGCCGTGCCGCTCGTGGCACGCGCACTCTTGGCGTCGAGGGTTGACAGCGGGCGCCAGGCGCTGGAGCGCACACTCGCTTACCTGGTCGTGGCCGGCCTCGTCTTTGGGCTGTACGTTGGCACGTTCGTGGGCGTGCGCGCCGTCTTTCCGAGCAGTAGTGCCGCCACCGTGGGCGGGCTGATTGCGCTCGGGATCGCGCTGCTCTTTGGTCCCCTGGTCAGCCTGACCCAGCGAGGGATACGCAGCCTGCTTCTCGGGGGAAAGGTTGACCCGGTTCAGATCGTCAAAGAATATGAGAGGCAGATCAGGGATGCTCCGTCGCTGGTAGGCCTGTCAGGTGCCTTGCTGGATGCGATCTACAGACTGTGGGACGTCAAGGGAGCAGCGCTCTTTGCGGTGCATCCCTTGGCCGAGTCGGAGGGCGCGTTCTGGCTGGAGCGAGTAGATGCGAGCGCGGAGGGGGATGAGGCGGGCCATGCCCTGGGGACCGACAGCCCGGCGGCTCGCTACCTGGAGACCGAAGCGCATCCCCTGACCCGGAGCGCGATCGAGCAGGCACCCCAGTTCGTGGGCATGCAGGCCGATGAACGAAGATGGTTCCTCGACTACGAGGCTCACGTCCCACTTCACGCTCGAGGCGAGTGGATCGGTCTGCTGGCACTGGGCGCCAGGCAATCAGATGCCGCATATGCCGAGGAGGATCTGTGGCTGCTGCGCAGGCTGGCGGAACAGACCGCGCCTGTGCTGTGGTACGTGCTGCAGATCCGGGCGTTGGAGGACGTCCAGGCACAGATCAGGCGCGCGTACCTGGCGTTGGAGGGTCGGCTCGACCATTTGCAGACAACCTACGACAGCCTGGAGGCCGAACATCGGCGGCTGGCAGATGAGAATACGGCGAAAGCCCGTTTTCTCGAGACGATCGACGATGGGCTGCGCGCGCCGTTTGCCAACCTCGACTTGACGCTGCAGTTGATGGAGCATCATGGGCTGGAGGGCTGGACGCGCGATCAGCGTGATCAGTTGGAACAGTTGCGCACAGAGGTACACAAAGCCAGGCAGATGGCCGAAAACCTGATCGCCTTTGCTGGGCTCTTGAGTGGTCAAATGGACATGGTGAAGGAGGAGCTGGATCTCGAGCCGGTGATTGTGGCGGCGATAGAGCCGCTGCGCGCCCAGGTAGAGGCCAGGCAGGTGCACCTGGCGGTCGAGATCGGGACGCCGCTGCCTCTCGTCTACGGGGACCAGCGCTGGTTGGGCAGCGCTGTATTCCAACTTGCACACAACGCGGTCAAGTTCACCGGGCCCAACGGATCGATCTGGATCCGCTGCTGGGGGGAGGATGGCGCGCTGCACGTCGAGGTCCAGGACACGGGCACCGGTGTTGCTGCCGAGCGGGCAGACGACCTGTGGGCATGGCGGACCGCACGACGTGAACATGCAGGGCCCGAGCAGGGCCTGGGGCTGGGATTGGCGTTGGCTCACCACATCGTCCGTGCTCACGAGGGCAAGGTCTATGCGGAGAGCGAGCCGAAGGTCGGCAGCACGTTCGGTTTCGAGATCCCGACCGAGGCCGCGCGCGAGGCATCGCTCCTGGCTCAGGAGACGACGGCGAGTGCCTGATGGGTGCCGAGACATCGCCACAGCGCGTGTTTGCTGGCGATCGGATGGGCATAGAGAGCATAGGTGGATAGCGCTAGAGGCAGAGGAGAGCCGCGTGAAACGGTATACATTTGCCGATCTGGAGTCTGAAGGTCCCGAGCACGTTGCTTCCAAGCTGGTTCCGCACAAATATATCGCCCGGGGCGGGCTCAGCTTTCATGCGGTCGGGTTCCGCACTCATTCCGAAGGGGTGCACGTCCACGACGACCGTGAGGTATTTTGCATCATGCAGGGTCGGGGCGAGATCGAGATCGATGGACGGCGCGAGCCGGTGCACGCGGGCGAGGTGCTGGTGATCGAGCCGGGCGAGGATCATCACCTGATCGGCGATCCTGCCTACCCGATGATCAACTGCTGGTTTCACTGTGCCGACGAGCCCCATCCCGACCAGCGCCCGTCGTAGACAGGGAATCGCTGGCCGGTGATAGGCTGAACAGATACGCGCCAACACCATGGAAAACTTGCGCGGTCGCGGGCGTCTCCCGCGGCTGCGATATAGTTGCCGCGCCTGTATGGGCGGGCAGCACAGATACTAGACAAGAAAAAGGAAGGACAAGATATGCTTTGGTGGGATCCGAGATATCTGATCTTTGCAGGACCCCCCATGCTGCTGGCTTTGCTGGCCCAGGCATGGGTCCGGTCCGCCTACCGCAAGGGTTTGCAGGTGGCCAATGCGGCTCGCCTGTCGGGCGTAGAGGCCACGAGACTGCTCATGCGTCGTGCCGGCCTGAACCTGCGCATCGATGTCGTCGGTGGGGAGCTGACCGACGCCTACGATCCACGAGATGATTCGCTCCACCTATCGCAGGGTGTGGCCAACAGCGGCTCGGTCGGTGCGCTAGCCATCGTGGCTCACGAGCTGGGCCACGCGATGCAGGATGACGAGGACTATGCGCCGATGAAGGTCCGCAGCGCGCTGGTCGCGCCGGTGAACATCGGCAGCCAACTGGGGATCCTGCTCTTTTTCGTCGGCTTTGCCATGAGCAGCTTTGTCGGTGCGCCCGGGCTGGGGCAAGCGATCTCCTGGCTCGGGATCCTGGGCTTTAGCCTGGCCGTGGTTTTTGCCCTGGTCACGCTGCCGGTCGAGTTCAACGCCAGCCGACGCGGGCTGACCCTGCTGACCGGCTCGGGGTTGGTGGCAGAGGGGGAGATGAAGTATGCCCGCAACGTGCTTACGGCGGCGGCATTGACCTACGTGGCCGCACTGGCTCAGGCGCTGGGACAGGTGCTGTACTTTGTCTTTCTGCTGAGTGGCACCCGGCGGCGCAGACGCTAGGCATCGAGATCGATCGGCAGCCACCGTGGCTGCCGATCGACGAACACGGTAATGGCCCTGAAGCCGGCCTGTGCCGCCAGTTCGAGCGCGAGCGGGACGTCACGCCACAGATCCTCGACCGTATGTGCGTCCGATCCTATGGTGAGCAGTTCCCCGCCCAGTTCACGATATCGCCTCAAGACGGGCAGTGAGGGAAAAGGTTCGCCCGGCGGGCCGCGATAGCCCGAGGTATTGAGTTCGATGCCGGTGCCTGTCTCGACGCACGCGCGCAGCAGGGCGTCGATCGGTTCGGCATAGCGCGCCGGCTGGAACGGCCCATAGTGCTCGACCCCGTAGCGCTTGACGATGTCGAGGTGCCCCAGTACGTCAAAGAGCTCGCTGCGCACCGCATGCAGTGCCTGCTCGAAATAGGCTTCGTAGTTTGCTCGTTCCGGCCCACGCAGGAATGTCGGGCCAAAGATGAATTCACCCCCCGCATAGTGGACGCTGCCGATCACGAAATCGTACATGGCATCCTCGAGGAAGCTGCGCACGTCCGCCTCGTATTGGACCTGGTAGTCGACCTCCACGCCGATCAACACCTGGAGCTGCCCGAACGTCCGCGCACGAATCTGCTCGCGCTGGGCCAGGTGCCGGGCCTGGTCATAGTGCCCATAGCAGCCGTCGCGGGGGTCGAAATCGACGTGCTCTGTAGTAGTGAGCAGGTCGAGCCCCAGCCGCTGGGCCTGAGTGACGAGGCCGCCCAGCGTCGCCCTGGCATCGCAAGAGAAGGCAGCGGTGTGGAGGTGACAATCGACGCGGGGCGAGATGGACATGGGTTCCTTCCGGATCAGGGCGCCGGCCCTCGGGCTCGGGTGGAGACGGAGGGACGGCGCCACGGTCAGGGGATACGATCTGCGAACGGGCTAGGCCTGGTCGAGCAGTCGCAGGTAGCGCTCGTAGGCATCTTCCCAGGGATCGGCATCCACCGGCTCGTAGGTACGCACCCCGAAGGAGCGGCGCACGACGGCGCGTCCTTCTGCAAGCGAACCAATGTGGCCCAGGGCCAGCGCCTGCATCAGGATGTTGCCCATCGCCGTCGCTTCGATCGGCCCGGCGACTACAGGACGCTGCATCGCGTCGGCCCCGAACTGGCACAGCAGCTCGTTTTGCATGCCGCCACCGATGACGTGTACGACGTTGATGTGCCGCCCCATCATCTCTTCCAGGCGCTCGAGCACCCAGCGGTAACGGAGCGCCAGGCTTTCCAGCGCGCAGCGCAGCACCTCGCCCTTGCTCTCGGGCACGCGCTGGCCGGTCTCCTGGCAGAACTGCCGGATCTTGTCGGGCATGCCGCCCGGCGACAGGAAACGGTGGGCATCGACGTCGACGATCGGGCCAAAGGCAGGCGCTCGGGCAGCCATCTCGGTCAACTGTGTGTAATCGTAAGGCTGACCTTCGCGCGCCCACTCGCGGCGGCACTCTTGCACTAGCCACAGGCCCATAATGTTCTTGAGCAGGCGGAACGTGTCGCACACGCCGCCCTCATTCGTGAAATTATACTGCAGGCTCTGCGCCGTGATCACCGGCTCCTTCACTTCGACGCCCATCAGCGACCAGGTGCCTGAGCTGATATAGGCATAATCGCGCTCCTGCGCAGGCACGGCAGCGACGGCAGATCCGGTATCGTGGCATGCCGGTGCGATGACGGGGATCGGATCGATCACCAGCTCGTCGGCAACTTCGGGCAGCATATCGCCAAGCACTGTGCCAGGCGGCACGATCTCGCCGAGGATCGCGGCCGGCAGATCAAGCCGCTCCAGGAGATCCGTGGCCCAACCCCGGGCACGAGGATCATAGAATTGGGTGGTGGTCGCGATCGAGAACTCACTGGCCTTGCGGCCGGTGAGCCAGAAATCGAACAAGTCGGGCATGGTCAGGAAGGTACGGGCCATGTCGAGCAGTGGCGAGCCCTGCACGCGCATCGCATAGAGCTGGTAGAGTGTGTTTAGCTGCATGAACTGAATGCCGGTCTGCTCGAACACCTCTCTTCGTGGCACGACTTCAAAGACCCGATCGAGCATCTCGTCTGTCCGGCCGTCACGATAGTGATAGGGGTTGCCAAGCAGGTTGTCCTGCTCGTCCAACAGCCCATAGTCGACGCCCCACGTGTCGAGACCCAGGCTGACCAGGCTGGCGCCATACTTTTGCGCTGCCAGGCGGATGCCAGCCTTGATCTCGGTTAAGAGGCGGAGGGCATCCCAATGGAGGTGGCCGTTGACCAAAACAGGGCCGTTCGGAAAACGGTGGATCTCTTCGAGCCGGAGCGACGCACCGTCGAAATGCCCGACGACCGCGCGCCCGCTCTCAGCGCCCAGATCGAGGGCCAGGAATTTAGCTTCTGGCATGTTGTCTCCTTGATGGGTGCGAGTGGATTGGTCTCGGGTGGGGAGTATAGCCCAATTCGGAGGAGGGGTCAATTCAAATCTATCCGGTCCTTGATCTGCTGGTCCAAGTATTGTACAATGAAAGTACGAGTGAAGCTGGCTGCCTATGCGGTAAGGCCGTTAGCTTCCCTCCTGGTTGCTCATCGGACGTCTATGCGAACAGGAGAGCAGGCGCGTGGAATGGACCGAGAGCGAATATAGCCAACGTACCGCAATGCGCCTGGCTCGCAGTGGGGCGTGGATCCGCATCGTCGCCGAGGACGATGCGTGTAAAGTGTGCAAGGCCCTGGCACGGCGGGCGTACAGGCCGGCGGACGTACCGCGCCTACCCGTTTCGGGGTGCCAGAACGAATCTTGCCGCTGCCGCTTTGAGGCCGTGGATCCACTGACCGAGCTCTCGGTGTCAGAGCTGGTCGATCTGGGCGTTCACGAACTCAAGGCCGGGCGCAAGGAACAAGCGCTTGAGGCCCTGCGTCGCGCTGTCACGCTGGACGAAGCGTACGAACGGGGTTGGCTGTGGTTGAGCGCGGTCGTAGATGACCGCGAAAAGATGGTCTGTCTGGAAACGGTACTCTCGATCAACCCGCGGAACGCACACGCGCGCGCGGGGATCGAGGCGCTCCGGAAAAAGCTAGAGGAAGCACCTGCATGTGAGCCTGTCACCGAACCAGAGGACGCGGCAGCGTCGGCATCTCCCACACCGGATATGGCCGAGCAGCCAGCGCCGACGGAGCGAGCCGATTCGATCGACGAGGAGATGCTAGCCACGATTCACGCGTTGCGCGACGAACGAGAGGTGATCGTCGAGCAGTGGATCGAGTTCATGGGTCTGGCCGACCAGCTCGATCCGCAGGTGCTGCGGACTCAGGCGGAAGCGTTTGTCGAACGCCTCCAGGACGCGGACGAGCAAACGCTCGCTCTCCTCGCTAACGAGGAGGTACCTCCAGAGTCCCGGCTGGAGGAGCTGTACCTGCAGTGGCGCGAGTCAGAAGAGATGGGGGAAGCGCTGGCAAACGTGATCGAGGAACACCGGGCACGCGATCGGAAGGCATCCGGATGGCAGTCGATGAGAGACGTGCTCGGCGGGCTGGGCAGAGAGATGATCGCGCACCGGGCGCGGCTCCGCGAGCAGATCGCAGCAGCGGGAGGTTCGGTCGCAGAGTGAGTGCCAAGCCGCAGGGAAGGAGGTGACGAGGCCCAAGCGCGAGGAGCGCTGACAATCGAGATTCGCTGGGGGAGCTCGGAGAGCCGGGCTGAGAGGGTGGATTTGTTTACCGCCGACCCCTGGAACCTGACGGATAATGCCGGCGAAGGGAAGCAACGATAGAGCGGAACGCGCGCTAACCGATCGTCGGTTGGCGCGTTTTTTGTTTGGAGGAGGGCGACATGAAAAAGTGGTGGATCTGCGTGGCGATCGTGCTGCTGGCTGCCGGGTGCGCACGATCCGGCAAACCGGCCGAACTCGTAGTGATGACGCACGACAGCTTTGACATCAGCACCGACGTGGTCGAGGCCTTTGAGAGCCAGTACAATACCAAGGTCACGTTCCTCAAGTCGGGCGATGCAGGTGAGATGCTCAACCGGGCGGTCCTGGCCAAGAACAACCCCCTGGCCGACGTGCTCTATGGCGTGGACAATACCTTTCTCAGCCGTGCGCTGGAGAATGATCTGTTCGAGACGTACGAATCTCGCGCCTTGTCGGACGTTCCGCCTGCACTGATCCTCGACGAGACGTACCAACTGCTGCCAGTGGATTGGGGCGACGTGTGTCTCAATTACGACGTGCAGTGGTTCGAGGATGCGGGCATTGCGCCGCCGAGCGCACTGGAGGACCTGACTGCACCGGCATACGAGGGCCTGACCGTCATCGAGAACCCGGCGACGTCCTCTCCAGGGCTCGCCTTTTTGCTGGCGACGATCAGTCACTTTGGCGAGCAAGGTTATGGCACGTACTGGCGCGCCTTGCGCAGCAATGACGTGCTCGTGGAGAATGGCTGGACAGAGGCATACTATGGCCAGTTCACTGCTGCCAGCGAGGGCGACCGCCCGATCGTGGTCAGCTATGCCACCAGCCCCGCGGCCGAGGTGTATTACAGCGAAGGACAATATCAGGTGCCCCCCAGCGCCGCCGTGACTGCGCCCGGCACGTGCTTCCGTCAGGTCGAGTTCGTGGGTATCCTGAAAGGGACACAGAACCGTCGCCTGGCGCGAGCGTTCGTGGACTGGATGCTCGGCAAGACCTTTCAGGAGGACATCCCGCTCCACATGTGGGTCTATCCGGCCAACCAGACGGCCGAGTTGCCGCAGGTTCTGGTCGATTTCGGCGCGCAAGCCACCGACCCGGCCACGATCCCGCCGGACGAGATCGCTGCGAACCGGGAGACCTGGATCGAGGCGTGGACCGAGATCGTCCTGCGCTAGCATGTCGATCCGCGCGACCGCGCGGTCGCGCGGACGTGGTCTATTCCGGCGCCAGAGCGCGGGCAAAGAAGGCGGAGATGCGTTCCTCGTAGGCCTCTGGCTGCACCGAGTGAGCACCACAGTGCCCGGCACCCGGCACGATCCACAGTTCCTTGGGCTCGCCAGCCGTGGCATAGAGGCGCTGTGCATCGGCGACGGTGCAGGCCCCATTGTCGCGCTCGCCGTGGATGAGCAGCAGTGGTCGGGGGCTGATCTGGGCGATCGCGTCGATCGGCGCAAAGGTAGCGGGCTGCGCGCCGGTCCACAGCCAGGCTCCCCAGCGCATCGGCATCCCCCACGACCAGGAGAGCGACGTGCCACGGATGCTGACGCGCCCAAAGCGGTCCCACACCTGGCCCAGCTCGGCATAGACCGACTCGGCCACCACGGCACGCAGGGCGGGCTCGCGCGCTGCGGCCCCCAACACGACGCCTGCTCCCATAGAGCAGCCGATGGCGCCGATCCGTTCTGGATCGATGCCATTGCGCGAACGAAGGTAAGAGACAGCGGCCAAGAGATCGTGCACCTCGAGCGGTCCGAGGCTGCTGGCGCGCCCGCCGCTGTGCCCGTGCGCGCGGTGATCGATCAACAAAAGATCGTGCCCAGCACGGTTGAGGAAAGCGTAGGCAGGATAGCTGGCTGCTCCGCTCGCGCCCAGGCCATGGCTGACGACGATTGTCCCGCCGTCACCTCCTCCGGGGACGAACCAGCCGTTTAGCTCGACGCCGTCGACGGCCTGGAAAGTGACGCGTTCCACGGGCAGGCCCGTCTGGTCCGGGGTTAGTTCGGACTGCAGGCGCCTGGGGTGGGTGATCAGGTAGCTGTGCAGGGAGGGTCTGGCCACAGTATAGACGAGCGCAGACATGGCGAGGACCACAAGCAAGACCTTCAGCCACTTGAGGGCGGACATGTGAGGGTCGCGCCACCGAACATGCATCGGCAGTTACTTCCCGGCTTGGCATCCTGCCCGGCAAGCCAGTTGTCCTTACCGGGCTACAGTGGACACAGCGCCTGCTGCGAGCCACATGGGCAGGAACGAGCGCTGTCAGAGTAGCGAGCGCTG
>CAZLMZ010000119.1:0-3957 GCA_964560475.1 uncultured Anaerolineae bacterium
CTCCTCGACCGGCACTTTTTGCGGCAGCACAGCGAGCAGATGCAGGCGCTCTACCGCCAGGGCGCCGAGGCCGTCGCGGCCAGGTTCGACCGCCACTGCCCCTACTGCGGCGTGCTCCTCGTCCCCGAGATCAAGTCCGAGCCCACGACGTTGTGGCCTGGCCGCGACGAGCACATGTACGCCGTCTACCGTCCCTGCACCTGCCCGGAAGCGCGGGCCGCCGCCTCGGCCGCCGCATCCGCCGCACAGGCCGAAAGGGCGCGCCAGCGCAAGGCACGCGAGGAGGCCCGGCGTGCCTTTTTCCACGCTGCGGGCCTGACCGGCCTGCTCGAGCGCGCCACCTTTGAGACCTACCGCCCGGTCGAGGGCTGGCCCGGCGCGGCACAGATCGCCCAGCGCGTGCGTCGTTTCGTCGACCGGGCGCTCATGGCGCAGCTCGGCAGCACGCCCTGGCTGATCATGCACGGCAACCTCGGCACCGGCAAGACCCACCTCGCCGCCGCCGCGATCCACAGCGCCCTGCAAGGGGGCTGGAAGAAGGTCTATTATCGCTCCTGGACCCACTATTTGCAGGGCCTGCAAGCCTCGTGGGACCGCGTCGAGGGCGAGATGCGGGCCAGCGAGATCGTCGACCAGCTTCAGGAGGGGCGGCTCGTCGCCATCGACGGGATCGATCAGGACGAACTGGGCCACAAGGAATGGATCCGCCAGCTCCTCTTTCGCGCCCTCGACCTGCGCTACGTTGCCCAGCAGCCGACGATCCTGGTCTTTGGGCACGCGCCCGACGAGCCCGACCCGCACGCGCCCGGGCGCCTCTACCTCGAGCGCTACCTGCCGCGCGGCGTTCTCGACCGCATGGCCGGCGCCGCGTTCGACGTGATCGCGTTCGACGGGCCCAGCTACCGCTCCGGCGTCCGTTGGAAAGGATGACCGCCCGCGCGCCCGCAGCAGGGCGCGCACCGTGCGCAGCCAACCTGGTTTCCCCGCCGGCATCCCCGGCGCCGCCGTCGACACACCCCACGCCTCCGTCGACACCCCTGGCGCCCGTGCCGGCATAGCCGGTGCCGGCGATGTGCTGCGCGTCGCCGGCACCCACCCGCGCCCACCTGCGGGTGTCTCCTCTCTCACCGGTGGGGCGCCGGCCGCGCCACTCGGCGGCGCCCCACCTCCTCTGCCCGAACCACCAGCGCTTGACACCTACCACTAACCCACATATACTCGCTCCTGTCGTGCCCATCGCCACAACCATCCAGCGCACAGGAGGTGGACCGTGCGGCCTCGAGAGTTGGTCCTCGAACAGATCCACCACCGGGAGACGCACCCGGTGCCCTACAGCCTCGGTTTCGAGGGGGACGTCGCCGAGCGCCTCGACGCCTACTATAGCGGCCCCGAGTGGCGCACGCGCTTAGTGCCCTACATGGCGACCGTAGGAGGTATCGACACCGTCCAGCAGCAGCGCGTGGACGAGGCGCACGTGCGCGACCGGTTCGGCGGCCTGTGGCGTGACGACCGCCGGCCCTGGCACCTGGTCAAGCCGGCGCTCAAGGAACCCTCCTTTGCCGGCTATGCCTGGCCGGACGCGGCCCAGTTCATGGGCGACATTGAAGCGCGGCTGGCCGATGCTCGGCGCGTGTGCACGGCCAAGGCGGACAGCTTTCAGATCATCAGCATCGGCTGGGGCCTGTTCGAGCACAGCTGGCGCATCCGCGGCTTTGAGGAAGCGCTGACTGACGCCGTCCTCCGCCCCGATTTCTACGGTGAGCTACTCGACCGCCTGACCGACCTGTTCGTGGCCTTTGTGGACGTGTGGGCCGACGTGCCGGCCGACGCGATTATGTTCGGCGACGACTGGGGCTACCAGCAGGGCGTCATCCTCGGACCGGAGCGATGGCGGACCTTCATCAAGCCGCGCTGGGCGCGAGTCTATGAGGCAGTTCACGCCCAGGGCAAGCTCGTAATCAGCCACTGCTGCGGCAGCGTCGTCGACATCATGCCCGACATCGTCGAAATCGGACTCGACGTGCTCGAGAGCGTACAGCCCGAGGCGCGAGGCATGGACCCCTATGCACTCAAGCACAAGTGGGGAGATCAGATCACGTTCTGGGGTGCTCTGGGCAGCCAGAGCACGATCCAGTTTGGTTCGCCGGAGGCGATCCACGCCGAGGTCAAGCGTCTGTGCGCCGAGATGGGCCGCGGCGGCGGCTATATCCTCGCCCCGGCCAAGTCGCTCCAGCCAGGCACCCCCGTCGAAAACGCTGCTGCCGTGATCGAGGCCTTCACCGGCCAGTGAGCAATAGGTATCCAGGTGCCCGTCACTTGCGGCAGAAGTGACGGGCACCTTTCTTATCGGCAAACTGCAACGCGGGCAGATCGGCCCACGCATCACGCCCCCGCGATCTGTTCCCGCACCCACGCCAGCGCGTCGCCTGGAGAGCCAATGCGCAACCCTGAGCGGGCTGATACGGCTGGATCGTCGATGAAATGGCGGCGGTTCAGGGTCACCAAGTAATCTACCCGCGCTTGCATGGCCGCAACCACGATCGGCACGTCGGCAGGGTGAGCGATGACATTCAGGTGCGCCTGCACCTCTTCGAGAGTTGGATCCGGCACAATCTGCAAGCCGCTGCTGCGCACCGCCTCGCGGAAGGCTACGAGGGCGTGTGGCGCCACGCGGGCGATCGCGCGTTCGCTCTCGGCGATCACCTGCGTGGACACGGTGAGAGCCAGCACACGAGCTTCGGCCATCAGCAACAGTGCCCGTGCTGCACCCTGCGCCGAGATGATGCCCGACACCAACGCGCTGCTGTCGAAAAAGAGATCAGGGTTGGCCATAGTGGTCGCGGTAGTAGGTCTCGCGCTCTTCTTCGAGCGCGTCCAGGATCTCCTCCAAGGTCGCGTCTTGCTCGGCAAGGAGCCGGGCGACCTGATTGCTTTCCCTCGTGAGCTGTGAGACCTGGGGGGTGACCAGGAACGTGCCCCCCCCCAGGTCGATGAGCGTCAGCACATCGCCTGGTTGCAGGTTGTATTGACGGCGTAGCTCTGCCGGCACCGTGATCACGCCCTTGTCGCGAATCTGGATGGTCTTTGCAGTACCCGGCGTATCCATGGTTCATCTACCTCTACAGGATTTCGGAATTTCTTCCATTATAGTCCGGATGGACCGGGAAAGCAATATTGCGCTTCTCCCCCACCTCCACTATAATCAGGCTACCACAGGAGGGAGACACATGGTCCGACACCGACCGCGCCGCGTGCTGCGGCAAGCGGGACCGAGACACGCGGGGCTGCGCATGCTGCGCCGCGCCAACCAGATGATGGAGACCGGCCAGTTCGCCCAGGCCTACCCGCTGCTGCTGCGCCTGGCCGACGTCGCCGCCGCGCGCGGCATGCCCATCCGTGCCGCCCACCTCTACCTGCGCGCTGCGCGCGCCCGCCTCGAGATGGGGGGCGCCGAGGACGCGTTCGACCTGGCACGGCGCGCCATTCGCCTCATGATCGACGCCGGGCAGGTCGGGCGCCTGCGCGGCCTGCTGCCGGGCATAATCGACGCATTCGAGCAAGGGGGCTACCACGACCAGGCCGTTGCCCTGCGCGCCGAGGGCCGCGCGCTGCTCGGTGCCGAGGCCGGGCAGCCGCCTGCGCCCGCCGCAGCCAAGCTCCCGGCCCGCTGCCCCTCGTGCAACGCGCCCGTCCGCGCCGACGAGGTGACGTGGGCCGGCGAGGGGCGCGGGCGTCCGGTCGCCGAGTGCGCCTACTGCGGCAGCGTATTACAGGCAGAGTAACGGGATGGACGCACAGATCCGCAGGCTGTCCGGCGCCAACATGGACATCGACCTCGCCACCCCGCCCGGCGCGATCGCGTGGGCGCAGGAGCAGTGTCCCTGGAACCGGGCAGAGGGGACGGGCACGCACCGCTGCGCGACCAAGAACGTGTCGATCTGCCCGCATTTTCGTGGC
>CAZLMZ010000119.1:4057-9933 GCA_964560475.1 uncultured Anaerolineae bacterium
GAGGCCATCCTGGCCGAGCTGCGATCGATCGCCGGCGCGGAGAACGTGATCGCCGACCCGGAGCGCATGGTCGACTATGGGCACGACGAGGTGGCGGGCGAGGAATACGTCCACATGCCCGAGGTCGTGGTCAAGCCGGTCTCGGCGGAGGAGATCAGCCTCGTGCTGCAGCTCGCTAACCGCGAGCGCGTCCCCGTCACCCCGCGCGGCGCGGGGTCGGGCCTCTCGGGCGGCGCGGTCCCTGCCTGCGGCGGGATCGTCCTCTCCCTGGAGCGTATGAACCGCATCCTCGAGGTCGACCGCGAGAACATGGTCGCCGTCGTCCAGCCCGGCGTGATCACCAACGCGATCAACGAGGAGGTCGCGCAGTACGGCCTCTTTTACGCCGGCTATCCCATGAGCCGCGAGACCTGTTTCGTCGGCGGCAACCTGGCCGAGAACGCGGGCGGGGGCCGTGCGATCAAGTACGGCGTCACCGGGCGTTACGTGCTCGGCGCCCAGGTCGTGCTCCCCACCGGAGAGATCGTGCGTCTCGGCGGCAAGCGGGTCAAGGACGTGACCGGCTATGACCTGATCCACCTGCTGGTCGGGTCAGAGGGCACGCTGGGCATCTTTACCGAGGCCACGCTCAAGCTGATCCCGCTTCCGGCGGCGTGCATGGTGCTGCTGATCCCCTTCCCGGACGTGCGCTCGGCGATCGCCGCCGTGCCCCAGATCATGACCCAGGGCCGGCTGATCCCGACCGCGGTCGAGTTCATGGACCGCCTCTCGGTCGAGACGACCTACCAGTACCTGGAGGAGCAGCCGCCCCATCCCGAGATCGGGGCCATGCTGCTGATCGAGGTCGACGGCCCGACCCAGGAGCAGGTCGAGGCCATGTGCGAGCCGATCGTCGACCTCTGTCTCGACCTGGGCGCGTTCGACGTGTACGTCGGCAACACGCCGGCCAACGAGGAACGGATGTGGCACGTGCGCGAGAGCATCGCCGACGCGTTCAAGGCGATCTGCCCGGTGCAGAGCATCGAGGATGTGGTCGTGCCCCTGGCCCAGATCCCCGAGTTGGTGCCGGCGCTGGAGACGCTCTCTGCGCGCTACGACGTGCTGATCCCCTGCTACGGCCACGCCGGCGACGGCAACCTGCACGCCACCGTGGTCAAGAAACCCGAGACGCCTATGGACGAGTGGCACGAGGTGCTGCCCGCGGTGCTGACGGACCTGTACCGGCTCGTCTCCGGCCTGGGCGGGACGATCAGCGGCGAGCACGGGATCGGCGCCAAGCGCATCGCCTACCTGCCGCTGGTCATGGACCCGGTCCTGATCCGCCTGCAGCGCCGGATCAAGGAGGCATTCGACCCGAACGGGATCCTTAATCCCGGCAAGATCTTTTCGCAGGAGCCCCAGGAGTGATGCGTCGCGTGGTGCGCACGCTCTTCCCTCCCCCCATCGGGGGGAGCTGGAGGGGGGCACACGTTTCGCATCCGGCGCGCCATACCAGTCATCGTCTCTGAGAGGAACACGACATATGCCCTACACCCCCCTCTTTCACACCTACAGCATCGTCGCCCGCGACCCTGACACCGGCGAGCTTGGCGTCGCCGTGCAGACGCACCAGATGTGCGTCGGCGCCATCGTGCCCTGGCTCGAGCCCGGCATGGGCGCCCTGGCGACGCAGGCCAGCGCCAACATCAGCTTCGGTCCCATCGGCCTGGCCATGCTGCGCGAGGGGATCGACGCGCCGCACGTCGTCGAGGCGCTGGTCGCTTCCGACCCCGGCGCCGACCGCCGCCAGCTCGCCGTGGTCGACGCGGAGGGGCGGGCGGCGGCGTGGACGGGAGAGAACTGCATCGCTTATGCCCGCCACCACGTCGGCGCCGGCTACAGCGTGCAGGCCAACATGATGGAACGCGACACGGTCGTTCCGGCCATGGCCGCGGCGTACGAGGCTGCACAGGGCGACCTGGCAGCACGCATGCTGGCTGCGCTCCACGCCGCGCAGGGCGAGGGGGGCGACATCCGCGGCATGCAGTCGGCCGCGCTGGCCATCGTCAGCGGCGACCCCCAGGCCCTCGGTTTCCGGCGCTCGGTCTATGACCTGCGCGTCGACGAGGCAGAGGCCCCGCTCGACGAGCTCGATCGCCTGGTCCGCCTGCGCCGGGCGCAGCGGATCAATTTCCAGGCCAGCCCGCTGCTTACAGAACAGCGTGAGCGTGCACTCGAACTGTGGGCCGCCGCGCGAGCGCTGGCCCCCGAGCTGGAAGAGATGGCCTTCTGGCAGGCGCTCCGGTTGGCTGACGAGCTGGACGACGTCGCTGCCGGGGCGGCGATCCTGAACGAGATGCTACAGCGCGTCGATCGACGCGCGCAGTGGATCGACCTGATCCGCCGCCTACAGGACTGCGGCTCGATCGAGCGCCCGGGCGCAGGCGACGAGCTGATCGCGGCGCTGGACGAGTGAAGCGGCGGGAGCCGCCCTGTCATTGCGAGCCGGTGCTTTCCCGGCGACGGACAGGACGTCCGCGCAATCTCTACCGATGCTAGCCGGAGATTGCTTCGGCGCCAAAAGCGAGCGCCTCGCAATGACAATAGGTACTCAAGCGGACGACAAGGACGATAGACCATGAACACCACCCTCTCCACGGACGAGATCAACCGCATCGTCTATGCCTACCACCACGACCCCTTCCAGGTGCTGGGCGCCCATCCCGTCGAGATCGAGGGCGAGCCGGCGATCGCCATCCGCGCCTTTCTCCCCCAGGCTGCAGAGGCGGCGGTGCTCGTCGACGACGACGCCTACCCCATGTCACGCGTGCACAAGCGAGGGCTCTACGAGGCCCTCCTGGACGACCACGAGGAGATCCCGCGCTACCGCATCCGGGCCACGGACGACGAAGGGCACACGTGGACCTTTGTCGATCCCTATTCCTTCTGGCCCGTGCTGACCGATTTCGACCTGCAGCTCCTCGGCGAGGGCACCGACCACCGCAGCTATGAAAAGCTCGGCGCGCACGTGCGCGAGATCGACGGCGTTCAGGGCACGCTCTTTGCCGTGTGGGCGCCCAACGCGCAGCGCGTCAGCGTGGTCGGCCATTTCAACCAGTGGGACGGGCGGCGCCACCCCATGCGCGTCCGCGGCGGGTCGGGGATCTGGGAGCTCTTTCTTCCCGCCATCGGCCAGGGCGAGCTGTACAAGTACGAGATCAAGACGCGCGAGGGGTACGTCCTGGCCAAGGCCGACCCGCACGCCTATGCCGCCGAGGTCCGCCCGCGCACCGCGTCGATGGTCTACGAGATCGATGGCTACGAGTGGGAGGACGGTGCATGGATGGAGGCCCGCCGCAGCAAGGACCAGCTCGCGGCGCCCTTTGCCATCTACGAGGTCCACCTCGGCTCGTGGATGCGCGTCCCCGAGGAGGGGAACCACTTTCTCACCTACCGCGAGCTGGCCGACAAGCTGGTGGCCTACGTCAAGGACCTGGGCTACACCCACGTCGAGCTGCTCCCCGTGGCCGAGCACCCGTTCGACGCCTCGTGGGGTTACCAGGTGATCGGCTACTATGCCCCTACCAGCCGCTACGGTACGCCCACCGATTTCCAGTATTTCGTCGATACCATGCACCAGAACGGGATCGGCGTGATCCTCGACTGGGTGCCGGCGCACTTTCCGCGCGACCCGCACGGCCTGGCCCGTTTCGACGGCACCGCGCTCTACGAATACGGCGACCCGCGCAAGGGCGAGCACCGCGAGTGGGGGACGCTGGTCTTTAACTATGGGCGCAACGAGGTGCGCAATTTCCTGACCTCGAACGGCCTTTTCTGGCTGGACAAGTACCACGTCGACGGCCTGCGCGTCGACGCCGTGGCCTCGATGCTCTATCTCGACTATTCGCGCGAACCGGGCGAGTGGACGCCGAACAAGTATGGCGGTAACGAGAACCTGGAGGCGATCGACTTTATCCGGCAGTTCAACGAGCTGTGCTACCGGTACTATCCCGGGATCGTGACCATCGCCGAAGAGTCGACCGCCTTTGGCGGCGTCTCGCGCCCCACCTACCTCGGCGGGCTGGGGTTCAGCATGAAGTGGAACATGGGCTGGATGAACGACACGCTGCGCTACATCAGCAAGGAGCCCATCCACCGCAGGTTCCACCACAACGACCTGACCTTTGGCCTGATCTATGCCTTTACCGAGAATTTCGTCCTCGTGATCTCGCACGACGAGGTCGTGCACGGCAAGCGCGCTATGCTCGACAAGATGCCCGGCGACATGTGGCAGCAGTTTGCCAACCTGCGCCTCTACTACAGCTTCATGTGGACGCACCCCGGCAAAAAGCTGCTCTTCATGGGGCAGGATTTCGGCCAATGGCACGAGTGGAATGAAGCGACCAGCCTCGACTGGGACCTGCTGCAGTGGGAGCCGCATCGGAAGCTGCAGTTCTTTATGTCCGACCTAAACGACCTCTATGCCGCCCAGCCGGCGCTCTACCAGCGAGATTTCACCAGCGACGGGTTCGAGTGGATCGACTTTTCCGACTGGGAGAACAGCATCCTCTGCTACATCCGCCGCGCCGCCGACCCGGACGATTACCTGGTGGTGGCCTCCAACTTTACCCCCGTGCCGCGCCAGGGCTACCGCGTCGGCGTGCCCGAGCACTGCATGTACCGCGAGATCCTCAACAGCGACGCTGTTGCCTACTGGGGGAGCGGCATGGGCAACATGGGCGGTTTTTGGTCCGACCCCGTGCCCTGGCACGGGCGGCCCTACTCGCTCAACCTGACCCTGCCCCCCCTGGCCGCCGTGGTCTTCAAGCCGGAGCGATAGGAGCTCTACACGTGTCGAACCCAGCGATCCGCCCACGCACCGCCGAGCGCACCTCCCTGGACCGGCCCATCGCGCGCGTCCAGCGCCTGCGCGATCACGTCCTCGACCTGGCATCCCCGGGGGCCGCGCCCGAGGTGGCGCTGCTCTCTGCGCGCGCCTGGGCGGCCAGCGCCGGCGAGCCGTGGACCGTGGTCCGCCGCGCGCGCGAGACGGCGGCCATCCTGCGCGGCATCACGCCGGTCATCAACCCCGGCGAGCTGCTGGTCGGCAAGTTCTGCGACCGTCCCTTGACGGCGGACGAGCGCGAGGAGCTGGCGCGCTACCGACAATGGGGCGATCCGGCCCGCCCGCCGGTCCTCGGCCAGCGCGCGCACATGGCGATCGACTATGACAAGCTGCTGCAGCTCGGCGTCGACGGCGTTCGCCGCCAGGTCGAGGCCTACCGCGAACGGCTCGACCTGGCCCGCCCCGCCGACGTGGAGCAGGACGCCTTTTACCGGGCCTGCACGGTCGCGCTCGACGCCCTGGTCGCGTGCGCGGGCCGCTATGCCGACCTGGCCGAAGCACAGGCGGAGGACGAGGCCGATCGGCAGCGCCGGGAAGAGCTGCGCGAGATCGCGCGCACCTGCCGCCGCGTGCCCGCGTTCCCGGCCCGTACCTTTCGCGAGGCCATGCAGGCGGTCCATTTCGTCACCTTTTGCCTCTGTGCCGGGCAGCGCATGCACCTCTTTCAGCTCGGCCGGCCCGACCGCTACCTGCTCCCCTACTACCGGCGCGACCTGGCCGAGGGGCGCACCACGCCGGAGGAGGCGCTGGAGCTGATCGACTGCCTGGCGCTGCTCCTTTCCGAGTACACGCCGCGCAGCCTGGCCGTCGGCTGGATGCTCGGCGGGCGCGACGCCGCAGGGAGCGACGTGTGCAACGAGCTGACCGCGCTCTTTTTACGGAGCATCGGCCACGTCCGCCTGGCCTATCCCTGCGTCGGCCTGTGCTGGACCCCCGACATGCCGCCCGAGATCCGCTCCCTGGCCGCCGGGCTCATGGCCGAGGGATTGGG
>CAZLMZ010000120.1:0-9848 GCA_964560475.1 uncultured Anaerolineae bacterium
CCGGCTCCAGGTGGCGCTCGAACCCAATCGAGTGGCCGGGGGCGCGGTTGATGTCCAGGTCCATGAGGGACGTCTCTGCGCCTGGCGTGGCGACCTTGCCTTGGAGCGCGTCGGCAGCTTGCTGCTGCAGGGCCGGATCATCGATGTTTTCCAGGAGCGATTCGAGCATGTGCTGGGCTTGCTCGCGCATGCCGGGATCGTCGCTGACCTGCATCACCATGCCAGCATCGGCGATGATGTTTGCCAGATCCTCCTTGGAGGTGCCTATCTTGCTGATCGAGACCGCCCGGTTCAGGTAGGCTTCGCCCGACCCGGGGTCAAGCTCGATGGTCCGGGAGAAATCGGCAATGGCCTGCTCATAGTCTTCCATGAACGCATAGGACTTGCCGCGCACCCGGTAGGCGTCCGCGTTGGTCGGATCGAGGTCGACGGCCCGGGTCAGATCGTCGATGGCCTGTTCGTACTGCTTCAGGTTCAAGTAGGACGTGCCCCGCTCGAAATAGGCAGCGGCCTGCTCCGGGTCGAGGTCGATCACGTCGGTCCAGGCGGCAACGGCCTCTGCATAGTCGCCGTTCTCAAAGTAAGAGAGCGCGAGGTTGGTGTAGGCATCGGCATTGTCGGGCTCGAGCGCGATGACCTGTTCGAGCTCGGCGATGGCCTGGTCATAGTTGCCGCCGGCATAGTAGGCTGCCGCTGCGTCAATGTGTTCTTGGGCGCTTTCCGTGTCTTGAGCGGGCACCGGCGTAGAGGTGGGGAGCGGGCCCGCCGGTTCTGGGGTACCGGTACCGAGGGTCACTGTCGGGCTAGTGCTGCTGCACGCAGCGGTTAAGAGAGCCACGCCGATGACCAGGACGACCAACGTCAGAATTCCAGAGCTCTTGCTTGGGCTGAACACGTCTACCTCCTATATTGGCTGAAAACGTACATCTGCTCGAGGATCCATCGCTCAGGATGAGTCGCGTGTATCGATGATCGGGGCTAGCCCGATAGTCCTTGAGCGGATGACACCTTCCGGCCAGGACACCTGGAGGGTAGACTCGGTCATCTGCTCGTCCTGATTCAGTATAACATCATTCCCGACAGGAGGCAATGCAACGTCACAGAGGGGCACACGTGATGGCGATCAACGACAAGCGGCTCCTGGGGCTGCTGCTCAGGTCAGGCAGGGCTGAAACGCCGGACACCCACAGCCATCACGATGCCAGTCCGGAGGAGGCTGCCAATGTGTTGCTCCTGGCCCCGGCATGACTCTGCAACCGCTCTGGCAGCCGAGCATCGACCGTTGTCGATTCCGCCCAACCATGCTAGAATAGGGGATAGATTGCCCGTCTGTTCGAGGATCCACAGTGATGGAGTGGGTCTGCTCAGCTCTGATCGTGGCACGCGGTGCACCGGTCCAGCGCACGAGGTTAGAGCCAGCACATCAGGCTACCGCGTACACTTGGTCTCCCTATCAAGCCAGGCCCGTATGAGCGAAGAACGGTACTATCGAAGCATCTTTGAAGCCGCCAGCGATGGGCTGATCGTTCACGATGTCGAGAACGGTCGCGTGGTTGAGGCCAATCCCGCGGCAGCCGGAATGCACGGCTATGGCCGTGAGGAGTTCATCAGCCTCTCGCCAACGACCTTTATCCATCCCGACAGCCAGCCTCTGTTCAGCGAGTACGTCCAGGCGGCCCAGTCTGGTGGTACGTCCCAACCGCTGGTGGTTCACGTGCGTCGGGACGGCACATTGTTCTACGCCGAGTGGCGCGGGGCGCCACTCAGCTACCAGGGCCGGCGGTGCCTGCTGAGTGTCGTGCGCGACGTCAGCGACCGGGTTCAGGCTGAGCAGATCCTGCGACAGCGGGTGCAAGCCCGCACGCGCGAGCAGTCCACGCTGCTAGAGATCTCCCAGACGCTGGCCTCTGCCCTGGAACTCCAGCCGGCCTTGATCCTCGACCAGTTGCGGGTGATCATCGAGTACAGCCGTGCCGGACTATTTGCGCTGGAAGACTCGGCTCTGGTTGCCCTGGCCATACGCGGGCCGCAGCAGATGGACCAGGCCGCGCCCTTTCGCGTCCGGCTGGACGGTTCGGATACTCTGGCGGTGCTGTTCAACGGGCACCGACCGATCCGAATCGCCGACGTGTGGAGTGCCGACCCGGCAGCAAGGTTTCTCCGCTCGCTGCTGGATGAGCAGTCAGCCGTGCTGTTGGAGGGGATGCGGGCGTGGATGTGGGTCCCCCTGGTGGTGAAGGGCCGCGTCATCGGCGGTGTGGGCGTCGCACACCCCGAACGAGATTACTTTACGGCCCATCACGCCGACCTGGCCCTGACCGTGGCCAACCAAGCGGCGATCACTATGGTCAACGCCGAGCTGTACGAGCGAGCGCAGGCACTCGCCGCGGTGCACGAGCGCCAACGTCTGGCACAGAACCTGCACGATGCCGTCAACCAAAGCCTCTTTTCTGCCGGCCTGATCGCCGAAGTCCTGCCGCGCCTATGGGAGCGAGATGCGGACGAGGGGCGACGGTCGCTGGAGGACTTGCGCAGGTTGACGCGCGGCGCGCTGGCCGAGATGCGCGCGCTGCTGGCCGAGCTGCGGCCCTCGATCCTGACCGACACGGACCTGGGCGACCTGCTGCGCCAACTGGGCGGCGCGTTCACCGGCCGGACGAACATCCCTGTTGCAGTGAGCGTGACGGGGCAGGGGAGCTTGCCTACCGAGGTGCAGGTGGCCTTCTACCGGGTGTGCCAGGAAGGGCTGAACAATATCGCCAAGCATGCCGAGGCCGACCAGGTGGCGATCTATCTCCAGCGTGATCCCGGCGTCATAGAACTAGAGCTCTGCGACGACGGCCGCGGTTTCGACCCTGCGCACATTGCTCCTGGTCGCTCCGGCTTGGGCATGATGCGCGAGCGTGCCGAAGCTGTGGGCGCCATGCTATCGATCACGAGCCAGCCGGGTCACGGCACCGAGATCGCCATCCGCTGGGCGAGAGACCTAGAACAGGAGGCCCTGTAGGTATGTCCCCCTCTGCACCGATCCGCGTTATGCTGGTCGACGATCACACGATGGTGCGCCGAGGACTGGCCACCTTTTTGAAGGTCTTTGACGACCTGGAACTGGCGGGCGAGGCCGCCAACGGCGAGGACGCGATCCAACTCTGCGCCCAGATTCGGCCCGATGTGGTGCTGATGGATATGGTCATGCCGGATATGGATGGCGTGACCGCGACGCACGCCATCCGCCAGCAGTTCCTAGAGGTGCAGGTCATTGCGCTAACCAGTTTCAAAGACAGGGAGCTGGTCCAGGACGCGCTGCAGGCCGGGGCCATCGGCTACTTGCTCAAGGATGTATCGGCCGACGAACTGGCCCAGGCGATTCGCGCGGCGCACGCCGGTCGTGCCACCCTCTCGTCCGAGGCCGCGCAGGCGCTGGTCCAAGCCGCTGCCCAGCCGCCCACGCCCGGCCACGACCTGACGGAGCGCGAGCGTGACGTGCTGGCCCTGCTGGTCGAGGGACTGAACAACACGCAGATCGCCGACAATCTGGTGGTCAGCCCCTCCACCATCAAATCCCACGTCAGCCACATCCTTGCCAAGTTGGGCGTTGCCAGCCGCACGGAAGCCGCGGCGCTGGCTGTGCGCCATCGCCTCGTCAGCTAGGCGACAGCTGCTGTCCCTCCCCCCAAATCTCCCCCAACTGGCGGAGATGAGAATCCCCCGGCTAATGGATGTGGCCGGGGGAGTTTTACTGTATCATGAAGTCGTAAGGTGTGCATATCGCCGCCTACTCTTGCTGTTGCGGCTCCCAAGGGGTACACCAGACCTACTAATACCAAGTGCCATGTCAAAGACCATGGATTGGGGCATCCCTGCAAGAGTCTCGCGAAACACGGTGCTTTATCAGGCAATTGGTCCTAGACGCGTGCAAGTGACTGTCTCTCTGGGAGAGCGCATAGTGGTCAAACTAGCCACAGTCCAGGTCTTTATGACCGAAGCACATCACAAACCTATGAAACTTTAGAGGAGGTACAGTAATGGGAAAGCTCAAACCACTGGGCGACCGTCTGGTTGTCGAGCCGATCGAGCAGGAAGACACAACCTCGGGTGGCATTCTTCTTCCCGAGACAGCCAAGGAAAAGCCCGTAGAGGGCAGGGTCATCGCTGCTGGCCCCGGCAAGCTGGATGACAGCGGCAAACGTGTCAAGATGGAAGTCAAGGTTGGCGATCGTATCCTCTATGCCAAGTACGCCGGCACCGAGATCAAGCTAGAGGAGAACAAAAAGGTACTCATCCTAAGAGAGAGCGACGTCTTGGCTCTGGTCGAAGACTAGGTTCTCACGACTGAAAACACCCTAACGGAGGATATGTTTGATGGCAAAGCAACTCGTTTTTTCCGAAGAGGCACGACGTTCGCTGAAGCGTGGGATCGATGTCCTGGCGACCGCCGTTGCTACCACATTGGGGCCCAAGGGGCGTAACGTCGCCTTGGACAAAAAGTTCGGCGCGCCAACGATCACCCACGATGGCGTGACCGTGGCCAAGGAGATCGAGCTCGAAGAGCCATACCAGAATATGGGCGCGCAGTTGCTCAAGGAAGCGGCGACCAAGACCAACGACATTGCCGGTGATGGCACGACCACCGCCACCGTCCTGGCACACACGATGATCACCGAAGGTCTCAAGAACGTAGCCGCCGGTGCGAACCCGATGCTGATCAAGCGCGGCATCGAGGCCGCAACGGCAGCGCTCGTGGACGCCATCCGTGAAATGGCTGTGGACATCAACACCAAGGAAGAGATCGCCAGCGTCGCCGCTATCTCGGCGCAGGACCGCGAGATCGGCGAACTGATTGCCGAGGTGATGGACAAGGTTGGCAAGGATGGCGTGATCACGGTCGAAGAGAGCAAGGGCCTCGCTTTTGAGACCGAGTACGTCGAGGGTATGCAGATCGATCGTGGTTATATCAGCCCGTACTTTGTCACGGACCCCGACCGCATGGAAACCGTGCTCATCGAGCCCTACGTGCTGGTCACCGACAAAAAGATCTCGTCTGCAACCGACATCGTTCCCGTGTTGGAAAAGCTGGTCCAGGTCGGCAAGCGTGAGCTGCTGGTCATTGCCGAGGATGTCGACGGCGAGGCGTTGGCCACACTGGTGTTGAACAAGTTGCGCGGCATGCTGAACTGCCTGGCCGTCAAGGCGCCCGGGTTTGGCGACCGCCGCAAGGCCATGCTGGGCGACATCGCGATCCTCACCGGCGCAACGGTGATCACCGAGGAAATGGGCCGCAAGCTGGACACGACTACCGTTCAGGACCTGGGCCGTGCTGACAAGATCATTGCGACCAAGGAAGACACAACCATTGTCGGTGGTGCTGGCGATGAAGATCAGATCCAGGGCCGCATCAACCAGATCCGCGCCGAGATCGAGACCTCGACCTCTGACTATGACAAGGAAAAACTCCAGGAGCGGCTGGCCAAGCTGGCTGGTGGCGTTGCCATCATCCGCGTGGGCGCGGCGACCGAGGTCGAGCTAAAGGAAAAGAAGCACCGCGTCGAGGACGCCCTAAGCGCGACTCGTGCGGCTGTCGAGGAGGGGATCGTTCCCGGCGGCGGTGTGGCACTGATCAACGCAATAGCCTCCCTGGATGGCATCAAGATGGACATGCCCGATGCCCAGACCGGCGTCACCATCGTCCGGAGGGCCATGGAGCAGCCGATGCGTGGCATCGTCGCCAACGCCGGTATGGACGGAGCAGTCGTCGTCGGGACGGTGCGCCGCCAGCAGGAAGAAAAGGGCAACAAGTACTGGGGTTACGACGTGCTCGACAACGAGTACTGCGACATGGTCGAAAAGGGGATCATCGACCCGGCCAAGGTCACTCGCAGCGCGATCGAGAACGCGGCCAGCATCGCGGCCATGATCTTGACGATCGAAGCATTGATCACGGACATTCCCGAAGAAAGTGCACCCGCCGGCGCTCCCGGTGGCGGCATGGGGGGAATGCCCTACTAGATTCAACTCAAGAGACCCCTCGCTGAGGTCTTTCGTCCTCGACATCTCCTCCGGCTGGGGGAGGCAAAATCCCCCCAGCCGATGGATGTGGCCCGGGGAGTTTTGTCGTAGAATGAGTGCATGAACAGGCGTATCTAGCGATGCTCAGGTAGTGTCTGAAAGGATGCAAAGCGTTTTTAGCCTAACATGTGACATAGGGAGGTAACTATGAGCAAGATCATAGGAATTGACTTGGGAACCACCAACTCGGTTGTCTCGGTGATGGAGGGTGGAGAACCCACCGTGATCCCAACCATTGAGGGCGGGCGGTTGTGTCCCTCGGTTGTCGCATTCACCAAGGAGGGCGAACAACTGGTCGGGCAGATCGCGCATCGGCAGGCGGTCGTCAACTCGGAAAACACCATCTATTCTGTCAAGCGGCTGATGGGACGCCGCTATGACGATCCGATGGTTGAAAAGGCACGTAAGATTTTACCTTACAAGATCGTGCGCGGGCCGGAAGGCGATGCCCGGGTGTACATTCCCCAGACCGATCGCGAATATACGCCGCAAGAGATCTCGGCCATGATCCTGCGCAAGCTCAAGCAGGATGCCGAAGCCTACCTGGGTGAACCGGTCTCCGAGGCGGTGATCACGGTGCCGGCATATTTCAACGACAGCCAGCGCCAGGCAACCAAGGATGCGGGGCAGATCGCCGGTCTGGTGGTCAGGCGGATCATCAACGAACCGACAGCTTCGGCGCTGGCCTACGGCCTGGACAAGCAAGAGGACGAAACGATCCTCGTCTTTGACCTGGGCGGCGGCACCTTTGATGTCTCGATCCTCGACATAGGGGAAGGTGTGATCGAGGTGCGGGCGACCAGCGGTGACACGTTCTTGGGCGGCGACGACTGGGATCAGCGTCTCGTGGATTACATCGCCGACGAGTTCAAAAAAGATCAGGGCATCGACCTGCGCCAGGATCGCCAGGCGCTCCAGCGGCTCAAGGTGGCGGCTGAGGGGGCCAAGATCGAGCTGTCGACGATGGTCGAGACGGAAATCAACCTGCCCTTTGTCACCGCCGATGCATCCGGTCCCAAGCACTTGCAGTTCAAGCTGGCACGTGCCAGGTTGGAACAGTTGACCGAGGACCTGGTTGAGCGCTGCCGGGCGCCGTTTAGCCAGGCGTTGGAGGATGCCAGCCTGACGGCAAGCGACCTGGACGAAGTGGTCCTGGTGGGTGGCGCGACGCGCATGCCGATGATCCAGGACCTGGTGCGCGAGTTAACAGGCGGCAAGGAGCCGCACAAGGGCGTCAACCCTGACGAGGTCGTATCGGTGGGCGCGGCGATCCAGGCCGGTGTGTTGAGCGGAGATGTCAAAGACGTGCTTTTGCTCGACGTGACACCGTTGACCCTGGGCCTGGAAACGCTGGGTGGGGTGATGACACTGCTGATCGAACGCAATACGACGGTCCCGGTGCGCAAGAGCCAGATCTTTTCAACGGCCGAAGATGGGCAGACGGCGGTGACGATCCACGTCTTGCAGGGCGAGCGGCCGATGGCGGCGGACGATATCAGCCTGGGCCAGTTCAACCTGGAAGGGCTCCCGCCTGCGCCGCGTGGCGTGCCGCAAATCGAAGTCACATTCGACATCGATGCCAACGGTATCCTCAACGTTTCGGCGCAAGACAAGGCCACGGGCAAGGAGCAACAGATCGCGATCACGGCGACGACGAACCTGGGCGAGCGTGAGATCGAGGATCTGGTGCGCGAGGCCAAGCGCCATGAAGCAGAGGACAAGCAGCGCAGGATGCTGATCGATGCGCGCAACCAGGCCGATGCCATGATCTACCGGATCGAAAAGACGCTGCGCGAGACGGGAGATCAGGTCGCTGCATCCGATCGTGGCCGGATCGAGCAGATCATGGAGGATCTCAAACAGGCCAAGGAAGGCACGGATACCAACCGCATCCAACAGTTGATCGAACAGCTGCAGCAGGCCAGCTATGCCATCGGCCAGCAAATGTATGCCCGGCAAGCGGGAGCCCAGCAGCAAGCGGCAGGTGGCCCACAGCCCAGCGCCTATCCCGGATCGGACGGCGGCGAGGGCAGCGGCGAGGAAAAAGTGGTTGAAGGTGAGTTTGAAGAAGCATAGGATCTGATTTCTTTGGCCAAATCTTTGGCGGGATGAGAGGTGCATCCCCGGATGGCGGGTCAGGAGGATTTGAGTACCAGGCCCGCCCGCAGCGTGGGCGAGATGTCGAGCAAGAGATCGAGATCAGCCTGCAAGAAGCTTATCACGGTACGACGCGTGTCTTTGAAAAAGGCGGCCGCCGCTTGCGGGTCAAGGTCCCGCCCGGCGCACGCAGCGGCACCCGGATCCGCCTGACAGGCGAGGGGACGCCGGGGACCGCTGGCGGCCAGGCAGGTAACCTGTATCTGCGCGCCAGGGTTCTCCCCGATCCTCGTTTTGGGCGCCGGGGAGACGACCTGCAGGTCACCGTGTCTATCGATTTGTATACGGCGATCTTGGGTGGCCGGACGTCGGTACCGACGCTCAACGGCGCGGTTAAGCTGACGATCCCGGCCGGCACGCAGAATGGGCAGCGCTTCCGTCTGCGGGGCAAGGGTATGCCGCACCTGCAAGAATCAGAAGAACGTGGCGATCTGTATGCCCATGTCGATGTACGCCTGCCGACAGAGCTCACGGCAAAGCAGCAAGACCTGTTCAAAGAACTGCAGCGCACGTCTGAGGAAGGAGGCTAGAAAACCATGGCTAAGGAGTCGTCCTCTTTTGCACGGAAGCTGTGGCTCCGGCTGTGTGCTACGGGGTCATCACTTGAGCGACGGCCTCTGTAGCCCCTCTATATTTCCCCCAACTGGGGGAGACAGAACTCCCCCGGCCAGTGGATGTGGCCGGGGGAGTTCTGTTGTATGATGAACCTATGAAACGCGTATATCTGGCCGATGCTCAAACCGAAGAACGCTCGGCGCTCCGCCTCATGCTGCTGGATCTCAGCTTGGAGGTCGTCGGCGAAGCTGCCGACTGGCCCACTGTGTTGGCCCAGGCTCCGGTGACCCGTCCAGACATCGTGTTGGTGGACTGGGATCTGATTGCCAACGGGTCTGGTGCGGCCCATTCGACAGACTCAGGGCAGGCCCTGGCCGAACTGCGGTTGGCTTGCCCGACGGCGATCGTCATTGTTCTGATCAGCCACCTGGATGCCCGCCAGCAAGCCGCGCTGTCGGCCGGGGCTGATGCCTTTATCAGCAAAAGCGAGATGCCCGACCGGGTAGTTGAACGCCTGCGCGCTGCGGTCGGAAGCGTTGCTGCTTGATGACACCACCAGCCCATCCGGGCCGGGATGGGTGTCCCGCCAGCGGAGTGGGTTGAACGCCAACGCAGTGTGCTGCCCGAGGCGCCGGCACAAACTGGGGGCAGCGTATCCGAAGAAACCAGGAGAGAAAGAATAATGAACGAGGACATTTTCCAGGGCAAGTGGAAGGAAATGCGGGGTCAGGTCAAAGAGTGGTGGGGCAAACTCACCGACGACGACCTAGAGCGGGTGGGCGGCAAGGCCGACCAATTCATCGGCCTGCTCCAACAAAAGTATGGCTACACCCGCCAGCGCGCCGAAAAAGAGATCAACCGGCGGCTGGAAGAGGCCAAAATCCAATAGGATAGGTCTGTGAACACGGACAATCCGTATATCCCAAGCATTCAAGAAAGGAAAGGACAAAATGAACTTCATCATATGGATCATCGCTGGGGCTGTCATCGGCTGGGTGGCCAGCAGGATCATGGGGACGAGTGCGCGACAGGGCCTGCTGCTCGATATCGTCGTGGGCATCGTTGGCGCA
>CAZLMZ010000121.1:0-9846 GCA_964560475.1 uncultured Anaerolineae bacterium
AGGGGTTTGACAAAGTCTTGGACTTGCGCTATAGTAGGGGCCAATCTCACTGAAGGGGGTGCGTTCTCTGGAGTGACACTGCGGATAAATGGGAGGCAATCATGTTGTCTCGGCATTGGCAACATGTCGCTGTCCTGGTAGTTCTGGCAGTGACAGCGATGTGGGCAAGCGGGTGTGCTCGTGTCCAGATCATAGACCGTACTCCATCGACAGTTGAGCCGACGCCTCAGGCGCACGGGCAGGATATGGATGACCATAACCTCGCTGTGTTGGCGGTGGATTTTGATCCGCCTCTGGAGTACGACGAGATCCTGGCAAGCAGGAATCGGGGTGAAGGAATCACGCTTCTGGTAGCTGTGGAGAATACCGGATCGGTTACGGAGCGTGATGTAGCGCTTGAGGTAGAACTGTTCAGAGGAGAGGGGGCCACGCTTATCCTGCACAAGCAGGGCACGATTGATGCGATTGGACCTGGCGAGATCAAGTTGGCTCGTTTCAAGGACACCGAGATCCCATTCAGTTACGAGTATCAGCTCAAGGTACGTGTGTTGCCGGTTGAGGGGGAGACGCGCTTGGCGGACAATGTCAAGAGCTATGACCTGGTAGTCACCCGGCCTTAGGAGCCGCACGGTTTGGTTTGGCTCTAGGAGATGCACCCTCGGGTGCATTTTCGCGTTTGGCAGACCAGGTAGGCAGGGCGATGAGGCGACGGTTAGCGAATCGGCTCGGCGATGGGCGGCTGGCGATATTGATCGCGGCCCTCGCGGTGGGGATGCTGATCAGCTTTCAGTGGCCTGGTGCAGCGGAGAGCGGTGCGGCTGCACCGGATGAGGTGGAAGGCGCGATCCGGCTGTTAGAACTTGAGCAAGTGGAACTCAAGGCTCAGGTGAGCCGGTTGCGGGATACGCTCAACGCCCGGCAGGCAGAGGCAGCCGGAAGCAAGAACCTGCTCGACGATCTCCAGAAAGAGCTGGCGTTACAGAGAGCTCGAGCTGGCCTGATAGCGGTACGCGGGCCTGGGATTCGGGTGACTTTGACCGATAGCACGCGAAACCTGGCGGGTCGGGCTGACGATTTGCTGATCCACGACTTTGACCTGCGCGACGTGATCAGCATGCTCTGGCTAGCGGGCGCCGAAGCCATCTCTGTGAACGGAGAGCGGATCGTACAGAGCACTTCTGTCTATTGTGTCGGGTCTACCATCCTCGTCAACGACACGCGTCTCGGCCCTCCGTACACCATTCTCGCGATCGGCGATCCAGATCGTCTCGGTGAGTATCTGCGCAATCCGGGCTACCTGCGCGACCTGAAGGAGCGGGTCGATCGCTTCGGAGTTGGGCTGACTTTTGCTCCCAGCGAATCTGTGACCATTCCGGCCTACAAGGGCAGCATCGTGCAGCAGTTTGTCGAGCCTGGCGGGTAAGAGCGATGCTGCGACGCGGGCTCGTCTCTCGACTCTGGGTAGCTGCTGTGCTGCTGGGCCTCGGCGTCGCTACAATCGCTCAATTGCGAGGCCAGCGAAACCTGCAAAAGACGCTGTACAGCGAAGATGAGCAGGTTGTACTGCTGGGCCAACTGGTCGACGCTAATCATCGGCTGCGGGCCGAGATCTCTGCGCTATCGACGCAGCAGGCTGCTTACGATGCGGAACGACAGGGCACAGCGTTGGAGAAGCTGGTGGCGGACCTCAATCAGGTTCGGATGCTGAACGGCGCTGCAGTGGTTGCGGGGCCCGGCATCGAGCTCGTGCTCGATGGCCCGCTGAATGCCCTCGACCTGCAGGACACGCTAAATGAGCTTCGGAATGCGGGCGCCGAGGCGATCGCACTGAATGGCGTGCGCCTCACGGCCAGTTCGGTGCTCGATGTGGCGTCAAGTGGCGAGTTGAGACTCGGTGATCAAATCGTGAGCCGGCCCTACCGTTTGCAGGCAATCGGTGATCCACAGACCATAGAAGCGGCTCTCTTGCGGCGCGGGGGGATACTGGCTGTGCTGGAACGTTCCTATCCTGCCCTGTCGACACAGATCACTCAGCGCGAACGGCTGGTTCTCGATGTGTCAAGAGCGCCCGCAACGCTGCAGTATGCCGAGTTGGTCAGGTAGACTTTTCTGCGTACCTATCGGTTGCCGCGCCTCTGGATGTTGACCAGATAGCCCACGTCGCCCGTCCGTACCTGGGCTGCATTGGCTTCGTCAGTATCCAGGTGTAGCTCGAGCTTATACTTGGGATTGACACGAACGACCACATCCCCAAAGATGACCTCGCGTTCGCCCTCACCTTCGGCGCGTACGCTGAGGACGTCACCGTCCCGCAGGCCAAAACGCAGCGCGTCCTCGGGGGTCATGTGTATGTGACGCTGGGCGCAGATCACGCCCTCTTCCATCCGGACCTGCCCCGCTGGCCCCTCTAGCACCAGCCCTGGACTGCCTCCCAGATCACCAGACATGCGGACCGGGGCCTGGATACCGAGCCGGAACTCTTCTGTGCGGGAGATCTCTACTTGCGTCTTGCTCCGGACGGGCCCCAGTACACGAACACGGTCGATGCGTCCCTTGGGACCGACCAGGCTAACCATCTCCTCAGCTGCATACTGCCCGGGCTGGCTGAGGGGCGTGCGTGGCGTCAACTCGTGACCTGGGCCAAACAGGCGAGCCAAGTCCTCCTCCGACAGATGAACGTGATGGGCCGAAACGCCTAGCGGGATCGGGATCCGCTGAGCCTCGATGATCTCGGTGATGCCCTGATAACCCAGCAGACGAATGGTCTCACGCGCGATCATGCGTGCCCACTCGGTATGAACGACCAACACCTTGACCTTTGAGTCAGGGTGCGAGATGTCCGCCAGCTTGGTCTTTGTCATGTCGAGCGCGCGGTTCTTGACTTCATCGATCACGATGCCAAGGTGCCAGAGATCCTGCATCGTCATTGCGCGTAGGCCGCTGCTTCCTTCGCCTACCCCCGCGGTGAACACGAGCGCGTCCAGTCCGCCCAAGGCGACAAAGTAGGAGCCGATGTACTTGCGGATGCGATAGCAATAGGCTTGCAGGGCTAGCATTGCACGCCGGTTGCCGGCGTTGGCTGCATCAACGATTTCCAGTACATCGTCTGAGATCCCGGTTAAGCCTTTGAGACCACTTTCCAGGTTCAGATAGTGCTCGATTTCTGCGTCCGTCATCCCCTTCTCTCGCTGCAGGTAGAGGACGATAGCAGGATCAATATCCCCCGAGCGAGCCGGCATGATCAGCCCTTCGAGGGGCGTGAGGCCCATACTCGTGTCGATGGAGCGCCCGTGGTTGATGGCACACAATGAACCGCCTTCGCCCAGGTGGCAGGTGATGATCTTGAGTTCTTCGATCGGGCGCCCTAGGTAGGCGGCACCGCGCAGGGCGACGTATTGGTGCGATGGCCCGTGAAAGCCGTAGCGGCGAATGCGGTCCTGCTCGTATAGTTCGTAGGGAAGGCCATAGATCTGTGCCATCTCGGGCAACGTTTGGTGGAACGCTGTGTCAAACACAGCCACGTGTGGGATGTCGGGCAAGAGACGGAGCAGCTCCCGGATGCCCACCAGATGCATCGGGTTGTGCAATGGTGCCAGATGGCTTACGGCTTGTATGTCCTCGATCACTTGCTCGTCGATACGGACGGGTGAGTTGTACTTGTGACCGCCGTGGACGATGCGGTGGCCAACGACGCTGATCTCGCTGGTGCTCCCGATGACGCCGACCTGTGGGTCGCACAGCCGATCCAGCATCAGGTGCAGTCCTTGTGCGTGGTCGAGTGTGCCAAGCTGCTCGCGAAGATGAACCCATACCGGTTCATTCGAGTTCCATTGCGCGGTGAGATCGGTGCTGGTACGGCGGTATTCGAACGTACAGTCCTCGTCACCGATCCCCCGGATCTGTCCTTCTACCCCTTTGCTCTGGTCGGCGGTGTCGAAAAAGCTGAACTTGAGCGAGGTCCGCCTGACATTGACTACCAGGATCTTCATCGGTTCCCTGGTATGCAGTTCCAGGCCATACGGATCGGCTTCACTGCGCCTCGCCTCGTCTAGCTCGGCGCGCATCTTGAGGTTGTCATCGAGCAGCACCATCCGTCGGCCCATCGATCGCGCAAAGATGTGGCGTACATCTGGATCAGAAGCGACCCACCGAGAGAAGAGATCATCAGGGATCATGAGCACGCGTGTGGGTTCTGTGGCGACGATGGTGAAAGCGGCGGGTTCACCGGTCATCAGAGAGACCTCACCAAAGTAGTCTCCTCGCTCGCGGACCTCCATTGCCTCCGTGTACACGCGTGCACGTGCCTCCGCCCGACCAGAGAGGACCACACCGAGAAAAGTCACGGGGGGGCCAAAGGGGATGATGACCTCGTCGGGCGCAAAAACGGCGGTCTCGGACTGGTCTACGATCTGCCCCAGCATCTCCGGGGAGGTGTGCCGAAACAGGGGGAATGTCTGGAGCTCGCCAAACAGCTCGTCACGTTCCATTCGGTCTTCCATTTTGACCTTCCGCCTGAGATGAAGGGACTACATGCTGGCAAGCAGTGCCAAGACGACGCCGCCGGCCAACACCGATCCAATCTGGCCCGCTGTGTTCGCACCCATCGCGTGCATCAGCAGGAAATTCGTATAGTCCTCTTCCTGTGCCACACGATGCACCACGCGAGCAGACATTGGGAAGGCTGATATGCCGCACGCGCCCAGCATCGGGTTGAACGGCCGCTTGAGGACGATCTTGTAGAACAGATACATCAGCTGTCCAAAGAGCACGCCGCCCGCAGTATCGAGGGCAAAGGCAACGATACCCATCGCAAAGATACCGATGGTACGCAATTGGAGAAACTGCTGGGCAACCATCGTTCCGCCGATGACGAGCCCAAGGAAGATGGTCACGATGTTCACCAACGCGTTCTGTGCCGTCTCGGACAGGCGGTCAACCGCAAGTGATTCGCGGAGCAGGTTCCCGAACATCAGCATCGAGATCAGGGGCGTCGCCAGAGGAACCAGGATGGAGGTGACGAGGGTGACCACGATGGGGAACAAGATGCGGGTCGTCCGCGATACGGAGCCGGACGTGTAGGGCATGTGGATACGGCGCTGCGCTTTGGTCGTGAGCAGCCGGATCACAGGCGGCTGGATCACCGGGACAAGCGACATGTAAGAATAGGCGGCGACGGCGATGGGCGGCAGGAGCCTGGGCGCGAGTACGGTCGCCACATAGATGGACGTAGGCCCATCTGCCGAGCCAATGATGCCGATCGATGCGGATTCGCGGATGTCAAATCCAGCCAGTGTAGCGATGAGCAAGGTACCAAAGATGCCAAACTGACCCGCCGCGCCCAGTAGGGCCATCTGTGGGCTCTCCAGGAGCGGTCCGAAATCCGTCATGGCTCCGATCCCGATAAAGATGATCAGGGGAAACAGCTCGTTGTTGATGCCAGCATTGTAGAGGACGTTGAACAGACCCTCCGCGCTTGCATCGGGGGGAGTTGCCCACGGGATACCTCTGATCGTGAGAACACCCATGCCGCTTCCAGCGATGTTCGCCAGGATGCACCCGACCCCGATTGGGATGAGCAACGTTGGCTCATAATCCTTCGCGACAGCCAGGTAGATCAACACACCACCGACGATGATCATGACAACTCGCCCAGGGTCGTCTACCAGGGCGAGGATTCCTACGCTGAGCTGGTCAAACAGAGACGCCCAGTTCACTCGTCTGCTCCTCCGCTATTGTATCGTGAAAAGGACATCTCCAAAGTTCACGTTTTGTCCTTCACTGATTCGTATCTGCGCGACCGTGCCCTCGGTCGTCGTTCGGATTGGGCTCTTCATTTTCATGGCCTCAAGGTTGCAGAGTACGTCGCCCTGCTTGACCTGCGACCCCACCTGCACCGCGATGTCGAGAATCTTGCCCGGCATTGGTGCAGTGATGTCTGACCCAGCACCGCCAGAAGCGGCGGGCGACGCGGCTGCCGGCTCTTCCTCCATCGCGATATCGGTCTCGACATACGTGGAGGCGACCGTTGGCACGTACACGTCCTCTACCGGTTCCGCCAGTCTGGCCGTGGGTTTTGGAGGTGGGCCTCCCGACTGCGCTGTCACGCTCACCTGGAAGGTCTTGCCGTTGACAGTCACTCTAACTGGTTCCGTGCGAAAGTCCTCGACCTCGACCTCGTAGTTCTTGCCATTCACACTCAGATCGTACTTGACCACTGACAGACCTCCGGTTTCAGATATTCCGTACCAACTAGGCGCGGGCTACTTGCCTGCGAAGATGGCCTGATGCGAGCCTACAGCCCGATCTGGTGAGCTCGTCCGTAACTCTTCCATGCGCTGCGCTGCGGCTTGCCTTGGTGGCGTACAGCCAGCCGCTGCTGACCGCGTAGCAGTGCCACTGCAATGGCTGCGACCCTCGCCAGTTCGTCGTCCTGTGGCTTTGGTTCTGCAGCGGCACTCGTCTCCTGGACTGCCTCAGCTTCGGCTTGCTGAGGTGACTCCTTGACACGCAGCCAGGGAAGCCTGGTTAGAATGACCATCGATAGGATAACTAGACCCAGTGTGAAGAAAACAAAGGCCATCCCTACAACGGTCGTCTCGACTCCTTGTAGGACGGTCCCTGATACTTGGTTCCACCAACCGGCAAGCCATGCCACGATCGGGATGCTCCTCTCTATGCTGTCGCGGGTACAGGCATCGAACAATGGGGCCAGCGAAAGGCTCGCAAACCGGCGGTATTATAGCGTAAGTGCTGGGAATGGTCAATTGCCCTTGCAGATGTTTCTGCGGGTTAGGTGTGTGCGCGCGAGCGTTTGTGGAAACAGTATGCCCGGGCTATAATCGATCTGAGCCGTCCTCGATGCCCTCGACGGACCGATGTGGACGGATTGCCAGTATCTCTATACGGCCGCTACTCTGATCGCAGAGTCGGCACGGATAGGCGTGCTGCCTCATGAGGATTTCCTGGGACACGATAGCTGGAGGTGCAGAGTGAGTAGCAACGATCGGATGATCTGGGCATACCTGGTCCACTTGAGCTACAACATGTGGGCCGACCGACCCGCGCCAGAGTGGAGCCTGGAGCACGTTTCGGCGAAACCTTACCTACGCTTCGACCAGACGCTATGGCGCGACATCCGCCAGGCGATGGTTGAGGCAGGGCTGAACATGGTCGTGCTCGATCTGGGCGATAGCGTTGCCTACAAGAGCCACCCGGAGATCGCGGTGGAGGGAGCGTGGAGTGTCGATCAGTTGCGGGCTGAGCTGGCACAACTGCGTGCAATAGGCCTGGAGCCAGTGCCCAAGCTCAACTTTTCGACGAGTCACGATGCGTGGTTGGGGCCCTACTCTCGATGTGTGTCCACCGAGCTTTACTACCAGGTGTGCCGCGAGTTGATCGATGAGGTGGTCGAGCTCTTTGATGGGCCACGCTTTTTCCACCTGGGCATGGACGAAGAGACGGCACGCCACCAGAGGCACTATGCATACGCTGTGATCCGCCAGCACGGGCTGTGGTGGCACGATCTCCAACTACTGGTCGATCACGTAGAAGCTGCCGACGTACGGCCATGGGTGTGGTCCGATTATGTGTGGGAGCATCCAGATGCCTTCTTTGCCAACATGCCTCACTCGGTGGTGCAGAGCAACTGGTACTATGGCGCGGCCTTCGGCCCGGACGTGGAGCGATGCAGCGCCTACCTGGATCTCGAAGCGCACGGCTATGACCAGATCCCGACGGGCAGCAGTTGGACGACGCCAGAGAACCTGTCTCGAACGGTCGCGTTTTGCAGGGAGCACGTCGCGCCCCCGCGCCTGCTCGGGTTCCTGCAGACTGTGTGGAAACCTACCCTCGAGAGCTGTCGAGACGAGCATATGAGGGCGATCGGCCTCGCTGCGCAGGCGATTGCCGAGTGCCAGTGAGAGGAGCGGATAATGGATCCCGAGGTTCGCTACCATATGTTGCGTCCGGCACAGATCGTGGCCCGCCGGCAGGCACACCCGGTGGCGTATATCCCGATCGGCACGATCGAATGGCATGGTGTGCATAACCCCACAGGCGCGGACACGCTGCAGGCCGAAGGGCTGGCCATCATGTGTGCGCAGTTGGGTGGGGGGCTCGTCTTTCCGCCGCTGTATTACGGGGAGAGCCGCGCCGAAGCATTGATGGAGGCCAACGCGGCTGACCGCGGGCAGATTGCGACTGCTATGTCGCTCTCTCCAGAGAACTTTCAGCGGTACCCGTTCACGCCGACGGAGCAGGCCCTCAACTACCACAAGCTGCTGATCCATATCCTTGCGGAGGTCGAGAGCCTCGGGTTCCAAGTCGGGGTGCTGGTAGCGGGTCACTATCCGCTGATCGATCACGCCCGCGCAGCGGTGCTGCAGTTCAACCAGCGAGAGTACAGCAAGCGCGAGGGTATGCTGGCATGGGCGGTCGTGGACTATTTGCTTCTCAAAGACCGCTACGCGTATGCGGGTGACCACGCGGCGGGGTGGGAGACGTCGCACGTGATGGCACTTTATCCCGAGACGGTGGACCTGAGCCTGCTCCCGGCAAAAGGTGAGCCGCTGGTGGGCGTGGGTGGGCGGATGGCGCCTCAAGATGCAAACGCCGACTTGGGGCGCGAGACGCTAGCGGCCGCTGCTGAGATTGTGGTGCGCGAAGTGCAGCATCGCCTCTCAAACCCAGCGCTGTATCGTGGGCACGGCAACAGCTTGCGCGAAGGGCTGTGGCGGTCTACAGAGCGCTGAGCTTGAGACAGCGAAAGAGGACAGAATGGGAGGCCATGGTGAGGACGATACGCGAACCTGCACGTGAGATTCCAGTGACGCGCGATGTGGACGTCCTGGTCATCGGCGGCGGGCCAGCAGGGCTAGCTGCGGCGATCGCCGCTGCGCGCACCGGCGCGTGCACAGTGCTCGTCGAGCGATTTGGCTACCTCGGGGGAACGGCGACGGCGTCGCTCATGGCGTGTATCAACGGCTTTCGCAATCAGGTCGAGCCGGACAGCACACAAACCGTCCGCGGGATCGCTGAGGAGATCGTTCTGGCGCTGAAGGCGCTGGATGGCCTGGGCCAGAGCCCATACCCGCAAAAAGAGTACCCAACCGAGCCGGGGCAGCTTTCGTACAGCTACGCTATCGACGTGGAAAGGTTCAAGTATGTTGTCTTGCGCACGTGCGTCGACGCCGGCGTAGATCTGATGCTCCATACCTACTGCTGTGACAGCATCGTCGAGGATGGGGTGTTGCGCGGCGTGATCGTCGAGAACAAGTCGGGGCGCCAGGCACTGCTGGGCGAGGTCACGGTCGACGCCACGGGAGACGCGGATGTCGCGGCGCGCGCAGGTGCGCCATTCTGGCAGACAGTCGCCGACGAGGAGCCGCGCTTGACGGATGCGCTGATGTACCGGATCGAGTTCGGCCGGACGCGCCCAAAAGAGATACACGGCTGCGACTTCTGCACGAACGCTGTCGTCTGGGGACCGGGTGTTCCAGCAAGGGATGGCACTAATGCAGACGATCTCTCGCGCAGCGAGGTCGAGGCGAGGCTGAGTGTCTACGACGACCTGGAGAGGAAGCGGGCCCGGCTGCCTGAGCTCATAGATGCGCGCATCATCGAGACGCCGCCGTTGCTCGGCGTCCGCCAAACACGCTTTGTCGAAGGGGAATACAAGCTGACTGCGGACGACGCGATCGAGGGGCGCCGATTTGACGACGTGGTGGCGATCAGCTCGTGCCCGATCATCCACTACTATGGCTATCGGCGGTATCTGAAGCACGAGGGCTACGATATTCCCTATCGCTGCCTGGTGCCGCTTGAGGTAGAGGGTCTGCTCGTGGCCGG
>CAZLMZ010000122.1:0-9843 GCA_964560475.1 uncultured Anaerolineae bacterium
GTCAAGGACTCTAGCCAAATTCCAAACTATTCACTATGCAATCCTGATATTTACTTCCTATAATGGGAATAATGGCCACCAATTGAAGGCGCTGCCTGTCTCACTGCAGGCTCCCGGTGCGTCTCATGGAAGGTGGAGCAGTCTGGCTTGCCCCGCACTATGCGTCGGAGGTGGAGAGAGTGATGACCCATTCCCCGGAAAGAGGACAGACATGGATGCTGTTGTGATCGCGCGGGCACCAGTCTGTGTTCCCCTAGGTGGGGACATGGGCGGGTTTGCGGGTGCATACGAGAGATCGGGGGGGGCGGTGATCTGTGCGGCGACCGGCTACTCGGTGTATGCCCTCCTGGAGCCCAGCCGCCTAAATGGCGTTCACGTAACGTTTGCCGGCGCCAGTACAAGATCTGGACAGCACACCGGCAACGACAGGAAAAGCGGTATTCAGCTCGATCTGCTCGACTCCATCGTGCGTCGGTTTGGTGCCTTTGGTCATCAGAATGTATTCGTCACCTCGCAGTTCCCCCAAGTAGGTGTCCGGCTGCAGGGCAGTCTGGCGGTGGCAACGCTCAAGGCCATTGCCTTTCGCTGTGGCCTTGACCTGGAACCCTACGCTCTGGCGCAGTTGGCCTGCGACATTGGGAGTGCTACCTCGGATACGACCTGTCCTCAATACGTTCATTATGCGGCGGCTCTGGGTGGGCTGTGTACCCTTACCCGGTCATCCGGCAAGATGGTCGTGGAGCGGATCGAAGTGCCCCCTGATGCCAGGCAAGCGCTCGAACAGAGGTTGATGGTGTTTGTAGCGCTGAACCACGGTCGTGGTGATGCCAGAGCCCACCCAGTGGCAAGTGACCATCGACACGCACGCGAGACGGATGAGCCGGATGTGGAGCCGATCAAAGAACTCGTTCGGGCAGCACGATCGGAGTTAGGGGACGGCGACCTCGATGCCTTTGGCCGTTTGCTGCATCGCCTATGGGTCGCGGGGCACGGGGTTGGGGAGCGAGACGGTCTTCTCAGACAAAGCTACGATTCAGCCCTGGCAGCGGGCGCGGTGGGTGGGACGGCTCTGTCTGGTGCCGACGGGACATGTCTGATCCTCTGCTGTCCACCGGAGCGCCAAGATGATGTGGCGCAAAAGCTCGCGGTGTATGGCTTCGAGCGGTGGCCACTGGCCTTGGCGGATGAAGGGGTCTATGCCCTGCAGGGCGTTCCATGGTCGAGATCCGAGACAGGCTCTCCGGCCGCCTGGTTACAGCCCTTTGCGCCGTCGCCCACCCTTTTCGCTCAGGAAGAACCGGGTTAAGGAATGCCTGATCTGGCCTGTACTGGAGCAGTCTTGTCTCCCTCTGTGGTAGGCATCCATGTATGCCGCTGTCCGAGGGGAGAGCGCTAAGCTGATCTTTACCTTCTGCAGGAACTAGGGTCGTCCAAGGATCGCGGGAGGGGCTTGCTCGATCCAGAGATGGAGGACAGACTGACGTGATGAGGCTGGTCAGGCGTGCATTGGCCTGGATTCCGTTCTTGCTCTTCCTGATCTTGCCGCGATACGAGCAACCCCTCACGGCTCAGAGCCCAGTGTTCGCACAAAGCAGTCAGCGACGCGAACCTGAGCTACTTGCCAGTGATACCGCGCTCCTGGTGGGGGCCTCCAAGTGTGTGACGGACACCGTAGGCAATGTCGGAGAGGTGCCCTGGCCGTTAGCTTCACCCCTCACAGCGCCAGATGCTGAGGATATGCTCTTGGCCTTGCAGGAGGCAGGATGTGACGGCGCTGAGAGCCTCGCCGATGAGACCTCGTGCGATTGTGTCCAGCCGTGTGATTCCTGCGTTCACCTCGAGAAGACGGGACCGACCTCTGCGCAGCCGGGCGAGCAGATCACCTATACTTTTACGGTCACAAATTGTGGCAACGAGCCGCTCTTGGACACGTGGGTCATCGATCCCCTCGTGTTTGGCTGTGACGGGCGGAAGGTCGGATATCTGCAGCCGGGACAATCTTACAGCTTGACGGGATCCTATGTCGTGCCTGCCGAAAAGTGCGGCGATCTGGTCAACTGGGCCTGGGCCGTCGGATATTCTTGCCACTGTTCAAAAGTGTACGACAAGGCTTTGTGGGTGGTGGACGTGCCCTGTGCGCCTGAACCGACCCCGGCTGTAGAGGTCGCAAAGGGTCCCCAGGTCCAGACTGTCGAATATGGCGCGAGTGCTACGTTCGCAATCACGGTGACGAACGTAGGCGAGGTGGATCTGGAATCTGTCATAGTAGATGACCCTCGTGTCCCGGAATGCAGTCGCACTCTGGACACACTGGCCGTCGGCTCTAGTGAGAGCTACCAGTGTACCCTCCCCGATGTAACGCTGTCGTTTACCAACGTCGTCGCCGTGACCGCCACTACGTCCTCGGGCCAGGCCGTGTCCGATCAAGATGAAGCGCGTGTGCTGGTTGCCACACCAGCTATCGAACTCTCCAAAAGCCCCGATCTACTGCCGGTTGAGCGTGGAGGCATTGTCACTTTCACTATCGCGGTGAGCAACCCAGGTGGGGTAGCGCTCGGCCCAGTCATCGTGCAGGATGCACTTGCACCAGATTGTGACCGCGTCCTAGATGCCCTGCTGCAAGGGGCGAGCGTCCAGTACCAGTGCGTCTCGCCGCAGGTCACTGCCTCGTTCACCAACACAGCCTCAGTCACAGCCACGACGCCCAACGGCTCGACGGTAGTGGCGCAGGATCAGGCCAGGGTGGTGGTTGGGGGGCTCGATATCGAAAAGTACCTGGGTATCGGTGGTGAGCCGGAGTGGCAAGAGGCGGACAGCCCTCCGGGACCGGCCGTGTACGTCAGCACGCCGGTCTGGTTCTGGCTGATGGTACGGAACAGTGGCGACATCGAGCTGTCGAACCTCGTGCTGACCGATTCGGCTGTTGACCTGGCTTCTTATCCCGAGTGTACTCCTCCGCCGGCACTGCAGCCGGGAGAGCCGTTTGATTGTATCGTGGGTCCCCTCTTGGCAGAGATGGGACAGCATTCGGACACGGGACAGATCACGGGTGAGTTCGCAGGCAGCGCCTTTAGCGCTGGGGACCGTGTCTACTACCTGGGATATGATGGGTCCGGCGCGTCGATCGATCTCGAAAAGTACATCGCCATCGACGGCGGGGAGTGGCAGGACGCCGACAGTGTCGAGTCGGCCCCCGAAGTCCCTGCTGGACCTGACGATCATTCTCTGGTCCAGTTTCTGTTCGCTGTGATAAACACGGGATCTGTTCCGCTGGATGACGTGTCCGTCGTGGATACGGACCTGGATCTGAGCTCCTGTGCTCCGACTCCCTCCCCGCTGGTACCCGGTGCGTCCTACGAGTGTATCGTGGAGCTGCCAAAGGCGATGCCCTGCCTCCAGACCAACGTCGCCACAGCAACGGGCTACTATACCGGCCTGCCTTACAGAGACACGGACGCCGTCCACTACTTTGGCGTTCCATGCAGCACGCCGACGGTCTACCGCACCTACTTCCCCTTCATGGTGCGCTAGAGGCATGTCTGGGCGCAACTGGTAGCCATCTCATCGTCCTCCGTTAGGTATCGGATAGGCATTACCCGACCGAGAATGGTATGCTTGATGGCATACCGGACAACTCGTGATTAGGGGAGGACGAACATGACGAGAAGAACATCGTTGGTGGCTGGTTGTGCACTGATCTGCATCGGCTTGGTGGCCCTGGCGCTCACCGTGCTTGCGCCGCTAATGGGCCTGCGCATGTGGCACGTACTGCCCCTGTGGCGTCTATGGCCACTTACCGTCGTGAGCGTGGGGCTAGGTTTCGTGCTGCCGCCTTTTCTGTATCCCTCGCGGCGCGGGCTCGGAGGCTTGTTTATCCCGGGAGTGCCCATTCTGACCACCGGTGGCATCCTCTTGCTGACCAGTGCGCTGGGCTCGTGGGGTGCATGGGCATGGCTGTGGCCGCTCGAAGTGCTCGCCGTAGCTGCCGGGTTCGTGCTGGCTGCCTTCTGGCTGCGGGTGATCTGGCTCCTCATCCCGGCGATGATCGTCGGTGCGAACGGAGTGCTGTTTCAGTTCTGCGCCGTCACCGGCCTGTGGGAGGTCTGGGCGGTCATGTGGGCCATCGAGCCGCTCTCGGTTGGCCTGTCGCTACTGATCATCGGCGCAATCAAGCGACGTGGCGGGCTGATGACCGCTGGCATCCTGCTGTGTGTCATCGGCGGCGTGGCGGTGTTTGGCATGTCGGCCATCGTTTCTGCGACCTGGCTGGCGAGGGGGCTGTGGATAGCACGAGCTGCCGCTCCCCTGTGGATCATCCTGGCGGGGATCTTGCTGCTGGCCTGGGGCCTGAGCCATCGCCGTACGTGGTGGAAGGTACACTAGGCAAGGGCGCAGCAGAGCAGGATCACATTCTACTGCCCAGAGCCTGTCTGCGGAACACGCGCGGATCACGGTCCGCAGACAGGCCGGGGTACTTTGTGAGTAGGCATGTCCACACCTCTACCACTCGTGTGGCTTTCCTGGGCTCGTCTCTACGATCTCTTTCCCGTGTTCCCGCACCTGGTATCGATGTACAGGCGTGATGGTGAGACGGCGCCCTGCAGCTGCCATCTGGAGAGACAGTCCGTGTAGCTCGTCTAGCCCGGCTTCGATCGCCTTGCCATCCTGGTTGCCGAACCGATAGGTGAAAAAGCCGGGGTTATCGTGCCTGACATAGTGCAGTATCCTCGCCGTGGCGGCGGCTATCCTCGCCGGATCGTGCGTCTCCGTGATCTGCTGCAAGGCCTCCACATCGACATTCAGGTCACGGGCAAAGATGCGGAGAATGGCTGGTCGGTAGAACATCCTGCACACTGCGCTCCCGTGTGGCAGGTCCTCGCGCACCGGGCCCTCGGTGCTCTGTACGACGATGCGCAGCTCAAAGCGTTCCCGGTCGGGAGTTGATGGGCAGGGGCGAGCGCTGCCAGGGATCAGGTCATAGACGGCGCGCATGACGTCCGCTGCAGCTTCTTGCAGCGCCTGCTTCCGCGGACGATCTGGCGGTACGGTCACGGGTGGGATCAGTTGTCCGACGTTCATAGAGAGCGTGGGTCGCTTCAGTCTGAGTGCTGCCTTGAGTGCGCCCTCCAGTCCCCCAAAGCCGATCGGCAAGATCGGCGCTCGTGCCCGGTGGCTCAGCCAGGCCACCCCGCGCTTGGCAGGCTGGGCGCCCGGGTCCCAGATACCTCCCTCGGGAAAGAGACCGACCACGCCGCCCCGATCGAGTATGCCCAGCATCTCGACCAGTGGATGCCGGTCTATACTGCCGCGGTTGATAGGCGTATATCCATACAGGCGCGCGATGGCATCCAGGGCGGGTGGTGGCGGGATATCGCCTGGCCCCAGTATCTCGATCTGCCAGGGCGCATAGATGACCATGAGAGGTACCTCCATCGTGCCGACGTGGTTTCCCACCACGAGAAGGGGGCCGCGCCGAGGAAAGTGCTGCGTCCCCGTCACCTGCACGCGGGTGAGCAGCGGCACCAGGGCACGTCCGACAACACGCAGCAAGAGGCGCTGTGCCGTTCGTCGAGGGTACCGAATCGAGTATGTACTGGGCTTCACGACCGCTGCTCCAATCTGAGGATCCACCTGGATGTGGCAAGATGGCGTATGCACCAACTTAGCACCGAATCGCAGGAAGGTCAAGGTGAAGCGATCCGTCCGCTGGTACGACCCCTAGCGATCAATGCCCTGGGGTTCGGCCTGGTCGTGTTTGCCCTGAGCACGGCTTCCTGGTAGAATAGGTCCATTGTGTGCTGACAGTCAGCACACGTGCGTATAGAATGGGCATCCATTCTACGACATATGGGAGAGATGGCATGATCTATCGAACGTTGGGAGGGACGGGCTACAAGGTCTCGCAACTTGGTTTTGGAGCCATGCGCCTGCCGATGACCGAAGTGAACGATGAGCGAGTCGTGGATCGGGACCTGGCGATCCCGATGATCCATCGCGCTTTCGAGGCCGGGGTGAACTATATCGACTCTGCCGTTGGGTACTGCAACCAGGACAGCCAGCGCGCTGTCGGTGACGCGCTCAAGGGCTGGCGGGACAAGATCGTCGTCTCGACCAAGAACCACTACTATGGGGAAGACGAGAAAGAATGGTGGACGCACCTCGAAAACAGCCTGGAGCGCCTCGACGTCGACTATATCGACATCTATAACCATCACGGGATCAACTGGAAACGGTACGTCGAAGACGTCGAACCGCGCGTCAGCAAGTGGATGCGCAAGGCATACGACCAAGGGCTGATCAAGCACATCTGCTGCTCTTTCCACGACAGCAACGAGGCCCTGATCAAGCTGGTGGATACCGGCTATGTCGAGTCGATCACCCTGCAGTACAATCTGCTGTATCGCGACCTCGAAGAGGGGATCGACCACGCGCACGACAAGAACGTCGGCATCGTCGTCATGGGACCCGTCGCGGGTGGACGGCTCGGGGTGCGATCGGATGTGTTGGCAGAAATGGTGCCCGGCGTAGAGCGCGTTCCTGAGCTTGCGCTTCGATTCGTGCTGGCCAACCCGAACGTAACCCTCGCCCTGTCGGGGATGAGCACCATGCAGCACGTAACAGAGAACACTGCGGTCGCGGCGGACGAGGTGAGCCTCTCTGAAGGTGACGTGGTGCTGATCCACGAGCAGTTGGAGCGGCTGAGCGAGATGGCCAAGCTCTACTGCACGGGCTGCGAGTACTGCATGCCGTGCCCGCAGGGGGTAAAGATTCCGCGCATTTTCGAGTTGTACAACCTCGGCCAGGTCTACGGGCTGTGGGGCGTTGCCAAGGAGGGCTATGCCAAGCTTCCAGAGGGCCGCAATGGCGGGAAGCAGGCCGACGAATGCATCGAATGTGGCGAGTGCGAAGAAAAGTGCCCGCAAAACATCGAGATCCGCGAGCAGCTCAAGGCTGCGCACGCTGCGCTGACAGCATCCTAGGCGTCGCGCCGCCACTGCTCCTTTGACGGCGGCTCGGCCGGCACGGTGAGTGACGGGAGTCAGAGGCAGAGCGTCTCTGGCTCTCGTTTCGCGATAGGTTCGAAGCAACCGGCAGTCCCGTCGGCGGGGTCGCGACGCTGGTGCTTGCCGCGCCAGAGCTGTTGTGGTCAGTGTAGTCACATACGGGAGTCGAGATGCGCATCCGGTCCGTCACTATCGGCACCAACTTGGGCTATCCAGTCCGCGAGGAACACCTTGCGTCGCTAGATACCTTCCCGGTACGGGCGCGGGCGCTCTTTGCCGAGGCCGGGTTCGAGGTACAGACGGTGCGCCTGGCATCGCAGCCCTTCCCGGAAGTCGTTGCGTCTAGCGGGCCATCTGCCGCTGTCCAGTATGCGTGCCAGTTGGAGCAGCGCTGTAGGGCAATCGGGATCGACTATTGCTCGCTCGGAGCGGTACAGGCTGTGGAGCAGGATGCCGACCTCCGCTACATCGACGTCATCCCAGAGATCATCCGCCAGACAGAGTCTGCCTTTGTCTCTGTGCTGGTGGCGGATCGGCAATGTGGCATTCACCTGGAGGCGATTCAGCGGGCTGCAGAAGCAATCTCGCAGGTCGCAGGGCTCGAAAAGGACGGCTTTGGCAACCTCCGGCTGGCCGTCCTCGCGAACTGTGGCCCGGGATCGCCTTTCTTCCCCGCTTCTTATCATAGGGGCGAGGGCACGGCCTTCTCTATCGCCACCGAGTCCGCTGACCTTGCCGTGGAGGCTTTTGAGGGCGCTTCCGGCGTTGCGCAGGCGCGGGAGCGGCTGCTGCTGGCGGTAGAGAGGACGGCGCACGCCATCGAGGATGTGAGCGCCGAGCTCGCAGCAGAGTCTGGGCTGCAGTTCCGAGGGATCGACTTTTCACTTGCTCCTTATCCAGAGACGGCACGGAGCATCGGCAGCGCCGTCGAGCGACTCGGGGTCAGTGCTTTTGGCAGCAGCGGGACCCTGTTTGCGGTCGCACTCATGACGCGTGTCCTGCGAGACGCGCGCTACCAGCGCTGCGGGTTCTCCGGGATCATGCTCCCCGTACTAGAGGACGAGGTACTGGCCCAGCGCAGTGGTGAAGGGCTCTATGGGTTGGACAGCCTCTTGCTCTATTCGGCGGTGTGTGGGACAGGCCTGGACACGGTGCCGCTTCCGGGGGACGTCAGCGTGGACGAGCTCGCCGCCATCCTGCTCGACGTCTCTACGCTGGCCGTGGTGGCGGACAAGCCGCTGACGGCGCGGTTGATGCCGATCCCCGACAAGCAGGCGGGCGATCTGACAGATTTCGATTTTGGCTATTTCGCCAATGGGCGCGTGCTCGCCGTCCGAGGTCGCGGGGCGAGGCCCATCCTGGCGAGCGGCGGCTGCATCCCACTCTGACCGTCCGGTTCTCGTGAACCGGCCCGAGACGGGCTGGGCACTGTGGTGGCCCGATGCGCTGGCACAGATCCCGGAAGCCATGGGAGCCACTTCTGCAGTGGGGCAAGGGGACAGACAGTATGAGTAGTACGCGAACACGGGTCTCTGGCGCGCAGGCGTTGGCACAGGGGGCGCTCGACGCGGGCGTCGGTCTGGTGTTGGGCTATCCGGGATCGCCGACGACGGCGGTGGTGGACGAGATTGCGTGCCAGACCGAGCCCGAGCAGGTCCGCATAGACTGGACGAGCAACGAAAAGGTTGCCCTCGAGGCGGTCTTTGGGGGATCGCTGGCCGGCGTGCGGTCCCTGCTCTGTGTCAAGAGCGTGGGCATGAACGTGGCGCTCGACCCGCTGATGGCGCTCGACCTCTGTGGGTGCAACGCCGGTATGGTGCTGCTCGTCGGCGACGACCCTGGGGGCTGGGGTTCGCAGAACGAGCAGGACAGCCGCACGCTGGCCTTGATGGCCGAGATCCCACTTCTCGAGCCAACCACAGTCCCCGGCGCACACCTGGCAATATATGAGGCGTTCGAGCTATCGGCGGAGGTAGGCACGCCGGTCATGGTGCGCGTGACGCGGGCCCTGGTGGAGGCTGACGGGGAGCTGGCGCCACTGGCTGCCTCCGTGCGCCCGGTGCAGCGCTTTCGGCGATCCTTCATGGAGTGGGTCGTGCTGCCGGTCAACGTCGTGGAACGCCACCAGAGGCTACACGCACGTCTGCGAGAGGTGCAGGCACGCTTTGAGCGGTCAGAACTGAACACGGAGCATGGGAATGGACTGCTGGGCATCGTAGCCACCGGGTTTGCTTACCAGAAGCTGTTCGACTTGTTGGATGGGACGATCCCTCGCGAGCTACGCATATTCGGCCTGGGTACGCCGTATCCCTTGCCTGCTGCCCAGGTACGTACCTTCCTGCAGCGCGTCAAAGGTGTCCTCGTGCTGGAAGAGACCGCGCATGTGGTCGAGCGCGCTATACGTGCCGAGGCGCAGATGGCCGGCATTCGGACCCCGGTCTATGGCCGCGACACCGGTCACATTGCGGATGCAGGCGAGCTGTTTGGCCCTGGCATCGCGCAGGCGCTCAATCGCTTGTCTCCTGACCTGGCACTCCCAGAGGGCGGCGAGGCGTCGCGGCCTATGCCCAGCCGGCACCCGCTGTGCGAGGATTGCCCCTACCTTCCTGTGTTCGAGGCGCTGCTCAGCGCGATCGAGGAGCACGGCGGGAGAGAGCGGTCGATCGTCGTCGGTGATCCGGGCTGCATGGTCCGGGCGCAGTTGCCCCCGTATCGGTTGCTCGACGTCAAGTACAGCCTGGGGTCGAGCATCGGCACAGGGGTAGGCCTGGCCCTAGGGCAGCAGCTCACGGAACAGCACCGAAAGCACGTGATCGCGCTGTGTGGTGACTCGAGCTTG
>CAZLMZ010000123.1:0-9824 GCA_964560475.1 uncultured Anaerolineae bacterium
CGATCGGAGCGCCGCCGCTGCCCATGGCGTCCAGAATGAAATAACCGTCCGGACCTGTGTACGCCTCGCCGCCGTGCACGGTATCGAGGTGCCAGTCGGGCGGGTAGCGAAAGGTCGCCTGGTAGCGCTCGCTGGCATAGGTCTCCCAGCCGGGAGCGACGTCTACAGTGGGCAAGGGTGACGGTGTGGGCGTCACGGTAGGCGGTTGGGTAGGAGTTGCCGTCGGGCTCCGCGGCGCCGGCGTGTGCGTCGGCGTGGCAGGCACAGGGGTCGGTGTCTCTGCGGACGGCGTCGCGGTGGCGCGTGCCGCCGGGCTGGGCGTGGCTGGTGGTAGCGTGGCCGTCGCCTCGACGCCGACCTGCACCGTGCCGCAGGCGCTGATCAAGAGCGCGCAAAGCAGGAGTAACACAACACCGTATGCAGATCGCCTAGACTTCATATCTCTCACCGCCTGGTTTGGGTGAACCGTAGGCCGGCGCATCCACGTGCCCAGAAGCAGGTAGATGCGCAAGCTCATATGCCACCGGCAGCAGGCGCACCCCGTCCGCTGCACACGCCTATGCTACCCCACGTACGTGACGCCAGGAATACAAACGCGTCGCAGAATGGTAACGAGCTGTTACCATCCTGCGACCTATTGTACTCTTCTTCCCCAAGAGGAACAAGATCGAGTCGTTCGCAACCATGCACACAGCGCGGCGAGTATGCGCCGCGCTGTGGGGGAACCGCTTTCTATGAGTGGATGGGCCTATCCATGGCCACACCCAATGCGACTCGATGCTGCTTGTCTGGATCAGGAAGCCTGCAAAGCACCGTACCGCTGTAGCTGGCGGCCCGACCAGACCAGCGCGCGACCGATCTGGCACAACAACCAGCAGCGCTGCTGATCAAGCCACACAAGCTGCTGCTGTCTGCCCTGCAGCAGGCGCCAGTTGGCGGCATAGGTTTCGGCCTCGTGACGCTGCCGGTCTAAGATCCGTTTCTGTAGATCCGGGTGCATGTAATCCATCTCGACCTTCCAGGTAAGCTACGCTGCTAACCACAATACCAGTATACCATTGCGCGTAGCGGCGCGCATCGGCAAGATGGATGATCTCCCGGATGTCCTCTGTGTATCCCGGTTTAGAGCAGTACAACGTTTGTATGAGTCTCTACGCCAGGTTGCCCGGGCAGGCAGATAGACCGTCCAGATCATCTGACGTGCCCTCGCCCTGCTGTCCGGCCAAATCGAGCAAGCGCTGTACACGTTCCTCTGTGTCTGGATGGCTGCGCAGCAGCGATCCGCTCGGCGTGCGGTGCGGGCGGAACATGCGATCGACCCAACTGGTGCTATAGCACTCCATCTTGTGCAGAGCGCTTGCCAGGCCAAGCGGATCGCCGGTCAGACGCGCAGCGCCCAGGTCGGCGTCGACCTCGCGCGTTCGCGACAGCGCCAGCCGCAAGAGCCCACTCAGGGCAGGGGCAACCAGGAGCAGCGCCACGGTCAGCCACGACACCGGAACCCGGCCCATCAGCAGCAAAGGCAGGTTCAGAAAGAGCAGGAACTGCCCCAGCGTGGAGAGAAAGCCCGTCATGCGGCCGATCAGATCGGCGTAGCTCAGCACCCGTACGTCGTTCTGGCGAATGTGCGTGATCTCGTGTGCCAGCACTCCGGTCAGCTCGCGCGAATTCAGGCTGCGCAGCAGCCCATCGGTGACGCCAAGCGCTGGGTCCTGGCGCGTCCCCACGCTAAAGGCGTTCATGGCCCGGTTCGGCACATAGTACAGCTCTGGCACAGCGGGCAGGCCCGCTCGCTCTGACAGCGCCTGAACGGTGCGGTAAAGAGCAGGCACCTCGTACGGCGCCAGCCGTCGCGCACCGAGGATCCGCATCAGCCAGTAGGGCGAGATGCGCCGCCCCAGCAATAGGAGAGGCAGTGCCAGCAGGGCGGCTCCAAGCAGGCCAACGAGCCCCGCGAGCGAGAGGCCTAACAAGCCGAGCAGCACTATCATGCCGCCAAAGAGAAGCGCGGTATGGATATGGTTCAGTATGCTGTGATTCGTGATTCGCTCCACTCTTATGGACTCCCTCATCTGGGTTCACTCAACCTAGTAGACTCACCGGCCGGCATCATTCTTACCTGTCAGCCGACGGCGCGCCCTTCCGGTATAGCAAGGGCGCGCCGTCAACGAACGAGTCTAGTTTGCCTTCTACACCAATCCGATTGTACCAGACCAGCGTTAGAAGAGCCTTAGAGAACCCTTAGAGCTCCATAAGAGCCAGGGCGACCTGACCCCACCTACCTACGGATCGTTGCGCACCTTGAGAATGATCTCGCAAGGAGGCGGATAGTTCCCCGTCCCGTCAACGATCACCAGGCGGAAGAAATAGTTCCCGTCAGGCACCGTGCGCGTGTCCCACGTGCCAAGAGTCCCATCCTGCACCGGGCTGGTTCCCGACATGATCCAGTGCCAGCCGTCGAGTCCGTCTTTGCGCTGCTCGAGCTTGTAGTAGGCAAAGTCGAGGATGTCCGCCGTCCCTTTGGCCGTAACCGTGCCCTTGACCACACTGCCACTGAGCGGCTGTGTCAGGTGCTCGCAGCCCGGTGGAGGCGTCGGTGCTGGTTCTACGGGCGCCGTGCCCGGGATAAAGAGCTTTTGCCCGGGGTAGATCACGTTCGGGTTGGCGATGTTGTTGGCCTGCACGATCGACCATACGCTCACCCCAAAGCGATAGGCGATCTTGGCCAGGGTGTCCTTCCACTGGACCACATAGTACTGCCCTGTCGGCGAGGGCGCTGGCACCGGGACAGGCCATGGTGCCGGCGGTGGCGCTGGGGGCGGCACATGAGCACATGGCAGGGCAAGCCGCTGTCCCACATAGATCATGTTGGGGTTCACCAGGTTGTTGATGGCGACGAGCGTGGCCACCGAGACGCCGCTGCGGTAGGCGATCCCCGTGAGGTTGTCGCCAAACTGCACGATGTAGGTGCAGTTCGCAATCGGTGCTGGTGCCGGCACCGAACCAGCGACGGGAATGAGCAGCCGCTGGCCGACATAGATGCGGTTCGCGCTGGCCAGCCCATTGTAGTTCACAATGGCCTGGATGCTGACCCCATAGCGCGCCGCGATGCCGGTCAAGTTCTCGCCCCACTGGACGATATGGACGATCGGGCTGGTACGTGGGGGCGCCGCCCCCGCAGTCTGTGCTCCCACCGTCAAGAGCAGCGCACAGATCAAGACAAGCAATCCGAGCTTTTTCACCGTTGACCTCCTTCAGGTCCTACCTGTTTGCTGGTGTTTCCGTTGTGGAGAGGACCCCACTACGACGTTGGGTGCAGCCCGATCTGGGAAGCGCGCTCGCGCGCCAGATGCCGCGCTCGGTTCGGCCACAGGCACAAGGAGTCGATCCCGCCACAGCACACGCTGCCCCATCCACTCCCGTAGGCCCGTAAGCCGGATCGCATCCCCCCCGTTTGTAGAGCGATCCCCCTCTGTCTACGACAGGCGATGTGGAGAGCTTATGGTCCATGCACCAGGCATGCACAGGCCGCCAGGCTCGTCCCATCGTCCATTCACCCCATCCTCAGACCAAGCCTTCCTTTCCCAGCAATTGCCTTCGCTCGCCGTTACCCGATTCTCGATTCCACAACATGACAGATACTGCCCGATTCGCGGTCACGGGCTAACCCGATCCCTGCGCAGTGACAGCCGCACGGCAAGCAGTCCTGCAAGTCGACCTCTGGTTGATGAGGAGCATGAAGAAACTTTGCGGCGCGATGGACCCACTGCCGCACCGCGTCGCTCCACGAGAGATCGACCGAGTCTCCTCGCGTATCGGGGTTGTGCGCTCAAGTGGCATTGACATCATATTCGCCCAGCCATGCAGTCGTTGCGGGCGCAATCGTGGGCAGCGGGGACGCATTGCCTTCGCTGTTGGCGGAAGCGTATGACAGGCCCTGCCCGAAGCCATGAAGCCTGTAGCCATCAGAAACCGATCCCCACACGACGCCCAACCAAGGATCGGTATTCGTATACCATGTGTCCTCCCCCCAAAGGACCAGGCTACTTGACAGAAGATCGTACTGTATACCATTATAATCGAAAACCAAAGACAAGGCAAGCCCGAAATCGAGCTGCCCACGGCTGTTGCATCGTCATTCCGGGCCCGTGCTCTCCCAGCGATTGGACAGAACGTCCGCGCAATCTCCAAGGCGCATACAGAAGCCAAGGTTGGCGCTCTTGACGCAAGGTGGAGATTGCGCGGACAAAGCGTCCGGCGCTTCGCCCGCAATGACACTCGAGGGACTTGACGGCGGCCCTGTCGAGCCGCCTCAGTGCGAGAGAGGGAGGATGCCCAGCTCGTGCGCGCGCGCCACCGCCTGCATCCGGCTGTGGACATCGAGCTTGCCATAGATGCTTGCCGTGTGGGCCTTGACTGTGCCGGGGGCGATATAGAGCCGTTCGCCGATCTCGCGGTTCGTCAACCCCAGCCCAAGGAGTCTCAGGACCTCCAGTTCGCGATCGCTGAGCGGCTCGACCATCTGCGCTGCCGCCTGTTCGGCCCGGGAGGTGCTCTGTGGGCCAGCTACGACCGGTGCTGTGGCTGACTCTTGTCCAGCCTGAGGGGCGAACGCCCTCAACAGGCGCGCGACGTATCCTGGCACGATCTGGCGATCCCGTGCGAGCTCGAGCAACTCGCGCATCCGGGCTCCCTTGCCGACAAAGGATCGCACAAAGCCCTCCGGTTCGGCCAACCGGATCGCGCGCTCCAGCACGTTGAGTGCCTCTCTGTCCTTTCCCTGCTGGTGCAGCGCCAGCGCCTCGAGGGCCAGCACCTGGATGAGAAGACCATACGCGCCTGCCGCCTCGATCGCTGTCGCCATGTCCCGCAAGAGCGCGAGCGCCCGCTGGGCATCCCCCTGCGCCAGGGACAGTGCGGCGGATCTATAGTGCGCATAGTAGCCCTGCACATAGTCCAGATCGCCATCATCGATGCCCGCGTCGCGCGCCCAGCGGGCGACCACATCGAGGTCACCTCGTGCCAGGTCAAACCCGGCCTGGGTCAGGTCGACGATCGCCTCGAACCAGGGCGACACATGCTCTGCGACCTGGCGCGCACGATCGAGGGCTGCGGACGCTCCCTCCTCATCTCCCATCGCCTGACGCGTCTCGGCCAGTTGCATGGCGCAGAAGGTGATCGTATCGGCCTGTCCCCAGCGTTCGCCCAAGGCCACGCCCTGCTCCGCCAGACGAGCGGCCCCCTCTAGATCGTTCCGCTCGCGCATGATGGCACTCAAGTTGCCCATGGTGTTTCCTGCTGCCGGCAACCGAGGTGCCTGCTCGAACCCGGCCTTCTCCATCCCACCAAGTGCATCCCGGCATACGCGCTCCGCCCGCGCGAGGCGCCCTTGTCGGACCAGGACATAGGACAGGCCTGCCACAGCCAAGAGGCCGACGTGTGTGTTCTGACCGGCCAACTCGATCGCCTCTGTCAGCACCTTTTCAGCCTCAAGTAGATCGCCACATTCCGCCAGAGCACTGCCCAGGGCAGTCGCAGCAAAGCCACGCGCCACGCGGCCCTCATCACGTGCACGCTCGAGGGCCACGCGACCCTGTTCCACGGCCCGAAGGTGGTCTCCCGCCACCCATGCCGCATAGGCACGGATGGCCGCCAGGTGCCCATCGATCGCCGTGAGGCCGATCGAGTTCGACCTCGAAGCGGCAGCTTCTGCATCGTGTAGGAGAGATTCGGCATCCTCGAGCGCGCCCGCATAGGCCAACGTCCAGGCATAGGCCACGCACAGCCACGGGCGAGCGCACAGCTCTTCCCGGGGCAAGGCATTCAGCCAGCGGGCGAGGGCAGGCAGTTCGCCCTGATCGAGGATGGCCGGAATGTTGTGCTCGATCAGGTGTGCCACGCGCTCGGTATCGGCAGCCTGGACCGCATAGCGCACGGCCTCTACGATCTGTCCCTCGCGGTCGAACCACCTGCTGGCGCGCTGGTATAACAAGGGCACTAGGGCCGCATCGGTGCGCTGCAGCCGCCGACGCAGCAGGCCGCGGAAGAGCTGGTGATAGCGATACCATTCGCGCTGATCGTCGAGCGGCACCACAAAGAGGTTCGACCGGTCCAGATGATCGAGGATGCGTTGGCTGGCGTGGATGGTCGCGAGGCCGGCGTCGGAGGCCCCCCCCTCGCGGAACAGGGCGCTACACAGGGACGCCGTGAGCCGGTCGAGGACCGAGGTCCACAGTAGGAAGCGCTGCACGTCTTCTGGTTGCCGGAACAAGACCTCATCGGTCAGGTAGTCGAGGACGTAACGATGGCTGCCCGTAAAGGCGTCGATGAAACTGGCAACGTCGCGGGCGTCCTGGTCTTGCATGGACAGCGCCGCCATCTGCAACCCGACCGCCCATCCTTCAGTGCGCGCCTCGATCGCCGCCACGTCTCGCGCGGCAAGCGCCTGCCCGGTCATCTGCCTGAAAAAGGCGGCCACTTCATCCTGCCTAAAGCACAGGTCGGACGCGCGCAGCTCGTTCAACTGCCCGCGTCCACGCAGACGGCTGAGCGCAAGGGGCGGATCGACGCGGCTTGACACGACGAGGTGCGCGTGCGGTGGTTGGTGGCGCAGTAGAAAGACCAATGCCTCGTGGATGTGCGGCACCGTGATCAGGTGGTAATCGTCCAACACCAGGACGAACGCCTCAGATAGCGCATCCAGCTCGTTGATCAGCGCAACCAGCGCCATCTCGAGCCAGGGCGGCATCCGCTCCGCGCCGCTTTCCCCGTCCAGAGGGACGCGCTCCCCATATCCCGGCAAGGAAGGAAGCTGTGCGGCATGCAGGGCCTCCAGCGCCTCGCGACCGACCTCCGGGGCGATCTGCTGCAGCGCCGCGATCAGGTAGCGGGTGAACCGTTCTGGGTCGTTATCGCCTTCATCTAGCGAGATCCAGGCCACCTGAACATCGCTGGCGTGCACCCACTCGCTGAGCAGCGTCGTCTTGCCGAACCCGGCCGGCGCCGAGATCAGGGTCAGCTTGTGATGTAGAGCAGCGTCGAGGCGTGCTACCAGGCGTGGTCGCCGCACGACGACCGAGCGGAGAGGAGGGATATAAAGCTTGGTCTTGAGAATGGGACTCGACATGCGTCGCCCCTGTCCGCGTGAAACGTGGGAAGCGTGCCGGTAGGCATTATATCCCAACAGCAGCGGCGGCGCAAAGATGAGGTGAGAGGAAGCACCAACGCCTCCCCTTACAGCTACAAGCGCGTCACATGTCTGTCCCCGGAGCCCGTCCCGGAACGTACTCGACAGAGACCAACGGCAAACCCAGATCGCGTATCTTGACCAGAAGCCCGTGCAATGCCGGTTGGTCCGGCACTGTCCCGGATAGGATCGTTATCCCGCCCTCCACACGGATCACCAGGTCGCTCAACCAGTCCGACCATTCCTCGTCCAGCTCACCTTGTACAGCGATACGGTACGCTGCTGGCTGGTCCAGGCGCAGCCGCCCGTCTCGTGTCATGTCTCTGCTCCTATAGGCCCCGCACCGTGGTGGGGTGTGAGATTTGGCCCTAGTATAGCAGGAAAGGAACAGGATGGCATCTGCCGAAAGGTATAGCCTGGGTTTATCTGCCTCGGATGCCGCACACAGCATACATGCGCCACAGCCGAACACGCCGTCACACCGTACCAGCAGGTTCCCAACCTGCTGGTAGGACAGCAGCCGAGATGAGGGTAGAAGAAAAGAGGGACGACGCGCCAGGCAAAGAGGGCGTGCTACTGAGCCTGCACACAAAAGTGAACGACCAGTTCGCTCCTCGGCAGACCGACGCTGCCGAGCGACATCCGCCCGACGTCGCCGCTGGATATGCCGGCCGGATACGACACGGTCAGGGAACGCTGCGTAACCGCTGCTCCCGTGCCTTCGCAGTGCCGGCAGCGGTATGGGCCAACCCAACCCTCGCCGTAGCAGGTCGGGCACACGACGCGCACCGGAATCTGGACACAGAACATCCCGCCCTGGCTGGCTTGCGTAGGCGAGAGGCGCACTTGTACCGGGACCTCGTGCGCCGCCTGCTGCGGCGCACGCCACGATCCAAAACCACCCCACCACTCATCCAGAATGCTATCGAGCGGAGCCGAAAAGGACTCGTCGAGGAAGGAGCGCTCTTGGCGGAAGGCAGGCCGAGATGGTACCAGCGGCTCGACAGGGGAACGTCGCGCGCGCATGGGCTCTGGCCACACGGCCCTGTCCGGGGACACAGGCAGCCTACTCTCCGCTTGCTGTCGGTCGTAGGCCTGCCGCAGGGATGGATCGCTCAGTATTTCGTAGGCCTCTTGTAGTGCACGAAAGGGCGCACTCCCCACATCTGCACAGTCCGGATGGCATTCCTTGGCCCGGCGGCGATATGCAGAGCGGATCTCTTGTGGCGTAGCATCTTCGTCCACGCCGAGGACCCCATAATAGTCCTTTGGCACGCCTGCGCCTTTCAGTTGGCGCGCGTCACCTCGTGGCTATGGAAGGATGGCGCACGCTGTGTCGTTTTGCCCCCTTGACTACTGATCATAATCATTTTTGTGTCTCGTGTCAAGGGCTATCTGCACAGGACGACCACATCTAGTTCCCCAACGTAGGTGGCATATCCCTATGTACCACCGACCGGCAGGCAGAAAGAGAGGGGCGGCGCCAGGTGTGGCACCGTCCCTCTCTTTTTTGGGCTACCGGCCCGCTACTGCCCTGCTTTGATCTGAATCTTGTGCTGGCTTTCGGTCACCTCTGCCTTCGGCAGGGTAATGGTCAGCACACCTTTCTGAAATACAGCCTCGACCTCGTCCTGCTTAACCTCGGCGGGCAGCGGTATGGAGCGCTGGAAACTACCATAGGTGCGCTCAGCACGATAATAGTTCTCGCGCTCTTCCTTCTGTTCCTCCGACTTGACGCCGCGAATGGTCAGCACACCTCTGTCGAGGCTGACCTCGATATCTTCGTCGCTCATCCCGGGCAGTTCGGCTGAGACCGTGATCTGGTTCTCGGTCTCAACGACATCCACACTGGGGCTAAACGCGCCCCAGCCCTCGCCAAAGGGAGCGAGGCTCCTGCCCCGGAAAAAGTCCTCAAACAGGCGGTCCATCTCGTGCTCGAACGGAGTCAGGTCACGTTCCCCGCGTCGAGTCGGTTCCCTTCGCCGCCACGGGATCATATCGGTGATTGGCATGGTACTTACCTCCACATCAGATCCACTCGATCCAATGGGTCAGCGGCCTACTCGAGGTAAGCCGCTGACCGGCTTACGTCATCCTGCCTTGACCTCAATCTTGCGCGTACGAGCTTCCTTGACCTTTGGCAGGTTCAGGTGCAGCACGCCGTCCTTGAGCGTGGCTTCAATGCCTTCCCCGTCGATCTCGTCCGAGAGGCGGAAGCTCCGCACGTAATCCCCCTCCCTGTACTCGGCATAGGTCAGGGAATAGCCCTCTGGCTGCATCGGCTCCACACAGCCGTTGATGGTCAACACATTGTTCTCAAGTGTGATATCGAGCGAACTCTCGTCGACGCCGGGCATATCTGCCACGACGACGATCGCGTCGTCCGTCTCATAGATGTCTGCGCGTGGCACAAAGGCCAGCCGGTCTCGCGTGCGCTCTGCCTCTGTCTCTGCGACTTGACGCTTTTCTGCCTCTTGTAGTGCGACTTGCGACTCCTCAGTCATGGTCAAACCTCCTATCGTACGATGGCACGTCTATATGAGCACGGGAAAACGCCTGGCTTAGCCAGTCCTTACCGTGATCCGCTTTGGCTTGTCCTCTTCGGCCCTCGGCAGCGAGATGCGCAGTACGCCCTTTT
>CAZLMZ010000124.1:0-9717 GCA_964560475.1 uncultured Anaerolineae bacterium
TGGCCAACGAGACCCGGCTGCGGATCGTCGGTATCCTCGCCAACCGCGAGGCCAGCGTCAGCGACTTGGCCGACCTGCTCGAGGTGCGCGAACCGACCGTCTCCCACCACCTGTCGATCCTCAAAGAGCTCGACCTGGTGCGTATGGAGCCGCACGGTAACGTGCACGTCTACTCGCTGAACGAGGACGCGCTCCTCGAAATGAAAAAGGACGTCCTTAACCCGCGGCACGTCGCCGCCATGGTCGAGGACGTCGACGCGCGCAGTTGGAAGGACAAGGTGCTGGAGACCTTTGTCATCGACGACCGCCTGGCCCAGATCCCCGCCCAACGCAAGAAACGCGTCGTGATTCTACAATGGGTGGCAGAAAAGTTCAAACCCAGCGAGCGCTATCCTGAGCGCGAGGTGAACGAACTCCTGGCCCAGCTCCATCCCGACGTCGCCTCTCTGCGCCGTTACCTCGTCTCCTGGCACTTTATGGCCCGCGACCACGGCACCTACTGGCGCCTCTCGCCCGAGGAACAGCTTGCCGCCCTGGATGACGATCCTGTTGTCGTCGAGGCATTGACGGCGTGAAAACCACGCCGGTTGGTGTTCACTGGCGTTAATGCTATAATGTCACCCACAGACGTTCGCCCGAGCAAAGGACCCTGCCCGTGGATACCGCAGCCATCTTTGGCGCCGGCAACATCGGCCGTGGCTTTATCGGCCAGCTATTCAGCGAATCCGGCTACGAGGTCGCCTTTATCGACGTCGATCGGCCGCTGCTCGACGCTCTCAACGCCGACCACGCCTATACCATCGAGCTCGTCGACAACGACGGCACCCGTGCCGTCCGCGTGGGGCCCGTGCGCGCCATCGACGCCGCCGACAGCGATGCCGTTGCCGCTGCCGTCGCCGGCGCTGCCATCATGGCCACCGCCGTCGGCGCCCGCGTCCTGCCGGCCATCGCTCCCAACGTCGCCGCCGGCATCCGCCTGCGCCAGCAGTTGGGCACTGCAGCCGCGCTCAACTGCATCGTCTGCGAGAACTTGAAGGGCGCCGCGTCCGTGATCCGCGACCTCGTCGCCGAGCACCTGTCGCCGGACGAGCGCGCCTATCTCGCCGATCACGTCGGCTTTGTCAACGCCGTGATCGGCCGCATGGTCCCACCGCTGACGCCCGAGATGCGCGCCCGCGACCCGGCGCGCATCCGCGTCGAGCCCTACAAAGAGCTGCCGGTCGACCGGGCTGGCTTGATCGGGCCGATCCCGGCGATCGAGGCTATGCAGCCCTGCGATCGTTTCGAGGTCTATACCGCGCGCAAGCTCTACGTCCACAACTGCGGGCACGCCGTGCTCGCCTACCTCGGTTACCTGGAGGGCCACACCTACGGCTACGAGGCCCTGGCCGACCCTGCCATTTCTGCCGCGCTCGACCAGGCCTGGGAAGAGAGCATCGCCGGGCAGGTGGCACACTATGGCGTCGAGGCGTCGTGGCTGCGCGCGCACGCCGCCGATCTGCGCCGGCGCTTTGCCAACCGCGCCCTCGGTGACACCGTCTACCGGCTGGGACGCGACCCGATCCGCAAGCTGGGGTTGTCCGACCGCCTCGTCGCCCCCGCCCGCCTGGCACAGGAGGCCGGCGTCACCCCGCGTGCCCTGGCCCGTGCCATCGCCGCCGCGCTCCGTTTCGACCCGCCGCGCGATCCCGTCGCCGTGCAGCTCCAGGCACGCCTGGCCGGTGAGGGCCTCGACGCCGTCCTGGCCGATATCTGTGCCATCGACCCCGAGGAAGAGCTGGCCCACCTGATCTGCGATCACTATGCCGCCCTCTCCTCGTAGCTCACGTTTCCAGCGTGACAACCTTTGCATGCAGAGCACCTCCGCGTTCTCTGCGCGCTCTGCGGTGAACGGAGCGCAATTGATCTAGAGGACAGCCATGTCATTCCTGAACCGGCTCTTTGGCAAGCGCACCCCGCGCGTGGTCGTGATTGGCCTCGACGGGACCCCCTACACCTTTGTCCAGCGCATGCTCGAGCAGGGCCACATGCCAAACCTGGCGCGCATCACCGCCGAGGCCGGCTATGCGCGCATGAACTCGGTCTATCCCACCGTCTCTTCCGTCGCCTGGAGCTCCTACATGACCGGGGTCAACCCGGCGCGGCACGGCATCTTTGGTTTCATCGACCGCGTGCCGGGCACCTACGACACCACCATCCCCACCTCGCGCCAGATGACGGCGACCACCCTGTGGGAGATGCTCAGCCAGGCCGGGCGGCGCGTGATCGTGATCAATGTCCCCGTCACCTACCCGCCGCGCGAGGTAAATGGCATCCTGATCGCCGGCTTTCTCAGCCCGCGCCTGGAGCGCGCCGTCTATCCCCCGGACAAGGCCGGGCTGCTCCAATCGCTCGGCTACCGCATCGATACCGACGCCTGGCTTGCGCGCGAGAGCAAGGACAAGCTCTTTGCCGACGTGACCGACTGCCTGGAGCGCCGCGGGCGGACCCTGCTCCACCTCATGGACCACGAACCGTGGGATTTCTGCCAGTGCCACATCATGGAGACCGACCGCCTCTACCACTTTGCCTGGGAGCAGTACGCCACGGATGACCCAACCTATGCGCCGCGCTTCCTGGAGGTGATCCACCGCATCGACGGCCTGCTCGGCGACGTGCTGGCCCGCGTCGAGCGCGTGAGCGCAGAGCTGGTCGTCCTCTCCGATCACGGCTTTTGTACCCTCGACTACGAGGTCTATGTCAACACCTGGCTGGCTGAAAAGGGCTGGCTCACTCTCCCCGACCCGCGCCCGGAACGCATCCATCTCTCCGACGTCGGCCCGCACTGCACCGTCTATTCGCTCGACCCGGGGCGCGTCTATTTGAACCTGGAGGGCCGCGAGCCAGGGGGGACCGTGCCGCCGTCCGAGTACGAGGCCTGGCGCGACCGCGTGGCTGCCGCGGCGATGGACGACCTGCGCGATCCCCGGACCGGCGAGCCGATGCTGGAGGCCGTCCTGCGCCGCGAAGAGATCTATCACGGCCCCGCGCTCGAGCGCGCTGCTGACCTGATCCTCGTCCCGCGCAATGGCTATGACCTGAAAGGGGCCTTTGGGCGCGACGAGCTGACCTTCAAGGGCGAGGCACTGGTCGGCATGCACACCTACGACGACGCCATGATCGCCGTCCGCGGCCGCCCGATCACGCGGCAAGGGTTCAGCATCGTCGACGCGACCGCCACCGTGCTCGACCTCGCCGGCGTAGAGCCGCCTGCCGGCCTCGACAGCCGCTCCTTGTTCTCTTAAACCGTGGACACGGGATCCTCTTTTATGATATAATGACAGACAGTTAAATACCCTTTTCCTCATAAGCTGGGGGGATCCTGCCGCCCCGGCTGCGCGTAGTACCGCGACAGGTCTTCCCCGGCCATGACCCCCAATCGAGGAGACGCACCATGCTACAAGTAGGAGACGTTGCACCAGACTTTACGTTGACCGCCGACGACGGCAGCGAGGTGAGCCTGTCCGATTACCGCGGGCGCAAGGTCGTGCTCTATTTCTACCCCAAGGCCGGCACGTCGGGCTGCACGAAGCAGGCCTGTGCCGTCCGCGACGTCTACGGCGACATCGACGCGGGAGGCGCGGTCGTGCTGGGCATCAGCCCGGACGATCTGCCCGCCCTGAAAAAGTTCAGGTCCGAGTACGACCTGAACTTCCCGCTGCTCTCCGACCCCGACCATCGCGTGGCCGAGATGTACGGCGCGTGGGGCGAGAAAAAGAGCCGCGGGCGGACGACGGAGGGCATTATCCGCAGCCACTTTGCGGTGGACAAAGAGGGCCGGATCATCGATCTCGAGATCAAGGTCAAGCCCGAGTCGACCGCCGACCTGGCCCTGCACCTGATCGACCTATAGCCGACGCCGTGCCGGGCGCTGGGGACCCTCCTGGCGCCCGGCACGGCGCTCATTGGAGAGGATGGAGTAGCCGGATGTATGCTCGTTTGGACGACTTTGTAGAGGAAGCACTCACGATCGGGCCCAAGCGCGTGGCCGTCGCTGCCGCGGCCAACGTGCTCGTCCTCCGCTCGATCAAGCTGGCCCAGGACAAGGGCCTGATCGAGCCGATCCTGATCGGGCCTGAACACGACATTGCCGAAAAAGCAGAAGAGGCCGAGATCGACCTCGCCACGGTGCGCGTCGTGGCGACCGAAACGACGACCGAATCGGCGGCTCGCGCGGTGGATCTGGTACGTGACGGCGAGGCCGACATCCTGATGAAAGGGCATCTGCACACGAACGACTTTTTGCGTGCTGTGGTACGGGCGGATGGGGGGCTGCGCACCGATCGCCTGCTGAGCCACGTCTTTGTCATGCAGATTCCGATGTACCACAAGCTGCTGTCGATCACCGACGCGGCGATCAACATCGCCCCTGACCTCATGCAAAAGGCCGACATTCTGCAGAACGCGATCGACATGCTGCGCCAGATGGGCATCGCGCAGCCCAAGGCGGCAGTGCTGTCGGCAGTCGAGACGATCAACCCCAAGATCCCCTCCACGGTCGACGCCGCGTGCCTGCACAAGATGTCCGAGCGCGGCCAGATCAAGGGTGGGCTGGTGGATGGGCCCATGGCCTTTGACAATGCGATCTCGGCGGACGCCGCTCGCGAAAAGGGGATCGATAGTGCCGTTGCCGGGGACGTCGATATCGTCCTGGCACCGGACCTCGATGCGGGGAACATCCTATACAAGAATCTAGTCTACCTGGCCAACGCACAGCTTGCCGGTCTGGTGATGGGAGCGCGGGCACCGATCGTGTTGACCTCGCGTGCCGATACGGTCGAGGCACGCGTGCATTCATTGGCGCTGGCCAGCCTGGTGTGTGGACCCGACGCGGTCTGCTGACCCGGCATGGACGCGCTGCGACGCTGAGGATCGCCTTCTATCTTGAGGCCAGATCCGGTATTCGAGTTGCCACGCGTGGAATGGAAAGGAGAGGGCGAGACATGGCATTGGCATTCCGTGGTCCGACGAGGGTCCCGGTGACGCTCAACGTGAACGGCAGTGTGGTCAAGGTGCTGATCGAGCCGCGCCGCACGCTGCTGTCGGTGTTGAGGGAGGAGCTGGGACTGACCGGTTCGAAACGTGGCTGCGGGCGAGGGCAGTGTGGTGCCTGCACGGTGATCATCGACGGTGAGACTGCCTACGCCTGCCTTACCTTGGCCATTGACTGTGAAGGACGCCAGATCCGCACCGTCGACGGCCTCGCAGAGGGCGGGCGTCTGCACCCCGTGCAGGAGGCGTTCGTCGCACACGACGCCTACCAGTGTGGGTTCTGTACGCCCGGACAGGTCATGTCGGCCGTGTCGCTGCTGGAGCACAACCCCCACCCCTCCGAAGCCGAGATCCGGCACGAGATGGCGGGGAACCTCTGTCGCTGCGGCGCGTATCCCAACATCGTCGAGGCCATCCTGGCTGCAGCGGAGGAAGGAGAGGGCCATGCCGACGATTAAGGTGACCAAGGTCGAGTTCGAGGGACGGATCGAGGAACGCGAGGTCATCGTCGAAGAGGAGAACGTGCCGCGCTGGGATGCGGACGCCCAACTGGACGTCGTCGGCAAGCCCACGCCGCGCGTCGACGGCGTGGTGCGCGTCACCGGGCAGGCAGTATACACGCACGACGTACAGCGGTCCGGCATGCTGGTCGGCCGCTTCCTGCGTTCCCCTCATCCCCATGCACGGATCCAGCACATAGACAGCAGCAAGGCAGAGGCCTTGCGAGGCGTGTGGCTCGTCTGGCATCGTGGTCAGCCGCCGCCGATCGGCCGCATCGATGGGCGCGATCTGTTTGCACAGGAGCTGGTCTACGAGGGTGAAGAGATTGCCCTTGTCGTCGCCTGCGACGAGCGCGTGGCCGAGGACGCGCTCAAGCTGATCGAGATCGAGTACGAGACGCTGCCCTTTGCTCCCGACCTGGACACGGCCATCGGCCAGGATGCGCCACCGGTCTTTGCCGGTGGCGGGGGCAACGTGATCGATCCCGACGGCGACGTCTACGAGCGCGGGGACCTGGAGCGTGGGCGCCAGGAGGCGGACGTGGTGGTAGACCTGACCTTTACCACCCCCATTGCCTCGCACTGCTGCCTGGAGACGCACGGCAGCGTGGCCCAATGGGAGGGCGACCGGCTTACCGTCTGGCACTCGACGCAGAGCGTATGGGGTACCCGAAGCAGCACCGCCGAGGTGCTCGATATCCCGCAAGACCAGGTGCGCGCCATCTGTCGTTACGTCGGCGGAGGGTTTGGCAGCAAGTGGGGTGCCGAGCGCTACACGCTCGCCGCGGCCCTTGCGGCCCGCGAGACGGGGCGCATGGTCAAGGTGCTGCTCGATCGGCGCGAGGAGCACCTTGCCGCCGGATATCGCCCCAGCAGCAAGCAGCGCGTGCGGATCGGCGCGCGGCGAGATGGGACCCTGACCTTCCTCGATCACGAGGCATGGGTGGTGACAGGCGCCTATGGCGGTGGGGGAAGCATCATCGGCGGGCCGGCAAAAGATCTCTACCGCTGCCCCAACGTGCGCACGGTGGTCTGGGCGGTGCGGGCCAACACCGATGCGGGCCGCGCTTTTCGTGCGCCCGGGTACGTAGAGGGCACGTTCGCCCTGGAGGGCGCCATGGATACCCTGGCTGCCGAGCTGGGTATGGACCCGCTCGACCTTCGGCTCCAGAACTATGCGGAAGAGAGCCCGGCACGGGGCATACCGTACACGGTCAAGGGCTTGCGCGAGGCATACGAGAGCGGCGCCGAGCGCATCGGCTGGCGTGACCGCGAGCAGGCGACGCCCAAGGACGGCCCGTGGCGTCGTGGGTGGGGCATGGCCAGCCAGATCTGGGGCGGAGGGGGTGGGCCACCTGCCAACGCCATGGTCAAGCTGCTGAGCGATGGGACGGTGGACGTCCTGGCCGGGGTGCAAGACCTGGGCACGGGCACGTGGACCGTGATCGCACAGGTGGCGGCAGAGGAGCTGGGGCTCCCGATCGACGACGTGCGCGTCGTCATCGGCGACACCGAGCCCACGCCCTTTGGTCCGGGCAGCGGCGGCAGCGTCACGCTGGCTTCGATTACGCCCGCCGTCCGTGAGGCGGCGCACGATGCGAAACGCCAACTGGCCGACCTGGCAGCCTACATGCTAGAGCTGTCCGACGCGTCGCCCCAGGCGTTCGACATTGCCCAGGGCGAGATTGTCTATCGCGAGGATCCGGACAAGCGGATCCCGTTCCGCGAGGTCGCGGCCAAGATGGGCAACTATATGATCGTCGGCCGGGGCGCGCGCGGCCCGAACCCGGACGACAAGGCACTGAACACCTTTGGCGCACAGTTCGCGGAGGTGGAGGTCAACGTCGAGACCGGAGAGGTGCGCGTACGCAAGGTAGTCGCCGCGCACGCGAACGGGCGGATCGTCAACCCGCTCACCGCTGCCAGCCAGGTGTACGGCGGCGTGACCATGGGCCTCGGCTTTGGCACGATGGAGGGGCGCGTGATCGACAAGCGCACCGGCCTGCAGATGACGGCCAACCTGGAGGATTATCGGATCCCGACGATCATGGACGTTCCCGCGTTCGATGTGGCTTTCGTGGGTCCAGTGGACGTGGAGGCAAACAGCGTGGGTGGCAAAGGGCTCGGCGAGCCGCCGATCATCCCGCCAGCGGCAGCCATCGCAAATGCCGTTGCCGACGCGATCGGCGCCCGTGTGTTCGATCTGCCGATCACGCCCGACCGCGTGCTGACGGCGCTCAAGCAGGCGCAGGAGGAGGCATGATGGGCATGGACCCCTTTGCATACGCGAGGGCGACGACGCTCGAAGACGCACTAGAGGCCCTGTCAGTAGGGTGCCGCCCCCTCGCTGGCGGCACCGACCTGGTGGCGATGATGAAAGAGGAGCTTATCTCGCCAGAGCGGCTGGTCGACCTGAAACGCATCCCCGATCTGGACCAGGTGCGGGCAGAGGACGATGGGCTGCATGTCGGGGCACTGATCAAGCTGTCGGCGCTGCTGGCAGATCCGGCGCTGCGCGATCAGCCCGGCCTAGCGTGCCTGTACGAGGCGCTCCTGGCCACTGCCTCCCCGCAGTTGCGACACATGGCCACTTTGGGTGGCAACCTGCTGCAGCGGCCGCGCTGTTGGTACTTTCGCAACAAGCTGACCTACTGCCTGCGCAAGGGAGGGCAGCGCTGCTTCGCCTTCCGCGGCGAGAACAAGTACCATGCCATCCTCGGCGGCGGGCCCTGCTATATCGTCCATCCCTCCGATCCGGCCGTGGCGCTGCTTGCGCTCGACGCTTCTGTCGTCGTGGCCGTGGGCAGCAGGACGCATACCATCCCCATGGCCGAGTTCTACCTGCTGCCGAGGCAGGACGCGCATCGCGAAGTCGAGTTGGCAGAGGACGAGTTGGTGACCGAGGTAGTGATCCCGCGGCCGGCCGAGGGGACGCGCAGTACGTACGTCAAGGTCGGCGAGCGCCAGGCGTGGGATTTCGCACTGCTCAGCGCGGCAGTGCAACTGCGCTTTGACGGCGACACGGTGCGCCAGGCGCGCGTCGCACTGGGTGCGGTTGCCCCGGTGCCCTGGCGCGCAAGCGAGGCCGAGGACGTGCTCGTCGGCAGCATGCTGACAGCAGAGGTCATCGAGCGTGCCGCAGAAGCATCGACCGTGGGCGCGCGCCCCTTGGCGCAGAATGCATACAAGGTGGAACTGGCACAAGGCGTCGTCCGGCAGGCACTGAGACAGTTGCAGGCCAGCCAGACGTGAGGGTGGGCTGCCTCCTGGCAGCAGGCTTGATCGATCCTGTGCAAAAGGATCGGAACCGCCGTCGCGCGGCTGGGCTACCCGGCCTAGCCGCGCGACGGCGATCGATGATAGGACGATGGTAACCTCGCGAGATCTCGACCAAATCGCGCTCTTTTCCGGACTCGGCGCGGCGGCACAGCGGCACGTGCTGGCCGTCGCCGCCGTGCGGGACTATGAGGACGGGCAACTGATCCTGCTGGAGGGCAGTCGGGATGCGTCCGTCTTTTTCGTGCTCTCGGGTACGGTGCGCGTCTTCCGGACCAGCCTGGAGGGGCGAGAACAGAACCTGATCCAACTCCACTCCGGGGATGCGCTCAATATGCCCTCTGCCTTTGCCGAGCCAGGCGATGCGCCCGCCAGTGCTATGGCCCGGGGAGAGGTCGAGTTGCTCTCGATCCCGCGCGCTGAGTTTCGCTACATCGTCAGCCAGACGCCCGAGATCGCGCTCGCGGTGCTGCGCGACCTTTCCCAGAAGCTCTACCATCTCACCGAGTTGAGCCGCGACCTGGGCCTGCGCACTGTGCGCAGCCGCCTGGCGCGCTTTCTCCTCGATCACACCCGGCCGATGGACGATGTCCCGATCCGTTGGACGCACCAGGAGATCGCTGCCCAGATCGGCACTGTCCGCGAGGTGGTCAGCCGCACCCTGCGCTCGTTTGCCGACGATGGGCTGATCGAGATGCAGCGCCACCGCATCGTGGTCCGCGATGCAGCGGCACTGCGGCGCGAAGCAGAAGCATAGTATCCTCGGCTCAGGGAAGCACCGGCCCATACCCCTCTCTTCCCTGCTTGCGTGACATATATCACATACTCCTCTCTGTGAACGCGATATACTGGATCTAGAACTGAGGAGGAACGTATCGATGACAGAATGGTTGTTGCCCACGATCGACAG
>CAZLMZ010000125.1:0-9695 GCA_964560475.1 uncultured Anaerolineae bacterium
ATCGGCCTGGGTTGTGATCGGGTTGCACCGGTATGATGAACGATGCCCATCTTACCAAGATGTTGGCGGGTGGGCGTGGAACGGGGCCGCTGCGTCGCTCCAAGGGACACGATTGCGTTTGCCAGGATAGCACGGATGGTGGAAAACGTCAACGATCGGGGACGGCGGTTGCCTACGGCCTGCTCCTCACCCAGTGGCCTTCTGTCCCGGCCATCTCGAGCACCCACGTATCCCGCAGATCGTTGAAATCGGCTTCGAGCCCGCCAAACAGGACGACCACGTCGTGCGCGGCGTCGTACGCCATCGCGGCATTGATCCTGGGCGAGGGTGCGGTGGCCGTGTCGAGCCTGGTCCAGGTGTCGTGCTCTGGGCTCGTGATCCAGGTGTCGTTCAGGAAGCCCCGATCGCTGTTGCCGCCAAAGATCAGCACTCGGCCGGCTGCGTCCACGATCGCCTGGTGCCAGTACCTAGCGGGGGGCGTGGGGGGGCGATGGGCCAGCTCTTCCCAGGTGTTACGCGCATCGTCATAGCGCCACATCCTGTCTTCGTACCAGTGCGACGTGGCCCGGCCGTTCTGGTAGGCCGAAGCGTGGCCGCCCCACTGGAGCACCTGGCGATGGAGGCCGTCGTACACCATCGCCTGGCCGTACATCACCGGCGGCGAAGCGGCGGGCCGCATCTCGGTCCAGGTGTTCGTGCCCGGATCGTAGGCCCAGGTATCATCGTACGCGTCCCGGCTGTCTTCCAGCCCATAGCCGCTGAACAGGATCACCTTGCCGCTCGCTGCGTCGTAGGCCATGCCGGCATCGCTCCTGGGGGGAGGGCTGGCCGCCGGCGTCGTCTCGTGCCAGGTATGGGCAGCGATGTCATAGACCCACGTATCGGCAAGCCGCTCCCGGGCGATCCCGCCAAAGAGGACGAGCTGGTGGCGGTCAGGGTCATAGACCAGGTTGGCGTTCCCCCTGGCAGGGGGTCGACGAGGGGTGCGGACGGGCGCCCATCTTTTCGTTTCACAATCAAAGGCCCAGAGATCGCTGCGGTAGGCCGTGCCGGTCAAGCCCTCGTATCGCCCGCCGAACAGGTAGGCCCTGCCTTCCTGCTGCGCAAAGACCATCGCCGCAGCATAGCGCGCAGGGGGGACGCGTGCGCCGATCAGGCCCGCGTAGCGCAGCAGCCCACCCACGGCGACGAGCAGCAGCAGTGCGATCGACAGCGCCCATACCAGGCGCGTCGATCTCCCGGCCGGATGCGGCGGAGTGCCTTCTATCTCGGGTTGTCGTGCGCTCAACGCCGTCCTCCTCGGCAGCTACCTTGCCCGCCTGCTCTGGCATCGGGCACAGAACGCCAGCCCTCCGGGTCCGGCATCCAGCAACGAGTTCAAGCGCATTGCATTATACCGCCCTATGTAGCTTGGCGCAAAGGGCGGATACGCGAATTCGCCTCGTCCCGGGCGCCGTCGGGCGCGGACGTCCGAGGGCCGGGGTGATTCGCCGGCCCCGCCGCTACGCTCGTTGGATCGTCATGGCGAGGCGTTCGACGCCTTGCTCACAACTGGGATGGAGGCGCGTCGCGACGCGCCCCTGCAGGCTGTTCCCCGTCAAAGGCCATGCGCACAAGCGATGGACCACGCGGGATGACGTGGTTTGGGGGGCGAGGTGGTTCGTGGATGTACCTCGGGGATTGCTTCGCGCGGGGCGTAAGAGCACCCGCCCCGGGCTCGCAATGACAGAGCGGAGACCCTTGGTGCGCTCAAGATGACGCGATCTGGGAAACGAGGTGGCTCGTGGATAGGGTCGGCGGGATGGGGCAGCAGCACTGCTAGCCGGGGATGAGACGGCGCAGGTAGGCGATGCTTTGTGCCGCCCAGGCCTGTTCGTTGGCGATGGTCTCGACCAGCGTGGCTTGTGGCGGGGTCCACGGGCCGAGGGCCTCGACCTGGGCCAGGACGTTCTCCGGCTGGAAGGCCGCTTGCCAGCCGGGCGCCTCCGGAGACGTGGGCGTCGGTGCAGCCAGAGCCGATGCCGGCGTTGCCGTAACCGCTCGACCCGTGTACAATAGGCTCGGTGGAGTAAGGCGATCTGCTGCAGCACGCGGGGGTGACGATGATCGAGCGAGAGGGACGCCGGGTCGCCGCCAGGCGCTGGCCCGTTCACGGCTGGCTGGGGCTCGGGATCGTGGCTGTCTTCTGGGCGGTGAACTGGTCGCTGCCCGGCCTGCGCACGCAGTGGGCCTTTTTTCCACTGTGGCTGGGCTACTGCCTGACGGTCGATGCCCTGGTGTACCAGCGCAAGGGCGATTCGATGCTGACGCGCAGCCCGAGGGCGTACGTGGGCCTGTTCCTGGTTTCCATGCCGGCCTGGTGGCTGTTCGAGCTGCTCAATGGGCGCACCCAGAACTGGGTCTACGAGGGCCGGCAGTTTTTTACCGACGCACAGTACGCGGTGCTGGCTTCGCTGAGTTTCTCGACGGTGATGCCGGCGGTGTTTGGGACGGCAGAGCTGGCCAGCACCTTCGACTGGCTGGCCAGGGCGCGGCGCGGGCTGCGCATCGTTCCCACGCAGGCCACGCTGCTGGGCTTTTTCGGCGCCGGGTGGCTGATGTTGGCCCTGCTCTATCTGTGGCCCCACGCCTTTTTCCCTTTTTTGTGGCTGTCGGTCTATTTCATTCTCGATCCATTGAACGTGTGGTTGGGAAACCGCTCCCTGGCTATCCATACGGCGGCCGGCGACTGGCGGCCGGTGTACGCGCTGTGGGTCGGGTGCCTGATCTGCAGCTTTTTCTGGGAGATGTGGAACTTTAACTCGTACCCCAAGTGGGTCTATCGCGTCCCGTTTGCCGATGCGCTGCACGTGTTCGAGATGCCGCTGCTGGGATATGGCGGGTACCTGCCGTTCTCGCTCGAATTGTTCGCGATCTATCACTTGATCGTGGGGTTGGTGGGGTGGGAGGGAGGAGAGGCATTCGTCCGGATCGCGCCTGGGCGGGTGGAAAAAGCTTAAGCGCTCACTACGAACGCTGGCGGAAAGAGCGCTGATGCAGGTTGTGTAAATGCTCCGGCAACGACTCCCTGCCTTCTTTTTCGGGTTGGGCCGGGCGTTCAACAACAAGGCGCCGAGCACGATGGGGACGCTGCTCGCGACGGCGGCGATGCGCGCGGGGAGGGAGGTGCGCGGCCGGGCGACGCTAGACGACGAGGCGCTGGCGCAGATGCTGGCTGCGGCCGACGCGGGGATACAGGAGCGGGGCAAGGCCAAGCCGGGCGACAAGACGGTCGTCGACGCGCTCTACCCGGCAGCGGTGGCTTTTTCAGAGGCGATCGCGCAGGGGGAGGAAAGGGCGACGGCGTATCGACACGAGCATGCCCGCACATGGCCGCGATACGGTCTAGCGGGACTCAGGGCTGGACGTGCCGGTTCCAGTTGCTCTTCTCGATCACACGTGAGCCAAAGGCGACGGGCCAGGCATAGAGCAGGGCAACAGCCAGGGTCAGCCGGGACAAGCGCAGGAGGGAAAGCGCTCGATCTTTCCTACCGCTGCTCTTCCCACCACCCACGCCAGGCACCTGCGTCCTCGGCAAAATCCTGACCCGTTATGGCACGCAAAGCCCTTACAATCGCGTACCGCTCAACCTCGCAAGCTTGCTCGATCTCAGAAACACATCCATCCTCTAGGGCCTGAATGAGAGCCGGCGTAGCCTCCGCCGCGACCGGTCCGATATTCGTCAATCCTTCGGTGACGGCCCAACGCATAGTTGGATCATCCACCATTGCTTGCACGAGCGCCGAAACGACGCCTTTCTCGGTTCCCATGCTGCCCAGCACAACGGCCGCATGTCCACGCACGCCGCCGTCTGGATCTCCCAATAGCGTCTCTATCAGGGCCGGAACAACACCCTCCTTCGGCCCAATTCGGCCCAGTACGCCGACGAGCTCTGATCGCACACTGGCGCTCTCGGCATCCCTCAGTGCCTGTACAAGAGCAGGCGTGACCCCCTCTGCTTCTGCCTCAAGCGCGCACAGCGCTTCAGAAGCGGCCCTACGCACATCGAGACGCTCATCTTCCAGGTTCTTGATAGCCGTTCGCACCTTCTGGTCGGTCGTCCTCGGGACGGACGTTGCCCTGCCAGAGGTACATGCTGCACAGAGGATGGCGACGACCCAACCAAGAAGCAGAAGACGATCCCTTCTTTTCCTCCTGTTTCTTCTGTCCAAGAACGCCACCGCCACTAGGGTATCCGTAGGGCTCACCAATCCACCGGCAACCACACGGCCATCTCAGATGATCCACGGTTCCCCCACGCGTAGTAGGGAATGAGCCTGACGCCGACCTGTCTTGGCGCCTCGCGGGGCGCCTCACGGTAGAGCTGACCGGACCAATCGTCTTGGCAGAGGGCTTTGGCTTGGCCCTCCAGGACCGTGACGCCTCCCAGCAGATTCCGTTCGAAGCGTGGTGTCAACTCGATGCCGCGCGGGATCACAACTCTGGAAACGGGCACTCCGGCGGGCAGATCCGGAGACTCTAGACAGTAGACGATCGGACCGCGCTGGATGGCTACGTGATTCTGCGATTCCTCCACCAATGGGTGAGCGACGAGCAGCCGGACACGCATCGGCAAATCGAGATCGATGACGTCCCCGGTCGACCAGGTCCGCCGCAGAGAGACGTAGGTGCCTGGCTTCAGAGACGTCTGGCCCACCCGGCCATTGATCCGGACCGTGGCTCCCCCAGCCCACGCTGGAATGCGCAGCATCAGCGTCAGATCTGTCTGCCGGGCCTCGCACACTGTGAGCCGAACCTGGCCCTCCCAGGGATACTCGGTCTCCTGCATCAACCTGAACCTCGAACCATCCTCAAGCGTCGTGTCGAGCACATTGCTGCCATAGAGATGGACCCATACCTCGCCATCGGAGAGGCCGTAAGCATAGGTACCCACCTGGGCGATGGTACGTACGATATTCGGAGGACAACAGAAACAGTCCATGTATGGCTCTCGCTGGGCCGAGAAGCGAAGCGGGAAGGGTAGATCGTTGACCTGGCGGAGTGTGTTGCGATAGAAGAACTTCTTGCCATCCAGGCTGATCGTGGCCAGCAGACCATTATAGAGCACTCGTTCGAGGATGTCGGCGTAGCGGGTCTCGCCGGTAATGGCCAGCATCCGCAGGTTCCACAGCCCAAAGCCGATGGTGGCGCAAGATTCATTGTAGGCTGTGATGTTGGGTAGCTGGTACTCCCTGCCGTACGCTTGATGCACGAGCTGGATTGCCTTGTGGTCACTGCCGCCATCGGGTGAGGCTCCATCGTAAAGCGCGCCAGTGGCACCCGTCACATACATCTTGCTTGAGACGACATTGGTCCAGATGCTTCTCAGGGGTTCCAGCAGGGTCGTATCGCCGGTCTCGGCATATACGTCTGCAACCCCGGCATAGAGATAGTTGGCCCTGACGGCATGGCCGACGGCCTTGGTCTGCTGGCGGAACGGAATGCGATCCTGATTGTGATCGGTGCCGTCCACGACCAGATCACGGATGTCGATCAGCCCCCGAGCCAGATCCAGGTACTGGGGATTACGGGTGACCCGATACATGTCGACCACGCCCATATAGTGGGATGGGCAGATCGCATTCTCGGCCAGGGTAGCGGGGGCGGTCTTGTAGACTGAGTAGAGATAGCTGGTGAGCTTCTCTGCAATCTCCAGCAGCGCAGCCTTTCCGGTCGCGTGGTAGTGAGCACAAGCGGCCGTCATCAAGTGGCCAAAGTTGTACGTCACAAAGGCCTCGGGGGCTGGAAAGGGATCGACGTCGGTTGCTCCCTGCCGCTCCTGAATGACCACGGGGGTATGGAGGTACCCATCCGCGCGCTGAGCCTTGCCGATGACCGCGATGATCTCGTCCATCAGCCGGTCGAGCGCTGCATCCTCTGTGACGGCATAGATGTACGCAGTGGCTTCGAGCCACTTGTAAAAGTCCCCGTCTAGAAATGGAGGGCCCTTGTGCTGCCCCTCAACTAGGCCCGCGGCAATGGAAAAGTTCGCATAGGCGTGGCTGATCTCGGGGCTTACAAGTATCCTCCACAGATTGGGAACCATCGTTCTGTGGCAGAGCTCGATCCTGTCAGCCCAAAAACCGGAGGTCCACCTGACATCCGATATGCCGGTAGATCGGAGACGTGCATATGGACTGGAGCCTGTCTTGCTCGACATGGACCTACATCCTACATGTACGTGGGTATCACGTCTGGTTCCTGTCCCTGGCGCGCGCGGACGGCCGAATCGATCATCCTGAAAATGTCGTACTGAGGATGGTAGCCAAACAGGCGCACGCTCTTGTCGAGGTCAAACTCGTAGAACGTGGGCACTTGATCATCCAGGCGCAGGTCGACATAGTCGAGCCCGAGCTTGCCGGCCATGTAGGGGATCGCTTCCTCCCAGGTGAACGGACCTGGGCCGCCGAGCTGGAAGACCTCGCCGATGACCTGTGGCTTGACCAGGGCGGCTGTAAAGGCTGCAGCAATGTCTCGTACGTCGGCGATGTGCTTTTTGTAGGAGCGCCCCGTGTTGTCGCGGGCAATGAGCAGTTGCTCCTGCCCCTCCTGGCGCAGGCTCTGCAACTGCTGGTAGACCCGCTCTGCGGCCTGGCCCGTCTTGGTCTCATAGGCCTGGAGCCAGTAGCGCAGGTAGAACTGGGGATAGCTGAAGATCTCATCCCCGGCTACGGTCATGGAAAAGCGAAAGACCGTGACCGGCAGGTCGTATGCGCGGTAGTACCCCAGGCACATGTCTTCGCCCAGTTGCTTGGAGAGCGGGTACCAGCCCACCGGCAGCATAGGCATGGTGTCTTCGCGGATGGGGTGCGGCATGCCTCCGGGGACGTATTTCCGGTACGCTGCATCGGTGCTGGCGAAAAAGAGGTGCTTGAGCCGGTCGGCGTTCTGCCGCGCGGCCTCCAGCACGTTGAACGTACCGCGCACGTTGGTCCGAAAATAGTCCTCCTCGCCAAAGGGCCCCCCGCCCTGGAACGCCGCCCCCAGGTGACAGACGACGTCCATCCCGTCGACGGCGCGCCCGACGCTGGCCGCGTCGGCCAGGTCACCATCGAGGAGCTCTACATCCAGAGCCTCGAACTTTTTCGGGCGACGATCCCCGGACCACACCAGCCCGCGCACGGCGTGTCCGGCGTCGAGAAAGGCCTTGGCCAGGTTGGCGCCGATGCGTCCCGAGATCCCGGTAATCAGTACATTCACTTGTCTGCCTCCCACACGTATCGCCCACAAGGACGGATAGCGTCGCTTCTGTACTCGGGCCCAGTGTATCCCAAGAATGCCGGGGGTGCAACTGGTACTCTTTTTTCCTCTATGCCGCCTGTTTCCGCTTGCGCCTGGATGGGGAGGGAAGTACAATGCGGGCAGCCAAGCTCCGACACGATCACCTTACCGTGCTATGTAGCGCAGACGGAGGAATGTGATGCCACCCATCAAGCCACACCGGGCACACGTAACCATAGACACGCCCATGCCGCCACCGCACTGGGCGCTGCTGGAACGTCGACTGCTCCGCGCACAGGCCGCGGCCTGCGAGCTGTTCTACGGGAAGTATTTCGACGAGCGCGGATACCTGCTGTGCGTGCCGCGTTGGGGCGGCGACGATGGTCCCGACGACGCGGCCGAGAACCTGCTCAACTGGACCATGCTGCACGCCCTCGGAGGCCCCGATACGATCTTACAGCTCTACAAGCGAGGATGGGAGGGACACCTCCGCCAGTACACCGAGGCCAAGACCGTGGAGGTACCCTTTGCCAGGGACGGGATGTACTACAAGGAGTTTCCCGTTATGTTTGACTGGATGCACCACGGCGAGGCACTTTCGGCCTTTACGCTGCAGGGCCTATCGGATCCGTACGATCCCCTGTTCCTGGCACGCACTCAACGCTACGCCGGGTTCTACATGGGAACGGATCCGCAAGCGGACAACTATGATCCCACACATCGGGTGATCCGCAGCATGTTCAACGGCAGCCGTGGGCCCTTGCTGCGCAAGGCCACGGCCCTGGATTGGGCGGGCGACCCGATCGAGGTAGAGGGGCGTTTCGACCTGGGCCATCGAGAGCGCGATTATCAACAGATGTTGGATCACTTCAAAGACTATAACGACGTCGCAGGGGACCATCCGCTGAACCTGCACGCCACGACCCTGGCCCTGAACGCCTATATGCTCACCGGTGAGTCCAGATACCGAGATTGGCTGGTCGAGTACGTCGACGCCTGGGTGGAACGCACTGAGGCCAATGGTGGTATCATTCCGACGAACGTTGGCCTGGATGGCACCATCGGCGGCGCATGCGACGGCAAATGGTACGGCGGGGTCTACGGTTGGGGATTCTCGGTGATTGATCCCCACAGTGGCGAGCTGGTACACCGGCCTGCCTTTCAGGCTCGCGCCCACTATGGGTTCGGCAACGCCCTGTTGTTGACCGGAGACCAGCGCTACGTGGACCTGTGGCGCGGCGTGATCGATGCCGTCAACCAACACAGCCGGGCAATCGATGGCAAGGTGATGTATCCGCGTATGCATGGCGACGAGGGGTGGTATGACTACCGGCCTGAGCCGTTTGATGCCGGTGCCCTCGAGGTGTATTACTGGTCGATGCAGCCGCAGGATGAGGATCGGGTGTCGGATCACGCGTGGGTCGCCTTCCTCCACGGGAAGGATCCGGACTATCCGGTGCGCGCCCTGCAAGAGGGCCTGGATCGGGTGCGCCAGCGGGTCGCGGGCATGCGCTGTGACACGACGACGCCCGACACGCGCCTTTCGGACAGCATGAACCAGTATAATCCGGCCACGACCGAGGCGCTGACCGAACTGATGCTGGGTGGCTTGCCGACCGGAAGGGTGGGCTACCCTTTGCACTGCCGGCTGCGGTACTTGAATCCTCAGCGGCGCAGGGCTGGCTTGCCCGAGGACGTGGCTGCTCTGGTGGAGGAGATGACGTGTGACCACGTCACGGTCCAGCTCGTCAACCTGGACCCGGTGAAGGAACGCGTGTTGGTCCTACAGGGCGGGGCGTATGCCGAGCACCAATTCCTGCGCGTCCGAAGCGGGGACGTCGATGTCATGGTCGAGGACACCGCCTTTGCGGTTCGCCTGGCACCGGGTGCCGCCGGCCGCCTCGACATCGAGATGCAGCGCTACGCAAATGCGCCCACCTTTGCCTTTCCGTGGGATCGCGAGTGAGCATCTAAAGGTCTCGCGCCTGTGTAGACGGCAAGCCACGAGCGCAGACGAGGGGTGGCCCGCGGCGATGCAGGCCCACCAGAGTGGGTCCGCAGATGAGTGCGCGGGCGTATGTCGGCTGTAGCTTGGTTCAGCTCGGGATGATGCAGCGGCTGCACGCCCGATGAATCGTCTTTGCTGGACGGCCCTTCACTGAGCATGTGTCCCGTAGAAAGCTCTGAAATGTCCTCAACACGAAGCGAACCGACCGAACGCCCCAAGCCCTGGCAGGCCAAAGCATGGGTACAACTGCTTGCGGTCGTATTGGGCGTACTTCCCCTCTACTCAGGTCTAATCCTCCTTCAGCTTCGGAGTGGCCAACAGCTTTCCATCCGGGCGTTCATCGTGTACCTCGCGGTGATTGCCCCCCTGGCTATTGTGGTCGCGTTGCTGCTCCTACGATTTCTCTGTGGAGAGGCGCCGCGAGACC
>CAZLMZ010000126.1:0-9694 GCA_964560475.1 uncultured Anaerolineae bacterium
CCGGCGTGAGGCAATCTGCCTACCCGCCCGCTAAAGTAATAAAAGGAGAACGCCATGGCACGTGCGAAGGACACACAACCACCGTTGTGCATGCTATCGGCCACTCTCTGTTCGCGCAATGGATCCGACATGTCTCGCTCCGCGCCCAAGAATGTAGCAATCATATCGCAAAGAGAGGGAAATGTCAAATCGCTGAAGCGAGAAGCTACCTCTTCCTGTACCAGACGGTGACTGAGAACAGGCCGCCCACTGCCATCGCTGTCTCTGTGATGCTGATCGCGTCTTTCTCGTCCAGTTCAGCGGCGACAAACTCCACAGCCTTGTCCCTGAGTCTCTCCCGATTGTCTAGTGCAGCTTGTCCGGTCCAACTGGTCGTCTGCTCGGTAAACGTCTTATGAGCGATCATGGCTTTTCTCCTCGTATAGCCCTAAACACGAACCACAGGGTCACGCACGTCACGAGACGGTTCGCTGAATCCTTGTCTTGTGGTTCCAGTCTATCTCAAGGCGTAGAGGCCGTCAACGCTCTCCCGTACAGGTTTGCCCTGTACCAGGGTACAGTCTGCAGGTCACTACTCTACGTAACACCAGGATATGGGAGTACTCGTGCAACCCGGAGAGCTGAAGCAGTCGCGGCAATGGACAGGGCGTGAACCTGGCGTATAATAGATGCGTCGCAGGACGAGCGCCAGGTTTCCTGGATACGAACGCCCAAGGAGGATCGCGAGATGGCACAGGCTTACCGTGGCGTATTCACCATTCCCTCCACCCCGTTTGATGAGCGGCGCGAGGTCGACTGGGACGGCCTGCGACGCATCGTCGACTTTTGCGTCGAGTGTGGCGCACACGGCATCGTCTGGCCGGTCAATGCCAGCGCGTTCGCGGTACTGACCGACGCCGAGCGCCTGCGCGGGATGGAGGTAGTCGTCGAGCAGGTCGCCGGGCGCGTGCCGGTCGTGATCGGCACGCAGGGCGTGTGCACCTCGCACGCGGCCATGTTCAGCCGGCACGCCAACGAGGTCGGTGCCGACGCCGTGATTGCCATGGCACCCTACATCCAGGAGATGGAGGGCGAGGAGGCACTGCTCGACTATTACAGGGGCATCTCTGACGCCGTCGACGTGCCCGTATTCGTCCAGAACCATGCCAGGGGCAGCGTCCTATCGGTGGAGACCATGGCGCGCATCGTGCAGGAGGTCGAGCACGTCGAGTACATCAAGGAAGAGACCTTCCCTGTCACGCACAAGCTGACCCAGGTGCTGGAGCGCTGTGGGCCCAGGCTCAAGGGCGTATTTGGCGGGGCAGGTGGGCGCTACCTGCTGCTCGAGCATCCGCGCGGCATCGCCGGGCAAATGCCAGGTTGTCACGTCACCGACGTGGTCGTGCGGCTATGGGACGCGCTGGAGACGGGCGACCGGGCCGAGGCCAAGCGCGTGTACGGCATGCTGGCACCGCTCTATGCGCTGGAGACGCTCAAGGGGACTACCTACCCGGAGGTATTGCGGCGGCGCGGCGTGATCGCGCACGCGCACGGGCGTTATGCCGGCCCGGGACCTATGGACGCGTACGATCCTCAGGCGCTGGACGAGATCCTGCGCGACCTGGAGCCCCTCTTTACCTGGCATCTCGATAGCTCATCCTTGCGAAGGTAACTGCAACCTGCGCAAGGATAGGTTACCAGACTTGACAGAATGCAGCATGACATTTATGATGAAAATGAGCCGTTAAGACGTTGGCTCTGTTCCTGCCTTGCCGGACGGTCTGCCCGGGCAGATGGAAAGGAGTGGGGCTCACCCATGGAGGTCATGCTGGTAGACCAGGACGCGTTCATCCGAGGGGGCGAGATCGCGGTCGGCTATTACGCTTCGCCGATCGGCCTGATCGAGATTTGTGGCAGCGACGAGGCGATCACGTCGCTGCGCCTAGGAGCGATGCGCCAGTACGGGGTGATGGGGAATCCGCTCGTCGACCGCGCGATCGAACAGCTCGCAGACTATTTTCGCGGGGCGCGATACACCTTCGACCTGCCGATCGCCTTGGCCGGCACCGAGTTCCAGCACAGTGTCTGGGAGCAGATATTGGCGATCCCCTATGGCCAGACCCAGTCGTACAGCGAGGTCGCGCGCACGCTCGACAAGCCGCGTGCCGTGCGTGCCGTCGGTGCCGCCGCCGGACAGAACCCGATCTCGATCATCGTTCCCTGCCACCGCGTGATCGGCAGTCACGGCGACCTGGTGGGCTATGGGGGCGGGCTGTGGCGCAAGGAATGGCTACTGCAGCACGAGGGAGCGCTCTTGATCTAGGGCGTTCCTGGACGCTACACTTCCATCATATGCGCCAGCGTATAGAGCCGCTCGTCGATCGGGCGCAGCTTGGACACCGCTTCTTCGAGCGGCGTATAAGCTACTTCGTTGTTCAGCATGCCGGCCATGGTGCCGCTCTTGCCGTCGAGCAGCCCCTCGACGGCTCCGGCGCCCAGCCGGGTGGCCAGGATGCGATCGTAGGCCGAGGGCCGCCCCCCGCGCTGAACGTGCCCGAGCACCGTCACGCGCATGCTGAATCCGAGTTCTTCCTTGTGTGCCGACAGGTACTCGAGCAACGCCTGCGTGCCGGGTTTGTAGCCTTCGGCAACGATGACGATCCCGTGCGACTTGCCACGCATGTAGGCATCGGTCAAGACCTCCGCCACCTCTTCCGTTGGTGTCGGGATCTCGGGTACCAGGATCATCTCCGCCCCACCGGCGATCCCGCTCATCAGCGCCAGGTAACCACAGTCGCGACCCATGACCTCGATCAGGAAGGCGCGCTGGTGCGAGGAGGCCGTGTCCTTGATCTTGTCGATCGCGTCGAGCACCGTGTTCAGTGCCGTGTCCACTCCAACGGCGATATCGGTGCCGTTCACGTCATTGTCGATCGTAGCCGGGACGCCGATCGCGGGGTAGCCCAGCTTGTGCAGCGCCAGCGCGCCGGTCAGCGATCCGTTGCCCCCGATCACCACCAGGCCGTCGACCGAGTGCTGGTTGAGGACGCGGATCGCCTGGCGCTGGTACTTGGTCTCGGGGAATTCGGGCAAGCGCGTCGTGCCGAGAATGGTCCCTCCTTGCCCAAGGATGCCGCCCACCGAGCGCGCATCGAACGGCTCTAGTTCGCCGCTGATCAAACCGGTGTAGCCCCGCCGGATGCCCATAACCTCGATCCCTTTGCCGATCGCGGTCCGGGTCACGGAACGGATGCAAGGGTTCAGACCGGGGCCATCGCCACCGCTCGTCAACACCCCAATGCGCTTGATCTTGGCCATGTGCAGCCTCCTCGTCGGACTGTGCTCGTCTCTGCTGTCGATGGGCAAGTCGTCCGGCACGTAGGCTGTGCGATCGCGCTGCGATTGTCGCCAGGGCTAGTGCTTGCGGCGAAAGAGAATACCGTCCTGAGCGCGCATAAAGAGGGCGGGAATGCCCCAATCCATCGCGTGCAGGTCGGTCGCAAACATGACCGCCTTGCGCCCCTCGGCGACGGCGGCGTCGACCGGCCATCCGTCGGCCAGTGTGCGGTAGAACTCGCCCGCAAAGATTGTAGCACTGATCTCCGAGATCGCAAACTGCATGGCCAACGTCGCGGAGAGGCCGGCGCACATGAGCTCGCTGGCGATGCTGCGCCCAGCGGCGCCGCGCGCGGTCATACACGCGTTGAGGACGGTCAGGCGCACGGTCGTGTCGCGCAGCAGATACTGGAGCTGTGCCGCCGAGACGGCGTGCGTATCCCCGTCCTCATCCTCCAGGACCAGCATGCTGTTGCCCGAATCCCGGTCATAGGCGCCGTGCCCGATATAGTGCAGCACGTGAAAGGGACGGCGCAGCATGGCCTGCAAAGAGCGCACCGTGGCATGCTGCAGCACCTCGATCTGGACCTTGCCCGTCGCCTGCAGGACGTCCATCGCGCTCACGATCTGCGCGCGCTCGGTGTCGACGTCGAGCTGCGGCTGGCCCGCTGGCTGGGCGTTGACCAGCAGGATGCGCAGCGGCGGTTCGAAAGCCAGGGCAGGCGGTTCCTGCTGGCGCGGGTTGGTGTAGCGCGTGATCGGTGTGCGCGGCGAGAGCGCCGGAAAGGTCTGCGAGTCGGGGTCGTACAGGTACTCCCACGGCACCTGCGCCAGCTCGGGTGCCTCGACGCTAAGCTTGAAGCGGATCCCTTTTTCCGTACCCGCTTCGGCCTGGCAGGCCACGTAACGACGCTCGATGTCCTGGGAGGAGAACAAGGCGTGCCACAGCGCGGTACCGAGCTTGATCAGGTCGTCGCGCTGGATCTGGTTGCTCTCCAGCCGCTCGACGATCCCCTTGATTTCTGGTGCCTGCACATCCAGCGCTGCGCGCCCGGCACCCGTCCCACTCCACGAGTCAACCGTGACCGGGTAGGTCTCACTCCGTGCCGGGCGGGGCTGGACGTGCAGGTGAAAGTCGAGATAGTTGCGCGCGTCGACCGGGCTGGGCAGGGGTGGCACAGCGGGCTGGGCGATCTTGAACCCTTCGGCAGCCTGCTCCGAATCTCTCAGCCGCTCGAAATGCTGGCGCAGGACGCGTTCGTAGATCGGGTTGCGCACCGCACAACGCGAGCGCTCGCGCTCGATGCCGTCGACCGTCTCGACGAATTTCTCGCGGCGGACGGCTCCGATCACGAACAGGCGCGCCACGCGTGAGTCGATGATGCTGAACGGTACTTTCAATCCCTCGACCATCATGCGACGCAGCAGCTCGCGTGCCTGCGTGTATCGCTCCAACTGCAGGATCACGTAGCGGATGTTCTCGTCTTCCTCGTACATGCGGTCGAGCGAGCGGTCCACGTCTTGCAGCGCGATGCGCCGCATCGTCCGCTTGCGCGCCAGTTGGTCGGACTCGATCTGCGCGCAGATGCGCTGCGTCAGGTAGGGGTGCCCATAGGTCTGGCTGTGAATGTACTCGGCAAGGTCAGGTTCGAGCGGCGCGAACTGACCCAGGTTGCTGACCAGGTACTCGGTGCCCAGCAGGTCGAAATCGTTTAGATAGACCGGTTTGCAGACGTTGGCCAGGGGTGAATTTCGTCCTGTGGTCAGATCGTGCAGGTCGACCGCGCCGGAAAAGACGAACAAGAACTTTTTGAAGGCCTGTTCCGAATCGTGCACGCCGCTGGAAGAGATGCTGCGCAGCGTCTCAAAGAACCCCATGTTCGAGATATAGGAGCCTACCTCGTCCAGGAGGATAACGATCCGCGTCCCGCGGCACGTGCGCGCCAGGTCGAGCAGGAACTCGCGAAAGCGGATCGCGCCATCCACCGCACCTGCCAGGACGCGCAGCCGGCCTGCGCTGGGCAGCCAGCCAGATAGCTCTTCCCAGATCTTGAGCGCGGCGTGTGCATAGCTCTGGCCCACGCTGTCGATCCGGTAGGCAGAGAGGTCGAGAAAGGCCACCGGATCGCCCGCACGCTTGACCTCGCGGTAGATGCGGTACAACAGCGTAGTCTTGCCCATCTGGCGCGAGGCGAGCAAGGCCACGTACCGCTCGACGAAAGGCTTGCGTATCTCGCGAAAGATATCCTGCCGTTCCGGGCGTTCGACATAGATCGCGCGGTCCAGGTCAAAATCCAGCGGGCCAGTGGTCTTGAACAGCGGGTTCACGGGCACGACCTCCTATCCGGTCTCTCGCCTCATGTCCTCTCGGGTTGCGCTCGCTCGTGTTGCGCTCGCACAGGACGCGTACGCTCAGGCTGCCCTCCCTCCGGTCGCACCCCCTCTGGCAGTGCTCTCTCGGCGTGCGCTTCCATCTCTGTTCTCAAGGCGTTGAGCAAGATCTCGATCTCCTGGCTTTCGCGCACTACATCGGCAAAGACAGCGCTGGAGAAGCGATACTGCTGCCCCTCTTTGAGCAGGATGCTGTTCAACCGTAGGCCGGACACGGCTTCGGCCACCTGCTCCTGGCTCACCTCAAAGCCCTGTCCGGTCACGGTCTCTTGGATCTCGCTGAAAGAGACCTCTTCGCGGTCGGCGATCAGCAGCGTGATCGCGCGCTCCAACGGGGTCGTGTTACCCCACGTCACCTCCAGGTAGTACTCGTGAAAGCTGCTCGAGTGCCGGACCCGGTTCAGGTCAGCAGGCGTGATCTGGCGCGAATGTCGGTTGTTGGCTTCCAGGATCAACTGCTGGCACAGGTACTGTACCAGGTTCGGATGGCAGGAGGAGAGGTGGATGATCCCGGCGACGACCTCCTCCGGGTTCTGGATGGCGATGCCCATGGTCTGCATCGGCTCGCGGATGATGCGCTGTGCGGCGGTCTCTTTCAGGTAGCCGAGGTGGATCACGTCGCAGAAGTTAAACAACGGCGAGTCCGCCGCGTGTAGCTGGGCGTGCAGGACCCGCTCTCCGCAAAAGACAAAGCGGCAGCGGCGCTGCTGCGACAGCGCGCGCAGCACCTTGAACAGGTTGTGATCGTGCTCCACGTCATAGTTGATCAGCCCGTCGACCTCGTCCAGGAGCACCGCCACCGGCTGGGCGTGCGATCCATCGTCCTTTCCTACCAGGTAGCGCCGCAGCGCCTCTGGTGAATCGATCGGCGGATCGAGCTTCCACAGCGCGTTCGCTGCCTCGAAAAAGGCCTCCGTGCTGGTCACCGACTGGCAGTCGAGGTAAAAGGTCCGCTCTGGCCCGCCGTTTTCGCACAGCAGGCGGTAGACCTTGACCAGGGTCGACGTCTTGCCGATCTTGCGCCCGCCGACGAGGGCGAAACTGGTATCGCCGATCTTGCGCGTGATCGTCTTGAGCTCGTGCTCGCGGCCAAAGAACATATTCTCTGGCACCGGGCCAGAGGTGACGTAAGGCGAGACGACGGTCAGATCGACCTGCTGCAGGATGATCTCTACCAGGCGCTTGCCGGGGTCACGTGCGATCAGGATCTGCCGCAGATCGTTGCCGTCGAGGACGATGAAATCGTGGATCGTGTCGCGCACCAGGTTCTTGAGGTTCTTGCGCTGGTCGAGGTGATCGGCAAAGTCGTTGAGGTCGATGATCAGCGCAAAGTAGCTGGTCATCTCTAGGATGCTCATCAGGTTTCGCAGGTCGGTCAGGTCCTCGGGAGAGCCCTCGCGGCGCCGGACAAAGATGATCGGGAAGCGTGGCGGGACCTTCAGGCGAAGGGCAGGGGCGCGGACGACGAAACCGTGCAGGTGGCGGTAGATCCGCTCCTTTTCCGGCACTTGGACAAAGCCCAGTACGCTGCACAGCTCGTCCGCGATGTCAGAGACAATGTCGTGGAAATTCTCTTCCGACTCGATCAGCTCCCACGCCGACTTCCAACTGTGTAGGAAGGTCTTCATGCGGCGGCGGTTGGCAAGCTCGATGCGCGGCGGCATGTCGTGAAAGAGCAGCGCGTCGTCGCTGTGTTCCTCGACGTAGCGGCGCATCGCCGGGACCCACAGTGCCTGGGGGATAGAGGAGGAGAGAAAGTACTCGTCGACCCAGCCGTGCTGCAGCAGCGCGTTGCGGATGCTGGTCTCCCAGGCGGGCCAGTTGGCCTCGGTCGAAGCCGACGATGGCCGCCCTCCGGCGGCCTTGGCCGCCTCTTCGCGCCGCTGTGCCCGCCGCCGCAGGTAGAGCCAGGTCAGTATGGCAACCGCCCCGGCCACGGCAAAGCCAATGATCACGCCCAGTGCGCTGATCGAACGTGCACCCTGCATCTGTTCCCCCCCGGTTGATCGTAGTGATCAAGACATGATCATTATACAACGGAATCCGTTTCTGCGAAAGATCGACATAACGGAGGCCAGGAGCACCGCGATTTCGCGTTGCAAGCCACGTGTGCCACGTGACACTGGGCGCGAGCTCTAGAACCGGCGCTTCGGTAACGGAAGCACGAGCGACCGCCTTGCGGCTCGATTTGCGGCTTTCCCTCGCAGGCTTATAATGGACGTTGGTTGGTCTATGAGAAGGGAGTGCACGGCTCATCCAGGAGGCAGCGATGGTAACGCTCTTTGGCCAGCAGTATACGAGGTGGGAACTGCTGCGTTACGTGGGCGACGTCAGCCAGGTTGGCGGCGTAGAGCTCAAGACCATGGAAAACGGGCCGCAGCGCGGCGTGCGTACCGCCGATTTCTATACCGGAAGCGGCTTGCGCTTTGCCGTGCTCATCGACCGCGGCATGGACATCGGCCCAGCCGAGTGGGGAGGCCGCCCCCTGGCTTGGCGCTCGCCCGTTGGGGCGGTGCACCCGGCCTACTATGACCCGATCGGCCTGGGCTGGCTGCGCTCCTTTGCCGGCGGCCTGATGGTCGGCTGCGGGCTGGACAACGTCGGCCTGCCGTGTACCGATGCCGGTGAGGAGCTGAGCTTGCATGGGCGGCTGTCGCATATTCCTGCCGAGCTGATCTCGTGTGGCGGTGACTGGCGAGGGGACGAATACGAGATGTGGGTCGAGGGCGAGGTGCGCCACTACAAGGTCTTTAGCGCCAACCTGGTGCTGCGGCGCCGGATCAGCACCACCCTCGGCAGCGATGTGCTCTCGATCGTCGACACGATCGCCAATGCTGGCACCGAGGACGCGCCCTTCCAGATCCTCTATCACTGCAACTTTGGCTATCCGGTGGTGAGCGCCGAGACAGAGCTGTGGCTCGACGCCGTGCACAGCGTGCCGCGCGATGAAGTGGCGGCGGCCGGCTTTACGCAGCACACGCGCTTTCAGCCGCCGACGCCCGGCTACGCTGAACAGGTCTTCTATCACCATCCCCATGCAGACGAGGCAGGCTATGCGCTGGTAGCCCTGGTCAACCCGGCGCTCCACTTTGGCGCCTACGTTCGCTTCCGGATGGCCGAACTGCCGCACCTCGTGCAGTGGAAGATGATGGGCGAGGGTACCTACGTGGTTGGGCTCGAGCCCGCCAACTGCTGGGTGCAAGGTCGCGCCCACGACCGGCAGCAAGGTGTGCTGCAGTTCCTGGCTCCTGGAGAGCGTGTCTCGACCCACCTCCAGATCGGTGTCCTTCCCGACCAGGCCGCGATCGAGGCAATGGCGGCATCCCACGCGTAGAGACGACCGTGAGCCCTAGCGAGCGCGATCCCTGTCGCTGCGCTCCTCGCGACGATACATTCGCGATAAACCAACGGCATCTTCGTAGTGCTTGGCACCAGACGCCAGCGCGGAGATTAGCGTGGGGGAAGCACCGAATGGACGAACTCGTGGCCACAGCCGCCTACTATGGGATCGCCTTGCTCTACCCTATCGTGACTGGGCCACTGGCGGCATACATGCTCCTGCTGGCATGGAGACGACCTGACCGGCGGCTGATCGTCCTCTTTTGGCCAGCCCTGATCGTGCTACATGCGGCAGGCTTCCTGTTGATGAGGCACACCCTGGGCGACCTCCTCATCGGGCCTGGCGCCCTGTCCTGCATGGTCACGCCGGTCTTTGCTGTGACTACTGCTCTGGGGATGCGAATCGCGTCACGCCGGTTGCATGCAGCGCAGGGCGCAGATCCCGCTTGGGGGTACTGGCTCGTGGCAGGGACCATTCTCATCCCGCTGATGCAGTTGGTCACTGTGGCGATACTCTCCCTGTTAGCGCCATCGCGGTAGATAACGTGCCAACCTGTAGACCGTAAGGGCACCCCTCCACCCTTGTTCGCTCGCTTCGCTATGCAAGACTTGACACTAAGAAATAGATATGATATAGTTGGTGCATCCG
>CAZLMZ010000127.1:0-5671 GCA_964560475.1 uncultured Anaerolineae bacterium
GTGAGGCCGGCATAGTGGGGAGTGATGATCACGTTGTTCATCTGCCACAACGGCGAATACGAGGGAAGCGGTTCGCTCTCGAACACGTCTAGTCCAGCGCCTGCGATCCAGCCTTCTTGCAGCGCTCGAACGAGGATCTCTTCCTGTATGGTGCCCCCGCGCCCGATGTTGAGCAGGTAAGCTTCCGGTTTCATGGCCCGCAGTTCCGGCTCGCCGATCATCCCTCTCGTCTCCGGCGTGAGCGGCACGGTGAGGACGACGAAATCGGCCTCGGGCAGCACACTCAGTAACTGTTCGGGTCCATACATTGCCTCCACGCCAGGGACAGCGCGCTCAGGAGTGCGGCGGACGCCGAGTATATTCATGCCGAGGGCAGACGCGGCCTGCGCTGTACGCTGCCCGATCGCGCCAACGCCGATCAGGAGCAGCGTCCTGTCACACAGTTCAAAGATCGGCTCCCGTGATGAGAACCCGGCTCGTTGGGGGCGATCCCATTCCTGGCGCTGCTGTGCTCTGACAGCGTGGTGCAGTTGGCGTGCAAAGCTCAGCATGAAGGCCAGGATGTGCTCGGTGATCGGGATGGCATGGACGCCGGAGGCGTTGGTCAATATGAAATCCCGATCCCTGGCCTCTGGATAGCGCAACAACCAATCGGCGCCTGCGCCCCACTGCTGAACCCAGCGCAGCCTGGGTGCGCTCACGATCAGGTCGTGTGGAAAACGGCGTGCGGCTATTTCGATGTCCCCGAGCGCCGCCTCGATCTCGGACTGATCCTCGGTGACCAGGATCTCCAAATGCGGGGCCAGATCCTCGACCCGCTCGAGCGTCCCCGGTGGAACATTGGCAGGCTCATATCCGAGCAAGATCTTGTTCATAGAGCTCCTTTGCCGGGCCGGCGTCTGAAGGACGCTAGTCCTGTGGAAAGATGGGCTCGAGACCCTCTGCCTTCTCGGCAAGCTCCAGCTCGAGTTCGGACGTGAGTGGCACGAGCTGATCTGCTGCGTCGCACATCCAGTTGAACAACTCAAAGTGCCCAGGGCTGGGGCCGGCGGTGACCGGTCGCGAGAAGGTAAAGCGGAAGGCATCTCGCGCTTCTTCGAACGTGTCTACGGGGGAATACCAGGTCTTGCTCCAGCGACGTTGTTCTCCCTCTTCCCAGCGGCGCTTGGCCAGCGTTTTGAGTGCCAGGATGCCCATGTCCTTTGCACTGGCCGCCTCGATGACGCGCGGTCCAAAGCCGGCTTTCAGCCAGCAGACCCAGTTGATCGGAAACAGGATCGTGTCAAAGTCAAAGGCATCGATCAGGGCCAGTGCCGCCTCTTCCGAGTGAGCAGAGAAACCCAGGTAACGGACCAGACCCTGGTCTCGCGCCTTGACAAAGGTCTCCAGTGCCCCCGACGGGCCCAGGATGGTCTCCACATCCTCGTCCGTCTTGACCGCGTGGAGCTGATACAAATCAAAGTGGTCCGTGCGCAGCCTATCGAGCGATTGGTGCAGCTCTGCTTCTGCCTCCTCGGCAGTTCGCTTGCCCGTCTTGCAGGCGAGAAAAACGTCGTCCCGATAGGGCTCGAGCGCAGGCCCCAGGCGTTCTTCTGCATTGCCGTATGTGGGTGCGACGTCAAAGTAGTTCACGCCCCGTTCTTCAACAGCAGCCGTTACGTACTGGCTTGCTTCTTCCGGTGTGACATTCATGACCACGATGCCGCCGAATCCTACGACGGACAGCATCTCGCCAGTGTTGCCCAGCCTTCGCTTTTCCACCTTTGCCTCGCTTTCTCGTGATGCCAGGTACCTGTTCTCCGGTCCTGGCTATCGTGGGAAGATCTCGTCGATACGATCGATGACTTCCGGTTTGCTAACCTTGGTGCCAGCGTCTCCTAGTCTCCGGTATTCCATACTCACATCTCCTTGTCAATGTCGTTCGCGCGTGTACGCTCGACCAACTCGTGCGCGTACACGATGTGCTCCAGCATTGCCTGCCGGGCCTGCTCTGCGTCGCCGCTCCGGATCGCTCTTAGGATCCGCCGGTGGTAGACGAGTCCATGCTCGGCAGCATGAGGGATGAAAAGCGAGACGCGCACCATTTCCGTCAACAGATCCGAGATCGGCTTTGATAGTACGATGAGCAGGTCATTGTGCGTCGCTGCGACGACTGCCGAGTGGAACGCCACGTCCTGGCGCGTATATGTTTCCGGGTCGTCCACGTTCGCTTCCATCCCGGCGATGGCGCGTTCCATAGCTCGATAGTCCTCGTGCATGGCTCGCTGCGCGGCCAACCCGGCTGCCTCGGCCTCGATCATGCGGCGGACCTCGTACACGTCCCGGAAGGTGCGAGCGTCGTGCTTGAGCTTCAGGAACAGCTCGATAGAGGCCGCCGCATCTTTGTGGCTGAACTCTTGCACGTAGGTCCCACAGCCGGATTTGACACGAACGAGGCCCCGATCGCTGAGGACACGAATGGCCTCGCGGATCACGGTCCGGCTGACACCCATCCTCTCGGCGAGTTCCCGTTCACCCGGCAGTTTCTCGCCTGGGAGAAGGGACTCGGCGACGATCAGTTCCTGCAACTGATCGGCGACTTGCTTGTGCAGGCTCTCGCGCTTGGGTGCAAAGTCAAACATTCCGTCCATAAACCGACTCTGTGACTAGTTTGCGGTAAGGTGGTTAGACCACTAATCCAGTATACTAGGCCTCCCCGCATTCGTCAAGCGACGCCGCCCGGTATCTGGACGCCGGGCCACGTTGTCGTCTGGAGGGCAATATGAGAACCGTGCCTCACTCCAAGGGGCGAGACCGGTCAGTTGAAGGGCCAGCAAAACAGAATGTGCCGCCAAGCATCTTTATGATAGCATGCTTTGGCGGCACGAAAGGCTGGGTTGCGTTAGGTTAGGTTGGGATCCCGTTGGGCCAGCCCACGCTCAATCAAAGTAGGAATCGCCCTGCCATAGGAGCGACCGTGCCACCTGGTCGTCGAGCTCGACGCCAATTCCAGGCCTGTCGGGAACGGTCATCCATCCGTCGGAGACGAATGGCTTGACTCCCGTGCACAGATCTTCCCACCAGGGAACGTCTCGCGCGTGGTATTCGAGGACCAGGAAGTTGGGGATAGCGGACATGACGTGGCAGGCGGCCATCATGCCGAGAGGGGAAGAGACATTGTGCGGGGCCACGGGCACATAGAAGGCATCGGCGAGGTCGGCGATCCGCTTGCTCTCCATGATCCCGCCTGCTTTGGCCAGGTCGGGCATGATCACGTCTGTGGCCTGCCGCTGCAGCAGAGAGAGGAATTCGAACCGGGTGTACTGGTTCTCGCCGGTGCAGATCACGGTGCTCGTCGCCGCACGTACCTGGGCGAGGGCGTCCATGTTTTCGGCGGGTACCGGCTCCTCCAGCCACATGAGGCGCAGATCCTCGACCGCCCTGGCGAGCGTGATGGCAGATGGCAGGTCGAACTGGCCGTGGCAGTCGATCGCTAGGTCTATGTCGTAGCCGATGGCTTCGCGAATGGCCTGCACGAGGTGCACGATGTGGTTCATCTCTCTTGCGCCGACCGTCCAGTTGTGGGGGTCCAGCTGGCCCACGCCTGTATGGTCGACGTCGAACTTGACTGCGCTGTAGCCCTCATCGATGACCTGCTGTGCCTTTTCGGCATAGGCATGGGGATCGTTCGATTCACCTGCGTGGCAGTCCGCATAAAGGCGAACGCGATCGCGGAACTTGCCGCCGAGGAGACGATGGACCGGCACGCCGAGCGCCTTGCCAGCGATGTCGTAGAGCGCCGTCTCGATGCCCGTAATGGCAAAGATGAGGGGGGCGGTGGAGGTGCCACCGTAGCGCCCGCGGCGACGGAGGGCCTCGTAGAGCGGCCCCGTATCGAGCGGGTTTTTGCCCAACAGGAAAGGCTTCATGGCGAGTATGGCTTCCTTGGTCGCAAAGCCAGAGGTAAACGGACCTGCCGAGCTGCACTCGCCCGTGCCCACCAGGCCCTCGTCGGTGTACACGCGTACAAAGGTCCACACACTGCCGCCGCTGTGCAGCGCGGGGCGTCCGATGACGCAAGCTTGTACGTCGGTGATCTTCATTGCCGGCTCCTCTCTGTGTGGTAAAGTCTGGACGTCGATGGGTGTAGTCCTGCATCGTGTAGCGAGCGGACGCGCAGGCTGCACTGCCCAGGGCGCGTACCGCATAGAGCGCTGCTAGCCAGCGATCAGGCCGAGACGGGCGAACTGCTCCTGCGGCGCGTCGTTCGCTCGCATCAGCCCGACGAGGAGGTCGATCATGCGACGCTCGACTTCCGGGGCATCGAGTGGATGCTCCTGGACGGGGTCTGCTTGAGTGTCAAAGAGCAGCGTCCCGAACTGGTATGCATCGCGCCAGCTTCCATCCCGTGCCGGGATCCTGAGCGTTCGGCAGCCCTTGGTGAACGGGAACGGGGCGGCGAGCTCGAGGTCTTGCAGCTCTGCAGTGCTGAACCGGGCGCGCATGTGCGTGGGCATGAGCGTATACTCGTAGAGTGGCTGGTTGGCGGAACTGCCCGGCCCCCGCATATATACATAGTGCCCGTCGGTGACGTTCACGTGGCCACCGTGGAGGCCGTACAAGGCCGCTTCCCGGACGGGACGATCGCTGGCAACGGCCTCACGCAGTGGCACGCCCTGCATGTCCGCGGGAAGATCCTGGCCGAAATACTCGAGCAGCGTAGCCGGAAGGTCGATGGTCTGTACCAACGCAGTACGACGCTCCCCTCTGCGCCCAAGACGCGGGTCCCAGATGAACAGTGGCGCGTGCGCCACCTCGTTGTAGAAGGGCTGGACGCACTTGGCCCACCAGTCGTGTTCTCCCAGCAAAAAGCCGTGGTCGGTGTTGACGATCAGCATCGTATCGTCCCACAGGCTATATTGGTCCATCAGATCCAGGACTTGCCCGAGGTAGTGGTCGCACATAGACACGAGCGCTGCGTATTCGGACCGCACGTGTTCGACCTGCTCCTGGCTCTCGCGGACCGGCCTGTAGGGGGGCCAGTCGAAGTGGGGGCCCTCGTACCGGTGCGGGTAGAGTGCCTTGTAGTGCTCCTGCGTATAGAAGGGCTCGTGCGGGTCAAAGGTCTCGATGTGCAGGAACCAGTTGTCCTCGGCATGGTTCGTATGGATGAAGGCAAGCCCCTGGGCAAAGGTCTTGGCCTGCGGTTGATCCTCTTCGCGCTGCATATATCGCCGATTCACCCAGTCCTGGCGCCACATGCGGCCTGAGCGGTCGCCGACGGATGGAGGGATGGGAGGGTCCGCGACGTCGCCCTTCCACGGATCGCCTTCCTGCCCACGCGAGATCTCCCAGGTGCTATAGCGGGTGTGATAGGTGCAGCCGCCATCCTCCCAGTAGTGACCGTGGTCGCTGACCAGGTGGCTGTGCACGCCATTCGTCCCGAGGAGCTCGGGCATCGAGTCGTCAAAGGGCTCGAGTGGGCCCCAGCTCCGATGGAGAAAGTTGTATCGCCCGGTGTGCAGCTCACGGCGGGCCGGCATGCACGGCATACTGCCCACGTAGCAGTTCTCAAAGGTGACCGTGTGCCGTGCGAGCCGCTCGAAATTGGGTGCGTGCACCCACTCGCAGCCATACGGTGGGAGCATATGGCGGTTGAGCGAATCGAACATAACCATGATGGCTTTCATCT
>CAZLMZ010000127.1:5771-9658 GCA_964560475.1 uncultured Anaerolineae bacterium
CGCGTGGGGCGGCGCTCCCGCGAGAACATGGTGTGGCCGCAGTGCTCGCTCGCGCAATTCGCAGCTCTGCTGATGCCGGACTATTCAGTCGAGATCGTAGATGCGATCGCCACGCGCATGACGTGGAAAGAGTTCACTGCCCTGCTGCGGCGCAAGCAGCCTCGCTACTATGTGACGCAGGTGACGGCGCCGACACTGTCCAACGACATGTACGGCGCGTTTCTGGCCAGGAGCATTGGGGCCAAGACCATCGCGTTTGGCACACACGTCACGCCCATCCCAGGGCGGACCATGGAGGCCTTTCCAGCTCTCGATTTCGTCGTCCGTGGCGAGCCAGAACTCACCCTGCGGGAACTGATCGACACCCTGGAAGGACGCGTGCCGAGCGATTCAGCGGTCACCGCGCTGTTTCAGGACGCAGACCCCGAGTGGACGCCCCGGTCGACGGACGTGGATCGCCCAGCAGACGACCTGTCTCGCGTCAAGGGCCTCGTGTGGCGGCGGAAGGGGGAGATCGAGATCAACGTAGACAGGCCGCTGATCCCGGATCTGGATGCGCTGCCGTTCCCGAGGCACGACATGCTGCCCCTGGACAGGTATCGCATTCCGATGCTCAAGGGACCCTACTCATTTATCGTCACCAGTCGAGGGTGCCCGGCAGGATGCAGGTTCTGCATCAAGCACGTGACCTATGGGCGTTCCGTTCGCCTGCGGTCGCCACAGAGCATCATGCAGGAGATCCGGTTGCTCTATGATCTCGGTCTGCGAAACGTTCACATGTACACCGACCTGTTCACGGTCAGCCGGGAGCAGGTGATGGAATTGTGCCGGCTGCTGACCGAGTCGGAGATGCAGATCAAGTGGACGTGCAACAGCCGCGTGGATTTCGTGGACGAGGAGATGCTGAAAGCAATGGCCCAGGCCGGCTGCTGGATGATCTCCTGGGGTATAGAGTCGGGCAATGAGGAGATCCTGAGGCGGGCACACAAGGGCACACGGCTGGAACAGGTCAGGCAGGCGCTGCGCTGGAGCAAGCAGGCCGGGATCCGGAACTGGGGCTATTTCATCGTCGGGCTACCCGGCGAGACAGAGGACTCGATCCGGGACACGATCGCATACGCCAAGGAGCTGCCCTTGGACGTGGCCCTGTTTCACGTTGCTGCTCCTCACCCGGGCACGCCCTTTTTCTTTGAGGTGGTCCAAAACGGGTGGTTTCACCCAGGCACGCAGTGGGAAGAGGTCGACATGGACCGCTCGACGGTGCTGGACTACCCGGAGCTCTCTGCACAGCGGCTCGAGTACTGGCAGCGCCGCGCGTTTCGCGAATGGGCCATGCGCCCGGGCCCGATCCTGACCTACTTAAGCAGCGCGAACAGCCTGCAGGCGCTCCGCTCGTTCGTGGATATTGGTTGGCAAACCTTGCTCTGGTTACTCGGGTTCGCCCATTAGGTGGTGCGGCGATGTCGATGGTCAGCACGAGGGGGTAGGCATTGATGCGCCGTGCAGTGTCGGAGGAGCTGGATGCGGCGGCCGTTGCTGCACGGCGTGGCCGGCTAAGATACTACCTGGATGCGCAGTCGACCGGCCTCGGGCGGTACTTGATAGAGCAGGTGCTGTATCTTGGCTTGAGCGGCCTGCCGGGATTGGTGGGCGTTGGTCTGCGTGGCCTCGCTTACCGCCTCATCCTACAGAGCCGTGGATGGCCGGTCATCGAGGACCACGTTCGTCTGGCCCAACCGGCCAATGTCCACCTGGGGCGGAATGTGTACCTGGACAGCCATTGCTATCTCCATGCCTGTCCGGCAGGGATATTCGTCGGTGACGAGACCTTTGTCATGCACGGCTCGGTGCTGCACGTCTATAACTTTCGCGATCTTCCTAGCTCGGGAATCTGGATCGGACGCAACTGCTACCTGGGAGAGTACTGTCTCATCCGAGGGCAGGGGGGAGTAAAGATCGGCGATTCGGTTCTGCTCGCCCCCCGGGTGCAGGTGCTGGCCGTCAACCACCTGTTTGACGATCCGGCACGGCCCGTCATCGAGCAGGGGATCTCTGCTGAAGGCATCGTCGTAGAAGACGGCGCGTGGATCGGCGCAGGGGCCATACTCCTGGATGGCGTGCGCATCGGCAGAGGTGCAGTCGTCGGGGCAGGCTCCGTCGTGACGCGCGATGTGCCATCGCGCACGTTGGCCTTGGGCGTTCCAGCCAAGATAGTTCGCCACCTAGATGAGTCGTTTCCGTAGTGCGACCGCTGTGGTGCAGGATGCAGGAGGCGGATAGATGAACGTGCTTTCGGTCGTGATCCCAGCTTACAACGAGGAGGGCGGGATCGCCAAGATCATCGAGCGCGCGCTGTCCATCGAACCTCGACTTGGGGGCGTCGGTGTGGATGGTCTAGAAGTGATCGTCGTGGATGATGGATCGCACGACCGTACTGCTGCGATCGCGTCTGGTTATACTAACGTACGCCTCGTGCGCCACGCTGGCAACCAGGGCTACGGTGCTGCACTCAAGACCGGGTTTAGCCAGGCACGCGGGAACCTGTTGGGGTTCCTGGATGCAGACGGCACCTATCCGCCCGAGCGATTCCCGGAGCTGTGCGAAGTGGCGCTGCGCGATGGTGCTGATCTCGTCATAGGCTCTCGCATGGCGGGCGCGGAGAGCGAGATGCCGCTCGTGCGACGTATCGGTAACCTGCTATTCGCGAACCTGGTGAGCCTGCTGGGTGCACACCGGATCACGGACAGCTCCAGCGGGATGCGCATCATACGTCGCGAGGCGCTGCCGCTCCTCTATCCCTTGCCGGATGGGCTGAATTTCACTCCGGTCATGAGTACTCGTGCACTGCACGAGGGGATACGCTGGTGCGAGATACCCATTCCCTACCGCGAGCGGGTCGGCCGGTCGAAGCTGAGTGTCGTGCGAGACGGCATGCGTTTTCTGCAGACCATCGTGTGGACTGTGCTCAACTATAACCCTGTGCGGGTGCTGGGTGGCATTGGTCTGGCGTTGATCGTGGCTGCCTTGATCATCGTGGCTGCTCTCGCCGGGCTCCGGATCTCTGGCGTGACCCGGCTGGGCCCATGGGGGGTGGGGAGTGTCTTCCTGTCAGGCCTGTGTGCTGTATCGGGGATCACGCTCTTTTCACTTGGGGCTACGTTCAACCATCTCGTCTCGCTGTTTCACCACCGGCCTGTTCGGCAGGGGCTGTTCGGGCGGCCGCTCTTTCAGCAACCGCTGGAGCGGCATTTCGGCTGGGTCGGTATCGTTGCCATCGTAGGAGGATCGCTTATGGGAGCGGCGAGCCTGTTCCTGTCACTCCGTGGGTGGCCGATCGAGCGATTGTGGTTCTACCTGCTGGGGGCAGCGATGCTGGTCGTAATGGGGCTGCAGCTTCTCGTATTCTGGGTGATTACAGGCGTGCTTGGCGAGCTGAGCGAACGCGGGACCCGGGTGGCGGAAGATATGGCACCCAAGTACCACCTGGAATAGCGGGGATCTGCGCTTGACAATTGGTGCTATCCATATTACACTGAAAGTGTCCTGTATCAGTATCTTATCAAGTCACTCGTCAACGTACCAATTGGCCAGATGCAGCGAGGTCGCAACAGCCGCCTCGCTTTGGGCCCGGAGCTAGAGACCATGCCGCAGAATCTCCGGATACTCGTTATCGAGGACGATCCCGACGTAAGGGCTCTCCTCGAGCTTACGCTCGAGGCGGAAGAGTTCGAGGTGATCACGGCAAATGACGTTACCTCTGGGCTGCGCGCCGCCTACCAGCAGCACCCGGATGCGATCATCCTGGACGTGATGCTGCCTTCTGTGGATGGGTTCGAGGGATGTCGTCGCCTGAGAGAGATGACAAGCGTGCCCATTCTCTTCTTGAC
>CAZLMZ010000128.1:0-7826 GCA_964560475.1 uncultured Anaerolineae bacterium
AATGCAGGGGATACGTTGTCCTCTGAGACGATGGTTACGCTAGAGTGAGGACGCAATGAAAGTAGCAAAGACGGACAAAGAGTGGCGAGAGCAGTTGACGCCTGAGCAGTACCGCGTTGCGCGGCAGGGAGGAACGGAGAGAGCGTTTACCGGTGAGTATTGGGACAATAAGGAGCCGGGCATCTACCGCTGCGTGTGTTGTGGGACGGAGCTGTTCAGCTCTGAGCGCAAGTTCGAGTCTGGAACTGGCTGGCCCAGTTTCTCGGCTGCAGTTGCCCCCGATGTAGTGCGTTATGAGGATGACTACCGGCTGCTGACTCACAGGACTGAAGTCCGATGTGCTGACTGTGATGCCCACCTGGGCCACGTGTTCGATGACGGGCCTGCCCCAACTGGCAAGCGCTACTGTCTCAACTCGGCTTCGTTGGCCTTCGAGAAAGCAGGGGTTGAGAAAGCAGAGGGCGCGAGGGCATCGGGTGAGTAGAGGATGAGCTTTCCCGAGTTCTCCTTTCGTTTGCCTCGCTGGGTTGACGAGCGGCTGGGCGAGCAGACGCGCCCATACCCGACGTTCGAGGAGCGGATGGAGCTCGCGATCGCGCTGGCCCGAGAGAACGTCGCCCGGCAGACGGGCGGTCCATTTGGGGCAGCCGTATTCGACCTGAAGCGTCACACGCTGATCGCTCCCGGCGTGAACATTGTCGTGCCCGCTAACTCGTCAATTCTCCACGCCGAGATTGTGGCTATGGTTCTGGCACAGCAAGTGCTCGGGCATTTCGACCTGAGCGCTGAGGATCTGCCGGATTGCGAGCTGGTCACGAGCACAGAGCCGTGTGCCATGTGCCTGGGTGCGGTAGGATGGTCTGGTGTGAAGCGACTGGTCTGTGGCGCACGGGATGAAGATGCACGGCAGATTGGCTTCGACGAAGGGGCCAAGCCGCCGGACTGGCCAGGTGAACTTGCTCGTCGCGGCATCGAGGTCATACGCGACGTCTGCCGAGAGGAGGCCGTTTCTGTACTGCGCGCCTATGTGGAAGGCGGCGGAGAGGTGTACAATCCGCAGCGGACAAGCAGCTAGCGAGTGCCCGGGAAGGTGCTTCGTATAGTTATTATCTGCCACACCCACACAACACTCAACAGAAACCGCACAGAGAGCACCCTTCCCTGTGCGGCCCTATTGCAGAGTGAGGGGGCTCAAGGGCGTGCTGGGCTGCCGTCCGGGAGACGCGCTTGTGTCCACTGCTCGACGGTGTCCGTGCAGGGATATTCTGCGGCAAGCTTTTCGTCGACGTCGATCCCCAGGCCCGGTTGGTCGTTCGGATACATGTAGCCGTCGCGCACCCGTGGGGTGCCAGGGAACATCTCGTAGACGAGCTCGCTAAAGCGGCACCATTCCTGGATCCCAAAGTTCGGCGCCCAGAGGTCGATATGCAGGTTGGCCGCGTGTCCCACAGGTGACACGTCGCCGGGACCGTGCCAGGCGGTGCGAACGCCATACATATTGGCAAAAGTGGCAACGGCGCGCGCGGGCGTGATGCCTCCCATCTGGCTGATGTGCATGCGCACGAAATCGATGAGCCGTCCCGAGATCAGTGGCTGCCACTCGCGTGGGTTGTTGAACAGCTCTCCCATCGCCAGTGGTGTCGTGCACTGCTGGCGGATGCGCTCGAACCACTTGATATCCTCAGGCGCAAGCGCGTCCTCGAGGAAGAACAGCTTGTAGGGCTCGACATCCTTGGCGAACTGGACGGCATCGGTTGGTTGCAGGCGTTCGTGCACGTCGTGCAGCAGCTCGACCTCGAAGCCGAGCTCTGCGCGCACGTGCTCCATCATGCGCAGCATGTTGCGCATATAGTCGCGCGGGTCAAAGTAGGCGCCATCTGGAGCACCCTCGGGCTTGACCATATTGGCCGCCTTGCCGCCGTAGCCGCCCATCTGGACCCGAACGTAACGATATCCCTGATCCATGAAACCGCGCACGCTGTCGACGACCTCTTCCGGGGTATGCCCACCAGCGTGGGTATAGACAGCGGCGCCCTCGCGGCATTTTCCTCCGAGAAGCTGATAGACGGGCAAGCCTGCCTGCTTACCCTTAATGTCCCACAGCGCCATATCGACGCCCGAGATGGCATTGTTCAGCACGGGACCGTTTCGCCAGTAGCCGTGCACCATGGACATGCGGTAGATCTCTTCGATTCGGGAGACGTCACGGCCGATGAGAAAAGGCTTGAGGTGACCCTCGACCGCCGCCACGACCGCCCGCCAGCGTTGTGTAAAGGTCGCGCACCCGAGGCCAAAGAGGCCCGGTTCAGAAGTAAGGACCTTGACCACGATCAGCTTCGCGGCCCGGCCATGGGGCCCCGGCTGCGTGGCGATGACCCGAATATCCTCTATCGTCGTTGGCTTGACCATCGTCCCTCCTCGCCTGCCAGTGATTCGCCGAGTATAGCATCGGTTCTGTTGAACGGCAAACGCGCCCTTGACGGAATGCTGCTGCAACGCTACAATAGCGCCTGGTCACCGGCCTCAGCAATGCGAGCGAGGCAGAAGACTTGTAGCGAGAGCATATGTGGGCTGCTTGCACGATTGAGGACAGACACGCCATATGGCGGAGAACATCGAGATCAAGGCGCGCCTGACGGACCCGGCGCGTGCCCATCGTCTGGCGCGTGCCCTGAGCGACGTGCCAGCTCAGGTCCTTTCCCAGCGCGATGTCTTTTTTTGTGTCCCGCGCGGCAGGCTCAAGCTGCGTTGGCAGGGGGGCAATCGGGCTTACCTAGTCTACTATGAGCGAGCAGACGATACAGGACCACGATCCTCTGTCTATTATGTGTCGAAAAGCCGGGACCCCGCCGTCCTGGAGCAGCTACTAGCGGCTGCACTGGGCGTGCGTGGGGAGGTACGCAAGCAGCGTACGCTCTATATGACTGGCAAAACACGCATCCACATCGACTCGGTCGATGGCCTGGGGCATTTCCTGGAGCTGGAAGCGGTGCTGGCGCCCGGGCAGACATCCGAACAAGCGTACGAAGTTGTCAGGTCGCTGATGGACCAACTGGAGGTCTCGGAAGCGAACCTGGTCGACGTAGCTTACATCGATCTACTCGAACAGCGAGCGAAGGAAGCATAACTCGTCCGTCGGTCGGGCCGAGCTGCAGTGCAGGTTCGCACTGCAGCCCAAGGGCGACGGCAATAGAGGGGAGAAAAACCAATGGATCGTGAGCAGATGCTCGATCTGCTGTCAGAGCTGATCGCATGCCACTCGCCCGCAGGTGAAGAGCGCGAGATTGATGCCCTCGTGCGCCGCGAATTCGAGGCGGCCGGCGCGCGGGTATGGCAGGATGGGGCAACCAATCTCTACGCGCACCTGCCAGGGCCAGGGACCAAGATCATGGTCTGTGCGCACAAGGATGAGATTGGAATGGCGATCACGGCCGTGGAGGAGAACGGCCGTCTCCGCGTGGAGAACTGTGGCGGTGCGCGTCCCTGGAAGTATGGCGAAGGGCCGGTGGACGTGATCGCTGACGACGGCAGCCTCGTTCGAGGCATTCTCTCTGTCGGCTCGGTGCACACCAAGAGCGGCCCTGTCCCAGAGCTGGACCGGGACCGGCCACTGACGTGGGACCTGATGACGATCTTTACCGGGCTCGAGCGGGAGGCACTGGCAGCAAAGGGCATCCACGTCGGCAGTCGTGCCGTGGTTGCGCGCGAACGCAAGCAGATGCAGCGCCTCGGTTCCTACATCGCCTCCTTTGCGCTAGACGACCGTATGGGCCTGGTCGCGATCATAGCCGCGCTCGGCGCGATGGCCTCCGAACAGCAGCCTGATGCCGGTCCGGACCTGTATTTCGTCGCCACCCATGGCGAAGAAGTCGGTATGCTAGGAGCAGTGCGCGCTGCACAACTGATCCAACCTCAGCTGTGCGTGGCGCTCGACACGTCACCCGTGGCGCACGGCACACCGCTGTCGCTGGATGCGCGTCCCGTGGTCTGGTACCGGGAGCGGGCGTATCACAACAAGGACGAATGCGACCGCTTGCTGGCGCTCGCTGCTGAACTTGGCTTTGGGGCCCAGGCGTGCCTGTATGCAGCGTCCGGATCCGACGCGGGCCGAATCAAGGATCTCGGCCTGGCAGATAGAACCGTGTGCTTTGGCTTTGCACGTGACAACTCGCACGGTTACGAGATCGCTCACATCGACGCCATTGTCAACGTCACGCGGCTGCTCATTGCATACCTGCAAGGATTGAACTAGCGTGGGACCACAAGCGACGGATGCTTCCCAGGCAGGGGCGTTGGCCCTGGCGCAGCTACATGCCGAGATGCGCGCCTGTCGTCGCTGCCTGGAACATGGATACTCGGTGGTGCCCGGCGCCATCTTTTCCGGATCGCTCTCTGCCCAGATCGTTCTCGTTGGCCAGGCGCCGGGGGTGAGCGAAGTGGAGGCGCAGCGCCCATTCCACGCCAGTGCAGGACGAAGGCTCTTCGACTGGCTGTCTGAGGCAGGGTGGGAAGAGGATGCCTTTCGCAGCACGCAGTACATGACAGCCATGACCAAGTGCTACCCGGGCAAGGCTGCCAGTGGCAGAGGGGATCGTGCTCCATCGCGTTCCGAGCAGCAGCTCTGTGGCCCGTTTCTCGCCCGGGAGCTGGAGCTGGTTCAACCAGCGTTGGTCATCGCGGTGGGCGCACTCGCCGTGCGGCGCTTCCTGGGCCAGGTCAAGCTGCGCGAGGTGGTGGGCCAAGTGTACCGGCGGGAGAAGCGATGGGTAATCCCGCTTCCGCACCCGAGCGGGGCCAACCTGTGGCTCAATCGAGCCGAGAATCAGGCGCTGGTTCGGCGTGCACTGGACCACGTCGCTACATACTCGCGTACACTGGGTCTGCTGGCGGATGTCGAGACAACGGAGGAACAGGCAAGCGACGAGGGCACATAGCCTCCTGATACGAGAGGTGCAGGGAACGAGGAGCAAGCGCTGCCGATGATGACGAACAACGAGATCGCAGAGATCTTTATCCGGGTCGCCGAGATCCTCGCCATCCAGGGTGAGCCGTCGCGGCGCGTGCGCGCATACGAACGCGCTGCTGAGTCGATCGCGGGTCTGGAACGCGAGGTGGCGGATATCTGGCACGACGGTACCCTGACCGACATCCCCGGGATCGGCGACGTATTGGCGGAAAAGATCGTCGAGATGCTGACCACGGGGCGGCTGGCGTTCTACGAGCGACTGCAGCAAGAGGTGCCGCCAGGCGTCGTTGCCATGCTGCGGATCTCGGGTGTCGGCCCGCGCAGCGCCGCGCGGTTCTGGAAGGAGCTCGGCGTGACGACGATCGAGGAGCTCGAGGAGGCTGCTCGCGCCGGACGTATACGTGAGTTATCGCGCATGGGGACGCGCACCGAGACGAACCTGATCGAGGCGATCGAGGCGCTCCACCGCTGGGAAGGAAGGGTGCCGCTGGGAAGGGCATGGTACCTTGTCCAAGTTATGCTGGATGCGTTGCGCCGAGCGGAGGGCGTCGAGGATGTGGCTGCAGCGGGCAGCGTGCGGCGGATGCGTGACACGGTACACGACATCGACCTGTTGGTGGCGGCGAGCGATCCTGCAGCAGCGATCGAGCGGTTCGCGCAGTTGCCCATCACTGCTGAGGTGCTTCTCAGCGGGCCGACCAAGAGTACTGTACGCACGACAGATGGGCTGCAAGTGGACCTGCGGGCGATCGAGCCAGCGCGGTGGGGCACTGCGCTCCAGCACTTTACGGGAAGTCAGGCACACAACGTTCACCTGCGTCACCTGGCCAAGCAGGCGGGCTACAGCCTCAGCGAGTATGCGCTCAAGCGAGGGGATGACGAGGTTCTATGCGGGTTGGAGGAGGAGGTGTACCGAAGGCTCGGGCTGCCCTGGATCCCACCCGAGCTGCGCGAGGATGCTGGCGAGATCGAGGCTGCGTTGAGCGGCACGCTGCCTCATCTCGTGGCGCGTGGAGACCTCCGCGGCGACCTGCAGATGCACACCACGCGTTCTGACGGGCACCAGACTCTGGAGGAGATGGCGGAAGCGGCCCGCGCTGCAGGACTGCAGTACATTGTCATCACAGACCACACAGAGAGTATGGCTGTGGCGGGCGGGCAGACGGTGGAAGAGCTGCTCGAACAGCGCGCCGAGATTGAGGCGCTGAACGCGCGTTCGACCGACTTGACCGTGCTGGCGGGAGCTGAGGTCGAGATTCGAGCGGATGGCACGCTGGACTATCCGGACCCGGTCCTGGCAGAGCTCGATTTCGTGGTCGCTTCGCTGCATACGGGATTACGTGCTGGCCGGGAGCGCACCACCCAGCGGATGCTGGCAGCCATCCGGAATCCCCACGTAGACATGATTGCACATCCGACGGGCCGGCTGATCGGCCGGCGCGAGGGAGCGGACCTCGACATGGAAGCCGTGCTGCAGGCAGCCGCCGAGATGGACACCATTGTCGAGATCAACGCGCATCCAGATCGTCTCGATCTTCCCGACCGCTATGTCCGGCGCGCGCTTCAGCTCGGCGTCCGCCTGGCGATCAACTCGGATGCGCACGACGTTCGCGATTTTGACCACCTCTTTTTCGGCGTGGCTACAGCACGCCGCGGGTGGGCGACCGCTGAGGACGTCGTCAACACGTGGGATCTAGAGAAGTTCACGTCGTGGCTTGCCCAGAGGGGGACGTCAGCTCTCTCCTGATCGACCGCGGCGAAAACAGCGGCGACCTCTCAGCAGGCAGCATCGTGCTCGTCAAATCGTGCCTGTGAAATCGTGTCTACGGAATGGAGGTGCAGTATGAAGCGTTCAATTGGTGCCAAGACGGTACTCTATCCAACCCCTGTGTTGATCGTGGGCACCTACGATGCAGAGGGGAAGCCGAACATGATGGCTGCCGCCTGGGGTGGCATCTGCTGCTCGCGCCCGCCCTGTGTCGCCGTGTCGCTGCGCAAGGCGACGTACACGTATGGGAACATTGTCGCGCGCGAGGCCTTTACGCTCAGTATTCCTTCGGAAGCCTACGTCGAACAAGCCGACTATGTAGGGCTGGTATCCGGGCGAAACGAGGACAAGTTCGCGGCTACCGGGCTGACGCCCGTCGCTAGCAACGTGGTCGACGCTCCTTACGTGGGCGAGTTCCCCTTTGCGCTCGAATGCAGGCTCTTGCACACGATCGAGATCGGCCTGCATACACAGTTCATCGGGGAAGTGCTCGACATCAAGGCTGACGAGGACGTACTAGACGGCGACCGGATCGACATCGAGCGCGTCCGGCCCTTCCTCTTTGCGCCCGACAATGGAGCGTACTATGGTCTGGGCTCACGGTTGGGGAAAGCGTTTTCGATCGGCAAAAAGCCATAGGGGCAGAGCAGGGAGCGCCGGCTCAGCCTTCTGAACTTACGATGGAGGGAATGTGAAGATCACCGACGTTCAGCCATACCCGGTATGGGGCGGGGGGCGGAACTTCTTGTTCGTGGTCGTCGACACCGACGAAGGGATCTATGGCGTCGGCGAAGCCGGGCTCACCGGTCGGGAACTGGCGGTAATGGGCGCGCTGGACCACTTTCGCCCGCTGCTCGTAGATCGCGATCCGTTCGAGATTGAGCGTGTCTGGCAAATGCTCTTTCGTGGAGGCTTTTTCCCCGCACAGCGGATCCTGACCGCGGCCATATCGGCGATCGACATCGCGCTGTGGGACATCAAGGGTAAGGCCCTCGGCGTGCCGGTGTACGAGCTGCTGGGAGGCCGGGTGCGAGACAGCGTGGTCTGCTACCCGCACAATGTCGGGCACGGCAGTGAGGTGGAGCCGCTGGT
>CAZLMZ010000128.1:7926-9597 GCA_964560475.1 uncultured Anaerolineae bacterium
GGATCGCTGCTGCCACCCTCTCGCCCGGGGTTGGGCATCGAGTTCGACCGCCAGGCTGCAGAGAAACGGGATTTCCAGATGCAGGAACTGCCGCACCTACATCGGCTCGATGGCTCGCTGACGAACTGGTAGGGCACTGATATGAGCCCATGGACCCGCCTGGCAAGGGATCTGTACGTTCATCATGGCGCGATCAACGTCGGGATCCTGCGCGATGACAGGCGCGCGCTGCTGATTGACTGCGGCGATGGCGACGTCGGATGCACGCTCCAGGACCTGGGGATCGATGTCGTCGAGAAGGTGGTGTTCACGCACCACCATCGCGACCAGGCCTCGGGCTTTCAGGAGATCGCCGGGCAAGCGACGCGAGTCGGCGTTCCGGTCGGCGAGACAGAGCTGTTCTGCGACGTCCAGCGCCTGTGGGACGATCCAGGCCAGCGCTGGCACCTCTATGATGCCCGGCCTAACCTGCTGCTGGCAGCGCCGATCCCGGTGCACGAGCGGTACGTCGAGGGAGACACCTTTGCGTGGGGCCGGAGCAGCATCACTGTCCTGGAGACCCCGGGGCATACTGACGGCAGCATCTCCTACCTGGTCAAGACACCTGAGGAGCAGGGCGAGCAGCGCTTTCTGTTCAGCGGCGACGCAATCTACGATGAAGGCCAGGTATGGGATTTGTACAGCCTGCAGAAGGGCTTTGAGACTCGGGACTATCACGGGTTCATGGGCGATCGGGCACGGCTCGAGCAGAGCTTGCGCAAGATGCTGGCGCTCGGTGCTGGAGCATGGGTGCCTTCCCACGGCAACGTCGTAACTGACCCGGCGCAGGCGGCTGCGCTGCTCATCGAACGGCTGGACGCTTGCTACGAGCAGTACGTGGCGATTGCTGCGCTGCGACACTACTTCCCGGATCTGTTCAGAGAGTATGAGGGCCTGCCAGGTTCACTCGCTTTTGGCGGTGGACTGCCCGTCCCCGACTTTCTGAAGCATCTGGGCACGACGTGGGTAGTCTGTTCGGAGGCTGGTCCGGCCTTTGCGATCGACTGCGGGACAGGGCAGGTAGTGCAAAAGCTGGAAGCGATGAGGTCTCGCGGCGAGATCGGCTCCCTGGAGTGGTTGTGGGTAACCCACTATCACGACGATCACGTCGACGCGATCCCTGCGTTCGTCCGGCAGTTTGGCTGTCCGGTGGTAGCCGAGACCCACGTCGCGCAGGTGATCGAGCGTCCCCTGGCGTGGCGCCTGCCCTGCATCTCGCCCGTCCGCGTCCCTGTCGATCGCGTCGTGGCTCACCGCGAGACGTGGACGTGGCACGAGTTCACGATCACCGCTTTTCACCTGCCGGGCCAGACGCTCTACCACGGCGGGCTGCTCCTGGAAGGACGAGGGCACCGCATCCTCTTTGCCGGTGACTCGTTCACGATGGCCGGGATCGATGACTACTGTACCGGCAACCGGAACTGGCTGGGGAGTGGAGTGGGGTTCGACGCATGTCTGGCAGTGGTGGAAGCTGCTGCGCCCGACTTGATCGTCAACAATCACGTCGACCGGGCCTTTCGCTTTTCGTCCGCAGACTGCCAGTTGATGCGCGCTAACCTGGCAGCTCGCGAGTGGTCGTTCGGCGAGCTGATCGCGTGGGACCATCCTAACTATGGCCTGGACGAGCACTGG
>CAZLMZ010000129.1:0-9563 GCA_964560475.1 uncultured Anaerolineae bacterium
GCGAGATCGAAGAAGCCTTTGGCGAGGAAGCAGAGATCAAGGTGCTCGATCGCACGGCACTGATCCTCGACATCTTTGCCGAGCACGCCAATACACGCGAGGGCGCGCTGCAGGTCGAACTGGCCCAGCTTGAGTACCGCCTGCCGCGCCTGACCCGGGCCTGGACGCACCTGGCGCGCCAGGCCGGTGGGCGGGCTGGCGGGATGGGCGGCGGTGTGGGTCTGCGCGGTCCCGGCGAGACGCAGCTTGAGATCGACCGGCGCAATATCCGCGATCGCATCGCCATGCTCAAGGAAGAACTGGAAAAGGTCCGTGCACATCGTGCCCGCTACCGCCAACGGCGGCAGCGCGAAGGCATCCCGGTGGTCTCGCTGGTGGGCTATACCAACGCCGGCAAGTCCACCTTGCTCAACGTGCTGGCCGGTGCGGACGTGCTGACGGCGAATATGCTCTTTGCCACGCTCGACCCGACGACGCGCCGCGTGCAGTTGCCTGGCGGGAACTGGGTCCTGTTCACTGACACGGTCGGTTTCATCCAGAAACTGCCTCACCAACTGATCGCTGCTTTCCGGGCCACGTTGGAGGAGGTGATGGAAGCCGACTTGCTGGTGCACGTGATCGACGTGACGCACCCTAACGCAAGCCAGCAGGTGGCTGCCGTGCACGAGACGTTGAAAGAGATCGGCGCGGCCGACAAGCCAATGATCAGTGCCCTGAACAAGATCGACCGCTTTGCACATCCCGAGCGCCTAGAGGCGCTGCTCGACGAGTACGTGGATGCCATACCGGTGTCGGCGCTACACGGGCAGGGGCTCACTGCGCTGCTTGACCGGGTCGAGGAGGAGCTCGAAGAGGCCATGGTACCCCTCGTGGTCACCATCCCGTACCGGCGTGGTGACCTGGTCGACCTCTATCACAAGCGCGGCCTGATCGATGGCGAGACACACGACAATGTGGGCACGCACATCGAGGGCCGGGTCCCGGTCAACCTGCTCGGGCGTTTCGAGCGCTACGCCTGACCGTTGTGCCGCACGGCTCTGTTCACTGGGAGCCGTGCGGCGCTGACCTGTTCGATGAAAGGAACTGCCATGCGGATGTCCGCCCTGTTCGGGCGTACGCTGCGCGAGACGCCCGCCGACGCCGAGATGGTCAGCCACCAGCTTTTGCTCCGCGCTGGCATGATCCGCTCCCTGGGGGCAGGGATCTACAGCTACCTCCCGTTGGGCTACCGGGTCAAGGCCAAGGTGGAGGCGATCCTGCGCCGGGAGATGGATGCCATCGGCGCACAACAGATGCTGATGCCTGTGGTGCACCCGGCAGAGGTGTGGCAGGCCAGCGGCCGCTGGCACTCGGTGGACGAGACGCTGCTTCGTTTTCAGGATCGCTCAGCACACGACATGGTCTTGGCCATGACGCACGAAGAGGTGATCGCCCACCTGTTGGAGCGCGAGGTCGAGTCCTACCGCCAGCTTCCAGCAGTGGTCTATCACATCCAGGTCAAGTTTCGCGACGAGCGCCGCCCGCGTGGTGGGCTGGTGCGCGTGCGCGAGTTCACGATGAAAGATGCCTACAGCGTCCACGCGGACGTCGAGGACCTAGAAACCTTTTACCCGACCATGCTGCGTGCGTACAGGGACATCTTTCGGGGGTGTGCGCTCGACCCGATCGCCGTGGAGGCCGACAGCGGGATCATGGGCGGTTCTGCCTCCCACGAGTTCGTCCTGCTCAATGCAGAGGGTGAAGACACGATCGTGCTCTGTACCTCGTGCGACTATGCGGCCAATGCCGAGCGGGCTGAGCTGGACAAACGTCCCTCCAGTCAGTCGCAAGGGCCGGGGCAGGCCAGGGAGGTCGCGACGCCGGGCTGCAAGACGATCGAGGACGTGGCCCGCTACCTCGGCGTGCCTAGAGAAGGGACCCTGAAGGCGGTCTTTCTCCGCACCGAGGAGCCGGAACCGCGCCTCGTCTTTGCCGTGATTCGCGGTGATCTGGAGGTCAACGAGGTCAAGCTGAGCCACGTGGTCGGCGACGTGCCGCTGCGGCCCGCCGAGGAGGACGAGATCCGCGCCGTGGGTGCGGTGCCCGGCTATGCTTCGCCGATCGGCGTCCGTGGCGCAGTCGTGGTAGCCGACGATTCGGTGCTGCTGGGCGGTCACTTTGTGGCCGGTGCCAACCGCGAAGGGTATCACCTTGCCGGCGTGCAGTACGGGCGCGATTTTCGTGGGGACGTGGTGGCCGACATTGCCCTGGCCCGCGCCGGGGATGCCTGCCCACGCTGCGCGGGCGCCTTGCGCGTGGAGCGAGGGATCGAGCTGGGGCACTGCTTCAAGCTGGGTAGCCGCTACACCGCGGCACGGGGCATCACCTACCTCGACGCCGACGGGGACGAGCACCCGATCGTCATGGGCTCGTACGGGATCGGCGTCGACCGCTTGATCGCGGCCATCGTCGAGGAACACTACGACGAGTATGGCATTCGTTGGCCGGTCAGCGTGGCGCCGTACCTGGTGCACCTCGTCTCGTTGGCGCGCGAGGGCGAAGAGAGGGATCAGGCTGAGGCGTTGTATGCTGAACTTGGCGCGGAGGGGATCGACGTGCTCTACGATGACCGCGCTGGCCCCAGTGCCGGCGTCAAGTTCAACGATGCCGACCTGATCGGGTGCCCGCTGCGGTTGACGGTGAGCCGTCGCAGCCTGAGCAGGGGTGGGGTCGAGGCCAAGTGGCGCGATAAAGACGAGCGCGTGGTCATTCCCGCGGACGAGGTGGCGGCATACCTGCACGAAGGGCTGGCTGCGAGGACGTAACCCAGCAGGAGTCTACCGCGCGCGGCGCCAGTAGCGCACAGCAGGCCCGATCCCGTGGTCGTCGAACTGCGGGTCGGTGATCCGCCCGCCCGGCAGATCCCGTTCAGGCGAGCCGTAGCCGAGCGCGCGCGTGGGGCAGGCACGCACGCAGGTCGGCTCCCATCCCTGGCTCGTCTCATCCGGGCAGCCATCGCACTTGCCCGCGAGCCCCTCTGGCTCGAGCACAATGGCACCAAACGGGCACGCCTCGACGCACGCGCCGCACGCGCTGCATAGGCTGGCGTCGATTTGGACCAATCCCTGTCTATCCCTGTCGATCGCTCCAGTGGGGCAGGCGTCTGCACACGATGGACGTGCGCAGTGAAAGCAGTGCACCACGCGGTAGTAGAGCGTTGGCTCGGGATAGGTACCGCCCTCGTGTGCCTCCACGCGGAGCCAATCCAGCTCGTCCGGTAGGTCGGCGCGGTCCTTGCAGGCGATGCTGCAGGCCTGGCAGCCGGTGCATCGCGCGAGGTCGATCGTAAAGATGGCTTCCGTCACTTTGCTCTTCTCACTTGCACCCAGCCCGAGTGCGTCGCCGGCCCGCCAGATGGCGTCGTCTCGTGGCCGGTGAGCGCGTTGGCACACCCGCCTTCATCGATCCCGTCACGTCCAGGCCGGTACCAGGTCCCCTCGTAGATACAGATCACGCCCGGCATGATCCGTTCGGTGACCTTGGCCGGCAATCGTACCGTCCCGTACCGGCTCAGGACTTCTACCGGGTCGTCTTCTACGATGCCCCGCCCTGCTGCGTCACTCGGGTGGATCCAGGCCGTGTGCGGCTCGAGCCGCTGCAGCCACGGATTGGCGTGCAGGCACGAGTTGGACCTCAGCTTGGAATGGGGTGTGATCAACTGCAACGGGTACTGCTCATCGCGCGCCCCATCTTCCACGTAGCTGGGAATAGCCGGCAGGCCGTGGGCCGTGGCCTGCGGGTTGACGATCTCGATCTTGCCCGAGGCCGTGGGCAGGGGATGGGCTAGCGGATCGGCGCGGTAGTCGGCCAGCGCGACGCGCGGCTCGTCCTCGGTGCGCATGAGGCCGCACTCGCGCAGGGAGCGCGCGTCGAGGTGGGGTGCGGCAAGATAGTCCTCGATCCAGGCGCGCTCGTCCTTGCCCTCCGTATAGGCTGGGCCGAATCCCAGCCGCTGCGCTAGCTGGGCAAAAATCCAATAGTCTGTCCGTGCCTCACCGGCCGGCTCGACGACAGACCGGCTGTAGAACAGGTGGCTGTCATGCCCCCACGAGCCCACCAGGTCGGGACGTTCCATCTCGATCGACGCCGGAAGGATCAGATCGGCATAGCGTGCCGTCGGTGTGACGAACGGGTCTTGCACCACAATAAAGTCCAATCCCTCCAGGGCATGCGCGTTGGCGCGCGTGTTCGGGCTGCGGTTGATCAGGTTACTGGCCACGATGTAGGCCATGTGGAGGGACGGGTCCAGCCGGCCTTGCAGCAGATCCGTGGCCCACGTAATGCCCGAGATGCGGCGTGCCGGTCCATGCGGCCCATAAGGGAGCGCACCTGCGTCGATGCCGCCGACCCGCGTGCCGACGCTGGCCAGCCCGCCTCCACGGAGGCCCACGTTGCCGCTCGCGCAGGCCAGGACGATCGCTGCACGTGCGATCTGTTCGCCATAGCGCGTGCGTTGGGGACCCCAGCCGGGCAACAGCGCGGCCGGTTTGACCATCGCATAGTCGCGTGCCAGTTGCTGGATCGTCGGGGCGCGGACCCCTGTCCGTTCCGCGGCCCAAGCCGGTGTCTTGGGGGAGCTATCATCCCTGCCAAGGATGTAGGCGCGATAGGAGGCATAGCCGACCGTATGAGAGGCCATAAAGGCACGGTCGACCAGTTCCTCCGTCTCCATAACGTAGGCCATCGCCGCCGCAAGTGCCGCGTCAGTGCCCGGCCGGATCGGCACCCACTGATCTGCCAGTATGCCCGTATCGGTATAGCGCGGGTCGATCAGGATCACTTTTGCGCCCTGGTCGCGTGCCCGCGCGACAAAGTAGGTCGTGTTGGGTCCCATTCGCGTCTCGGCCGGGTTCATACCCCACAGCAGAATGAGGCGTGAATCAAGCAGCGTAGCCCGGTCGCTGCCCGAGACCCGCTCGCCAAGCATCCACTCGGCGGCAATCGAGGCACAGTGATTGCTCATGTTGCCGCTCGTCTGGGTTACCGGCCCCCAGTGTGAGAAAAAGCGCGCTGACGCGGCCGCCCCGCTGAACCCCCGCCCAGAGATCGCACCTGCACCACCGGCGTGCAGCACAGCCTCTGGGCCATATCGGGCCTGCGTGCGGCGCAGCGCGGACGCGACCTCGTCCAGTGCCTCGTCCCACGGGATGGGGGTGAACTGGCCCGAGCCGCGGGGTCCGGTACGGCGCAGCGGATGGTGCACCCTTTCCCGGGCGTTCAGCAGGCGCCGTTGCCCGCGCCCGCGTGCGCAAGGCACTAGACGCGGCTGCTCGACGGTATCGGCACGCCGGGGTGGGGTGTCGATGCGCAGCTTGCCATCCTCGCCACGGCAGGCGACCAGTTCGCAGCGGCTGCCGCAGTCGAGCGTGCAGGTAAACGGGATACAGCTCTTGTCTTGCCGTTCTGGCACAAGCATACTCCTGGGAAAAGGGTTCGGAAAGGTGGCAGCGAGCGCTAGTGGGCCTCGGGCCTGCCCGTGTCATAGCGGCGCAGGATGTAGATCCGCGCTGCCTGCCCGAGCACGCCGATCAGCAGTTCTCGTTCGCGCACGAGCTGCGGGTGGGCCTGGATCCGATCGTGCATCAGCTCTTTCTCGCTGCTGAGGAGCACCGCGCGCCCTCCAGGACGCAACACGCGCACTATCTCCCGGAAGAAGGAGGCGTACAGGTGCTCGTTCTCGGCGTGCGACCCGATCTGCAGCCCAAAGGGCAGGTTACAGACGATCGCGTCCAGCGTGCCCGTGCGGACGGGCAGCGAGGCCGCGTCCCACAGGTGCAGCACCTGGTCTCCGGCATAGTGGACGTTGGACAGGTTGACTTGCGCTGCTAGCAGGGCGTCTGGATCGATATCCCCGCCGATCAGCTCGCGGTAGGGGCCGTGCAGCGCGCGCTCAGCCAGGATCGTTCCCACGCCGCACATCGGGTCGCAGAAGCGGTCCTCTGGAGTCGGCTTGGAGAGGGCCACCATCGCTGCTGCCAGGGTGGGACGCAGCGACGCAGGGCGGTGTTCGTCCTTGTAGGTGCGGTGCCGCATCTTGCGGTCGGAGAGGCGAATCCCGATCATTGCCCATTCGCCGACCACGACGGCCCAGATCTCGATATGGGCATCTTCGGCAACCGGCTTCCAGCGGGGCCAGCGTCCCTGCACGCCGACCATGACCGCGTCGCGTACTTCCTGGCGACGGAACCCGTGCTTGCCGCTCATTTGCGCGACCACGCGATAGGTGACCCGCTTGACGGGTTGCCGTGTCTGGTAGAAATGGGTCATTGCCTGTTCCCAGAACCAGCTATTGTTCGCCATGCGCACGAGCAGCGGTAGGGCTGCCTTACGGTAGGTCGGCAGCTTGTCCGTGCGGTAGAGTAGGACAAAAACGTCTTCGGTGGTGCGCAGTTGCAGCGCCTGCCCGGCATCGCCCGGGCAGCAAAAGACCGTCCAGCCGCGCTGCTGCTCGATCGGTCGGGCACCGCGAAGGGCCTCTCGGATCTCTTGGGCTGCGACGTCTTCCAGGCCAGGATGCACGGATACGGCATACTCGAGCGGCCTGGATTTGCCCGATCGTGATCGGCGAGAGGGTGGCATCGGCAGTGCTACTCCCGGTGAGTCCGGAACAGGAACTTGATCGGCGTGCCTGTAAAGGGATGGATCTCGCGGATGCGGTTCTCCAGGTAGCGCTCGTAGCCAAAGTGGATCAGCTTGGGGTCATTGACAAAGAGGACAAAGGTCGGCGGCGCGCCCTCGGCCTGGGTAGCAAAGTACACTCGTAGCCGACGCCCACGGACCGACGGCGGGCTGTGACGGTACATGGCATCCTGGATCAACTGGTTTAGCTGGTGGGTGCTCAGGCGCTCGTGCCGTTCTGCCTCGATCTCAAGCGCGGTTGACAGCACCTGGTCGACGCGCTGCCCAGTGAGGGCAGAGATGAACAGGACTGGCACATAGCCCATGAAGCGCAGTTCGTGGCGTACGTGCTCTGTGTACGCCTCCATCGTGTGCGCGTCCTTTTCGACCGCATCCCACTTGTTGACCAGGACAACCGCGCTCTTGTGTTCTTCCAGGATATAGCCCGCGATGTGGGCATCCTGGTCGGTGACTCCTTCCGTGGCGTCGATCATCAGCAGGACGACGTGCGCTCTGCCGATCGAACGCAGTGCGCGCAGCACGCTATAGTATTCGAGCCCTGCCCCTACTTTGCCGCGTCGCCGGATGCCGGCCGTATCGATCAGCGTGATCTCTTGATCTTCCCACTCGAGGTAGGTGTCGATCGAGTCGCGCGTCGTCCCGGCGACGGGACTGACGATGGACCGTTCCTCGCGCAAGATCTTGTTCAGCAGGGAAGACTTGCCGACGTTGGGACGCCCGACGATCGCGATCTGTACGCGTTCGCTCTCGCTCTCCTCCTCCAGGACTTCCTGGGGGATCGCGTTCACCACCTCGTCGAGCAGGTCCCCTGAGCCACGCCCGTTGATCGCCGAGACAGGCAAGACGGGGCCAATGCCCAGTTCGTAGAACGCGAGCGCATCATCCCACGTACTGATGTTATCGGCCTTGTTCGCTGCGACGATGATCGGCTTGTCTGCCTTGCGCAGCACGTCGGCCACTTCGGCGTCCGCGGCGGTGGGGCCGGTACGTATGTCCACCACGAACAGGATCACGTCCGCCTCGCGGATGGCGATCTCGGCCTGGGCGCGAATTTCGCGCACAAAGGGTGCCGAGCCAGCGGCAAGGATACTGTCTGGCTCGTCAGAGCGCAGACGGCTCTCGCCGAGGATCTCCATCCCGCCTGTATCGGCCAGCGTAAAGTCCAGGCCATTCCAGAAACAGTCCGCATACAGCCGGTCGCGCGTGGTGCCCGGCACTTCCGACACGATAGCCAGTCGTGTGCCGATCAGGCGGTTGAACAGGGTTGATTTGCCTACGTTGGGCCTTCCAACGAGGGCGACGATCGGTTTTGGCATGTCAGAACCTTATATCACTCTCTCGCCAGCAACCACACTCGTGGTTGCCTGCGCACTATTGCTCTTTTTTCGCCAGCGTCACCGTTGGCGTAACAGGCAAGGGGGTCGCCGAACCCGCTGCCTGAGGCGTCTGCCGTATGGCCACAGTCGCCGTCACCGTCGGCGTCACGGTCAGCGTGATCCCGTTCGTGGCCGTGACCGTCGTGCTGACCGTAGGTGCCGGCGTGGGGGTGCGCGTTGGCCTCGGTGTCGACGTTGGGGTGGGGGTCGGCAGCGCAGGCCGGATCTCGACGGTTGCGTACTCGGGCATGAGGGACACGACCTCGAGACCTTCCGGCACGAGCGATGTGAGCTCGATGCGATGCTCCCCTATTCCCTTGTCGACCAGGTCGACGTAGACAAAGACGTCCTCGTCGGTGAGCGACCGAATGCGCGGGAGCGGGCCGCTCAGCGTGATGGCAACCTCCTTCGGGGTGACGGCTGCCATCAAATCTGCGCCCAATCCCCGGATCACCGGCTCGCGCAAGATCGTCGCATTGCCCTGCTGTGCCTCGATCTCTACTGTAACCTTGACCCCTTGTACGCCCACCGGTGAGACTTGCTCTGGGAGATCGAGCGGCATGCGCTCGACGACGGTGCCCGTGGACCCGCTGATGTCCAGCGGCAAGGTATTGACGACACCCTCGATCTCGCCTACCGCGGATGGGTCACCGAAAAGCGTGACCACCGCGGGATCGACGCTCACCCCACGCACCCAGTAGCCCGGCGCGACCGTGCCCACGACGACGGCGCGCACGGCGACCTCGCTGGTGCCAAGCTTTTGCACCACCGGCACCGTGATCTGGACGCTGGATGGCTCGATGGTCACGAAACCCACGATCTCGTCGTCTCCGCGCCGTGCATCGAGCGGCCGGGTGCCGATAAAGGTCTCTTTCGTGTTCCTCATATCGAGTGTAGCCGTCACCTTGGTGATCTGCTCGACGAGCGACTTGGGGCCGGCTACCGTGGCCTGTTCCGGATCGAGCTGGACGTCCTTGTCGCTGGTGAGGTACTCCCAGCCCAGCGGCGGCGATCCAAAGAGCCTGAGCTGAACGGGCACCGTGCGCGAGATCTCCTCGCGCAGGCGGACCGGGATATTGGCCGGACGAAGCTCCACGACGCGAACGTTCTTGTCCAGGCATTCTACCTGAACCGGTACCTGGTACTCGCCTACCTCGTGCCCCTCTAGGTCGATCCAGGCCCGGAACTTGTCTGGTCGCAGATCCTGCCAATTCTTCTGTGGGGCGCGAACGGTCAGCGTGACGCTCTCGTCGAATCCGTCTGGCAGAAAGGTCGTCCCCGCAGGCTGGTTGCGAACCTCGATCGGGATCGCCTCACCGACCGTATTCTGTACGATGGGATTCTCTTGTTGTATGGCAACGATCCAGACTACGATGGCCAGCACCAGCGCCAGCATGATGAGTCCCAGATCGTTGAGCAGCCTTCTCAGCACTCCTCGTCTCCTGCTGTCAGACTAGGTCTTTTCGTTGCCGAGCGCGTTTCCGACGCGATCGCGCACGTCGCGCATTA
>CAZLMZ010000130.1:0-1598 GCA_964560475.1 uncultured Anaerolineae bacterium
GAGATCGATCCCGCGGGTGGGTTGGAGGCGTATGCGCTGGAGGGGTACGTGTACGTGTGATCGTCACGTGCGCGAATGCCACGCCGTTTGACAGATGCTGCAAAGAGCATATACTTGCTAATGAGAATCATTCGCGAGAGGAAGGGCAGGAATGAGCGCCTTGGACGAACGTCTGCAAGGTGCATTGCGATCAGCCGGTCGGCGGCTGACCGCTCAGCGCCGGCTGATCTTGCAGGTGCTGGAGGAGAGCACTGGACATCTGGACGCGGACGCACTGTACGACCGGGTCAAGGCACGTGATCCTGACGTCAGCCTGGCAACGGTGTACCGCACACTGGCTCTGCTCCGGGAGATAGGGCTGGTGGAGGAGCACCGCTTGGGCCAGGACCACGGTCACTATGAAGCGGTGCGCCAAGAGCCGCACTATCACTTTACCTGCCTGCGCTGTGGCAAGGTGATCGAGTTCGACACGCCCCTGGTGGCCCAGATCGTGCAGGTGCTCTGCGAGCAGGAAGGCGTACGTGTGACCAGCACTCACCTGCACGTGAGCGGTTACTGCCCGCAGTGCAGGGATATTGTGGATTGAGGAAGCGGATCGCGGGAGGGCGCCCATCTGGACTGAAAGGCAAATGCTCGCGAAGCGGATCGGTCAGGCGTGGCTCCAGTACGCGAGCAAAGAGTGGCGGCGTCTGTAGAGCGACGGAAGCCGTGCCTGCACGTTACATAGATGTAGAACTGGGAGACACCATATGAACGCTGCCATAGGTCTTGCACTACTACTTCCGACCCTCGCTGGACTCTCCACGGTGCTGGGCAGCCTGCTGACCGTTTTCCTCTGCAAGCCCGGCCCCCGCTTTATGTCGTTCATGATGGGTTTCTCTGCCGGAGTGATGATCCTGGTCTCGTTTGGCGAGTTGCTGCAGCACGGGATCGAGGAAATCGGCTTTGCGCTGGCCTATTTGGCGTTCTTTTGCGGGATGGCGGTGATGTTCCTGATCGACATCCTCATCCCGCACATCCATATGGGTGAACGCCACGACGCCGGGGCCGAGCTACGGATAGACTTGATGCCTGATCCAGTGGACCACAGTCGTCACAGGCGCCGTCATGGGGCTGGTTGGGGCGACGAGATGCACCGAGGCCGGCTTCTCAAGACGGGGCTGCTGGTTGCCCTGGGCATCGGCGTCCACAACTTTCCCGAAGGCATCACCACCTTTGCAGGTACACTGCACGACCCCGCCCTGGGCATCGCCATTGCCATCGCCATCGCGCTCCACAACATTCCGGAGGGGATAGCCGTGTCGACACCGGTCTATGCGGCGACCGGCAGCCGGGCCAAGGCCCTGTGGTCCTCTGCCGCGTCGGGCCTCGCGGAGCCCGTCGGGGCCGTGTTGGCGGCCGTCGTTCTGCTTCCCTTCCTGAGCGTCACCGTGTTGGGTCTTGCACTGGCAGCCGTAGCCGGCATCATGGTCTTTATCTCGCTCGACGAACTGATCCCGGTTGCCTGCTCTTTCTGCGAGGAACACCTGTCCATTATGGGCGTCATCGCCGGCATGATCGTGATGGTGCTCAGCTTGGGGCTGTTGCGCTAGCCTGGG
>CAZLMZ010000130.1:1698-6905 GCA_964560475.1 uncultured Anaerolineae bacterium
TCTGGCACTCGTTACAGCCAGCGTCCGCTGCACGAACTATGCGCTTCGGCGTCGCGTGGCGTGGCAGCCATCGTCGAGTCTTTGTCCACAGGTTCACAGCAAGCGCTCGAGGCATATCTTGTAGGCCTATCTACGATGCGCCTGCAGCTCGGCTTTGACATCTCGGAAGTCATCGAGGCACTCTTATTGCTCAGAGAGGTAGTACTGCCTGTCATCCGGCAGGCCCATCCTGCTGGCTCTGAAGCGCGCTACACAATGGTGGCTCATTTGGATGCTTGCGTGCGTCTGCTGGCCGGCCGCTTTGGGCACCTGTATGCTGGCGCGATGAAGGCAGAACTGCGGGAAAACGAACAACGGTTCCGCACCATCGCCGATTTCACGTATGACTGGCAGTACTGGCTCGATCCGGACGGAAACTATGTGTACGTCTCGCCATCTTGCGAACGGATCACGGGATACCGTGCCGATGAGTTCCGCCAAGACCCTCGATTGTTAGAGACGATCATTCACCCCGATGACTGCGCGCTCGTCACAGAGCACCTTCGCGGGGAACCGCTAGAAGGCAGCGAGTCGCATCTTGTCGAGTTCCGAGTCATCACCCACAGTGGCGAGGAACGCTGGCTGGAGCACGCTTGCCAACCAGTATATGGCCTTGATGGCAGCTACTTGGGCAGACGCGCGAGCAATCGTGATATCACCGAGCGCAAGCGGGCGGAGGAGGCGCTTGCAGAGCAAGCGAGGGAAAAGACCGTGGCCGCTGAACGCAGCCGCTTGGCCCGCGAATTGCACGATTCGGTGACTCAGGCGCTGTATAGCGTGAATCTCTACGCTGAGGCGACACGCATGGCGATGTCGGCCGGAAAGCAGGAGGTGGCGACCGAGAACCTGCAGGAACTGCACCAGATGGTCCGAGAGGCAATCATCGATATGCGGATGCTCATCTTTGAGCTACATCCACCCGTGTTGGAAGAAGAGGGATTGGTTGCTGCCCTGCAGGCCAGGCTGGCTGCCGTAGAAGCCCGTGCCGGGCTCCAGACAAAGATCGCCATGCAGGGTGAAAGGCGCCTACCACTCGCGATCGAGAAGGAGCTTTTCTGGATCGCAGTAGAAGCGTTCAACAACGTCGTCAAGCATGCCAAGGCCCACCAGGTAGAGGTTCGCCTGCAGCTTGACGATGGGAAGGTCTGTCTGGAAATAGAGGACGATGGTGTGGGGTTTGATCCCGCAAGGGCCAGGCAGACTGGCGGTGTGGGATTGCGTGGCATGGAAGAGCGGGTGCGGAGAATCCAGGGCAAGCTAGCGATCACAGGCGCCCCAGGACTGGGAACCACGGTGCGGGTGGAGATCGAGATCTGACATACCGGGAGGTACAGCCCATGAACCAGCTCCCTATCCAGGTGTTGATCGTCGACGATCATGCCATCGTTCGCAAGGGCATACGTGCTCTGTTGGCCGAAGTTGACTGCATTCGGGTGGTCGGAGAAGCAGGCAACGGCCAGGATGCGGTTACGCTGGCCGAGGACCTGAATCCAGATGTGATCCTGATGGATCTGGTGATGCCCGAACTCGATGGCATTGAGGCCATTCGCCAGATCACCAGCCGTCGAGAGCAGGCGCATATCCTGGTGTTGACCAGCTTTGCCAGTGACGACAAGGTCTTTCCAGCGATCAAGGCTGGAGCGCTAGGATACCTGCTCAAGGATTCTGAGCCGGCTGACTTGTTGCAGGCCATCCAGCAGGTCCATCGGGGCGAGCCGTCGCTGCACCCCATCATCGCCAGCAAGGTACTTCAGGAGATGCAACGTCCCTCAAGGCAGCCACCCACACCCGACCCACTGACAGATCGAGAGCTGCAGGTGCTGCGTCTAGTGGCCAAGGGACTGGGCAACCAGGAGATAGCCGAGCAGTTGGTGGTGACCGAAGCCACGGTGCGCAGCCACGTAAGCAACATACTGCACAAATTGCACCTTGCCAATCGGGTGCAGGCAACCCTGTATGCCTTGCAGGAAGGGTTGACCTCACTGGGAGACGAGCCCAAAATGTAGCGATGTGAACTGGCCTAGTAGTGAACATACGTGGACACATTCGTTTGTCTGAACACGTGCTGTGAGTGTTCTCCACAAGTGTTTAGGAGACCGCCTTCGAGCGGTCTTTTTTTGTGGAGCTCAAGATCAACTGGCCGCCGATGACAACGAGACAGCTTTGTACTACGATGAGGGTGAGCCGGATGCTCGCCGGTGTGAGAATAGAGAGAGGCTGCGCGGCGTGGGCTACCGCACCGGAAAAGCCGCACGGTGTCACGACAATGCTGGATGCGACTGGGACCGAGTAAAGGAGCAGTAGTGCGCAAGTGTAACTGTTCTTCCTTTGGCGCGGGCACATCGCATGGCCGCTGCCGTGGCGGCTGCAGCCGCTCGCCTCCAACCCCGACAACGACACATCCCCAAGACGGGAGCTGACACCGCATAACGCCAGGAGTATCCTCCCTTGAGAGGATCTTCCATACGAGGAGAACACAATGAAGAAATACGATGTGGTTGTAGTGGGTGGGAGTGCGGCAGGCATAACGGCTGCCATCACCTCTCGCAGGCACTATCCAGACAAGAACGTCCTGCTGGTCAGGCAGGAAGAACAGGTGCTGATCCCTTGTGGGATACCTTACACGTTTGGGACCGTGGGTGGCCCAGAGAACAACCTGATCCCGGATGGGGTTCTGCAAAAGAACGAGATCGAGCTCCTGGTCGATGCAGTTACCGACGTAAACCCCCAGGAGCACACTGTGGAGACCGCGGGCGGCGAGACGATCGGCTACGAGAGACTCGTCCTTGCCACCGGTTCCGTCCCCATTGTGCCGCCTATACCAGGATCAGACAAGGACAATATCTTTGCCGTCAAAAAGGACGTCTCTCACCTGACCCGGCTGTGCCAAGCGGTGGACAAAGCCTCTGACCTGGCGATTGTAGGCTGCGGGTTCATCGGCGTGGAAATCGCCGAGGAGTGCAGGAGAAGACACGAGGCTGTCAATATCCGGATCGTCGAGATGCTGCGTCACTGCCTGCAGCTCGTCTATGACGAAGAATTCTGCGTCAAGGCTGAAGAGACCCTGCGTGGTGAGGACGTCGAGTTGCTTCTGGACGAAAAGGTCGAAGCGTTCGTGGGCGACGGGAGAGTCGCGGGAGTACGCCTTGCGAGCGGCAGTGAAGTGGCAGCCGACGTGGTGATTATGGGCATCGGAGCAGCGGCGAATACGGCATTGGCCAAAAAGGCCGGGCTCGAGATAGGTCCGGGCCGCGGCATTGAAGTCAACCGCTATATGCAGACCAGCGAGCCCAGCATCTTTGCCTGCGGTGATTGTGCCGACAAGGTGTCCTTTTTTGATGGCAAGCCCTCGGGCCTCAAGCTCGCCTCGATCGCGACGATGGAGGCCCGAATTGCCGGGGCGAATCTCTTTGGACCGCGCCGCGTCAACATGGGCGTGATCGGCGTCTACTCGACGCTGCTTGGCAACACGGCTTTTGCTGCGGCTGGACTCACCGAGTCGTTGGCCAGGGAAAAGGGATACCGCATCATCGTGGGGGAAGCGGAGGCCGTCAACCGCCATCCCGGCTGCATGCCTGGAGCGGAGATGATGAAGGTCAAGCTGATCTTTGAGGCGGGAAGCCGCGTGCTCCTCGGTGGACAGGTTACTGGTGCCAGGAGCGGCGGCGAACTCATCAACGCGATCAGCGCGTGCATCAACCAGCGGATGACGGCGGATGATATCGCCACCTTCCAGACAGGAACCCATCCGGCGCTCACGGCGTCTCCGATCTCATACCAACTCGTCAACGCGGCCGAGATGGCCATTGCCGCTTCGTGGAAGGGAACGGGCAGGTAGGGCACGCAAGAGGCGGTGTCGTCGCCCGGCCTGATGAGACCGTGATAGGAGGGCCAGAACAACGACCCGCTTCTCTGTCGACGCTATTGCCCTGACGGGTGGTTCCCGTCAGGGCAAACCCTGAGAGATGCAGGCGGGATGCGTAAAGAGAATGAGCGCGTTCACAACGAGGAAGAAGCAACGTCGCCGCTGTTGGATATGACCGCTGTAGCAGAGCGCGTCTTGACTCGGGCGCTGGAGTCGTGCGCCAGAAGGATGGGTCTCCAGGGCCCTCAGAAGGCAGCCTATCACGTGCGAAACGGCAATGTAGTCGCACGCATGTACTATTGCTCCAGTATGGCCAAACAGGTAGCCGAATGCCTGGGAGCGTCGGAGCAAAACATCAGGGCAATCTATGCCCCAGACTATGACGTTCTTTTCCGGAACCTTTCCTCGAACGAGGGGCCTCGGGAGGAGGCCATGGTTTGCCTGTTGGTCTGGACAAGGCTTAAGACAACTGCACTTGATTCGTTGGTGACAGCGTGGGAGCGCGCGCTCACGAAAGTCTGCAGCGAAACGATCGGTTCCCAAGGAAAAGCGCCATTGCTGGAGGTGCAGCTTATGGACGATGCTGACGTCGAGAAGCACCTTGGCTCTGGCTGGCGTGAGGGGATGGCCACGCGCCTGGCCGTCCATTGGCTGTGGGCCAGGAAGCAAGCGGTCAACATCGTATATGATCGGCGAGATATCTAGAGACAAGCGTGGCCCGTTCTTCTCTCCCCCGATGGGCCGAGGGGTTGGAGCGGGGCCAGGGCAGGCACAGAGTCGCGTCACTACGGCTTGGTGGCGTTATGAAAGTCCACGCACAGGATGCTGCCTTCTTTTCGGGCCTTGCCGGTCTCCAGGGCAGCGAGGCTGTGGGGCAGGCTGAGCAGGTGCTTGCGGTTGCCGATGTGGATGATCAGCTCGTCGTGCGAGGAGCGAGTCAGGTCGATCTGCTCGCCGCTGACAAAGGGGAGGGGGATGCAGAGCTTGTACCCGTCGTCCTGCTTGACCACCTCTTGCTGCTCGCCGACATAGAGCACCTCGGTGGGGTCGCGTTCGGCAAAGAGCGCGCCAGCCATCTCTCGCAGCATGTCGATGCCGACGACTTCGCGGGCGAAATAGGGCGCGCGAAAGATCGGCAGCGGGGAGAAGGACTGCTCGATGGTCTCGAGGTAGCCGGCCTGGATCGAGCGCCACTCGTCGAAATAGGTGCCCGAGGCCTCCTCCGGAAAGACGCGGTTGCAGATGATCGCGTCGGTCGAGTAGCCATAGAGCGTCAGGTAGGTGTAGGTGCGCTGCGTCTCCT
>CAZLMZ010000130.1:7005-9225 GCA_964560475.1 uncultured Anaerolineae bacterium
GCGTCGGTCGAGTAGCCATAGAGCGTCAGGTAGGTGTAGGTGCGCTGCGTCTCCTTGATCGCCATCTTTTCCGGGTTGAGGACCAGGCGAGCTGAGGTCATCTGCCGGTCGGTCAGCAGGCCCTGCATGCGGTCGAGCTGGGCGTGCAGGTCCTTGATCGCCTCAAAGACGCGGTCGTCGGGGATGGGCATGTCGGTGATGGCGCGGATCAGGGGCGAGCTGACGGCGGCGGCCTTGCGCTGCAAGGGAAAGATCTTTTGGATGTACCAGCGCCCGATCTCGGGGATGGTGAGCAGTTGCAGCGTGGCACCGGTGGGGGCAGCATCGATGATGATCACGTCATAGTCGCCGGTGTCGTGCAGGTAGACGACCTGCAGCAGGCTGGCCAGCTCCTCCATGCCGGGTAGGACGCTGGTCTCTTCGGCAATGATGCCCTGCAGCCCACGCCAGGAGAGGACAGAGGCCAGGTATTCCTGCACGGTACCCCAATAGTGCTCCATCTGGTGCAGCACGTCGAGTTCTTGGCCCCATAGGTTCTCTGCGATCTGGACGGGTTCGGGGCCGAGAGGTCGATCGAACGAGTCGGCCAGGCTGTGGGCCGAGTCGGTGCTGATCACCACAGTACGATAGCCGATTTCTGCACAACGAAGGGCGGTGGCGGCCGAGACGCTGGTCTTGCCGACGCCGCCTTTGCCTGTATAGAGAAGAATGCGCATGGTAGTCCCTTTCTGTTTCCGGGGGATTATACATTGGTCGGTCGGGGGAGTCAATCGTCGAGGGATCCGTTTGCGACCAGGGACACGTTTCCGGCGGCCTGCGGTCGCTCGAGGGAACGTGTCCCTTGCTGGGTTCTTGCACATGGAGCGCGGATTGTGTAGAATCGGCTGTGGAGAGCAGAGGGGAGAACAGACGTGAGGAGGATACAGATGCAGTATCGTCGCTTTGGCAGGTTGGACTGGCAGGGGTCGGCGCTGGGCTTTGGCTGCATGCGCCTGCCCACGGTGGGCGGGGACCGGTCGCAGATCGACGAGGCGCTGGCGACGCGCATGGTGCGCTATGCGATCGATAACGGGGTCAACTATCTCGATACGGCCTATCCCTATCATGGGGGGGAGAGCGAGCGCTTTCTCGGGCGGGCGCTGCAGGACGGCTACCGGGAAAAGATGCGGCTGGCGACCAAGCTGCCGGTGCGCATGGTAGAACGGACGGAGGATTTCGACCGCTTTTTGAACGAGCAGTTGAGCAAGCTGCAGACGGAGCAGATCGACTATTACCTCTTCCATGGGCTACGGGCGCCGCGCTGGCAGACAGTGCAGGAGCTGGGGCTGCTGCGCGAGGCGGAACGGGCGCTGGCCGACGGGCGGATCCGCTACCTGGGTTTTTCCTTTCACGACTCGTTCGAGCTGTTCAAGGAGATCCTCGACAGCTATGACGGGTGGACGTTTTGCCAATTCCAGTACAACTATATGAACGAGGAATACCAGGCCGGGACAGCGGGGCTCGAGTATGCGGCGTCCAAGGGGCTGGCGACGGTGATCATGGAGCCGCTGCTGGGCGGCAAGCTGGCGAACCCGCCAGCGCCAGTGCAGGCGCTGTGGGACAGCGCGTCGCAACAGCGCTCGGGCGTCGAGTGGGCCCTGCAGTGGCTGTGGAACAAACCCGAGGTCTCGGTGGTGCTGTCGGGCATGAGCGCGATGGCGCACGTGGAGGAGAATGTGGCCAGCGCCGAGCGCTCGGGGGTGGGGCTGTTGGGCAAGGAGGAGCTGGCGCTGGTGGAGCAGGTGCGCCAGCAGTACGAGGCGCTGTGCCCGATCCCGTGCACGGGCTGCGGGTATTGCATGCCTTGCCCGAATGGGGTGGACATCCCGCGCGTTTTTGCCACGTTCAACAATGGCGTGATGTACAACGCCTTTGACGAGGCACGGCACCGCTACGTGCGGATGTCGGAAGAGAGCCGGGCGAGCGCGTGCATCGCGTGCCAGCAGTGCGAGGACCTGTGCCCGCAGGATATCCCGATCAGCGAGTGGATGACGGTAGTGGAGCAAGTGCTGGGAGAGGGGCGAGCGTACGAGGCGTGCGAACTGCCGGCTGGCTAAGACCAACCTTGCAAAGGCTCGGCGTGATCTGTCGCTCCCAAGCCCATTGGCTGTGAAACGCGGGGGCACGCTTGCTAGCGACGAATGAGCCTTCGCAAGGCTGGCTCGGGCGTCGTTCATAACC
>CAZLMZ010000131.1:0-4881 GCA_964560475.1 uncultured Anaerolineae bacterium
CTTCCATTCTTCCACCACTCCCTGTCCCTCGACGGGATACCAGAACTTGTCGTGGAAGAACTCGCTGGCAAAGATGAATACCTTGACCAGCGGGGTGTGAAAGAGGAGTCGCTGAAAAACGCGCAGCGGCGTGCGCCACAACAGCATCCCCGTCCCCGTGCCCAGGTTCACGCCAACCTTGAAATCCCAGCGCTCTTCGGCCACCTCGGGCATGCCCACGATCTCGATCTCGCGCGGATCGCCTTGTCCCAGTCCGCGCTCGGTGGCGTGCGCGATGTAGCGGATCTTCATCGGGTCAAAGCCCATCATCCGCGCGGCTACTGCGTCGATCGCGACCTGATCGGCCGAGGCCAGGATCACGTCCTTCTGGTGCGGGACCAGTGTACGCGGTCCCGGGCCGCTCCCTGCGGTCGTGCCGTCCATGGTCGCAAAGAGGCCGGTGTGGATCTCTTTTTGGATCGCCAGCAGGTCGACCAGCGTATCGTGGATCCAGGTGTGGGTATAGTGGCGGTTCACGTTCAGCAGCCCGCCAAAGGCGTTCTTCATCGCCCCTGTGGTCACGGTATAGCTGTGCGTCTTGACCGTCGGCAGGTGGACGATGTTCTTGCCAAAGAAATAGTCGGGCAGGTAGATCCCTTCGGGAAAGACCTTGTCCAGTACGGCCATCTCGGCCTTGGGACGGTACTCGACCCAAGCCATGTCCTCCGGGTCGAAATTGTTCTTGGTCGGTATCTCGTATTTGTCCAGTACCGGCCGGAACTTGTTGTATCGGTCGCCCAGGTCGGCGATCGTGACCACGGTCTTGTTGTGCACGTTGACCAGATCGGTGAAACCGGCATCGAGCAGGGCCATGATCGTGCCCTCGAGCTGCCAGGGCGTCGTGTTCGCGCCCGGGTAGAGCAGATGCCAGCTAATGTTGTCCTTGAGGATCGTCGTCGCCGACCGGTCCAGGGCTTCCTCCATCCCGCCCAGTTTGCACAGCCGTCGATAGTCATCGATCACTGTCTTGGGAGTGGTTCGCAGCACGGCGACCTTGGATTTTGCCATCATATTCCTCCTATATGGTTCGATCGGTTCGGGGCTATGGCGAACCCTCGATACGGAACGTCTCCAGCACGATGTGGTCGCCCACCACGTTCCCTGTTCCATCTACTACGGGCAAGCGCTCCATCGTCCACCAGTTATAGAAGCCCATCGCGATCTGGTACTCATCCGGCGGAGCATCGGGCGGGATCGATAGGGAGTAATGGTCGATCACGAGCTCATCCATGGCCCACACAGAGGTCGGATAGATCCCTCTGCACGGCTCGCTGTCATCCTGTGCCCACAGGAGGCTGCCTGTCGCCGGGTTTTGTGGCCCCAGCAGCTGCAAGGAGCCCGTGTACTCGGCGTTCATCGGGCTTGCGGCAGCATAGTACAACGTCACCTCGACCCTCTCCCCTGCTCTTCGGGCAGGGCTCTGTAGGTCGTAACCGTAAAGCCGGATTTTGTCGTCCCAGTTTGCCTCCCGTGTGCGATCCGGCACTGCCATCACTTCTGAACCAGCAGGCACGCGATAGGCCTGGAAATAGGGCTCGCCATAGTGCAGCGGTCCCGCAGCCGCGATTTCGCCAGCCGGCAGGTAGGCTTGCAGCATGTCGAGCGAGCGCCTGTCCTCACCCGTCACGGCGATGTAGGTCGTCTCTTGCGCGACCGGCTGTGGCAGCACCAGGCAGAACCGGCCGTGATATGTCTTGATGCCTTCGCGTTGGCCCGAGTACAACTGGACGCTCGGATGATCGGCCGGCACAGGCGAGAGATAGATTCGTTCGTCCCCCGGGAGCTCCTTGATATAGCTCCCGATCGCTCCGATGCCCACCTCAAAGTGTGTGAACAGCGCCTCGTCGCGGCTCCATCGTAGGAAGTAATCGGCATAGGTCTGAATGCCGGTGTAGACAAAGCCGAGCGCCAGTAGGCCCGCGGTGCCCGCCGGCAGGAGAGTAGACCGCGCAGTAGAGGTCCTGGCTGCCCAACCGCGAATGCCCTCCCAGATGCCCAAGCAGCCGACCGCGACCAGCATGGCCACCGCCGGCACCGCTCCCAGTGCGCGCTTGGTCGTTCCTCCGCTTCCGGCGAGCATCGCCGGCACGCTCATCAGGCCCAACCAGGTCAGGAGAGCGGGATGGGCTGGCCGCTTGAGCCGGAACAGGCTCAGGCCGATGCCAGCCACGAGCGCTGCCAATAGATAGGGCTCCAATGCCGGCTTATCCGGGAGCGTCACCCGCAGGTCCTCGTCGCCTCGGACGCTGAACCTCAGAAGGGTCTGTCCGGCGTGCTGCAGCACCGCCCGTACGTTCTCAACCCACCCCTGCCCGCTGTCTGTGACCAGGCGCTCCCTGATCGCCCAGGTAGCGCTTTCGCTGTGTGTCGCGAAATAGGCGCCCAGCGGGCTAAAGACGGCGAGCGCGACAACGGAGAGGATAGCCAGGTCGGCCACCCGCTTGCGCGCCAGATGTCCCTCCGACCAGGCAAGGTAGACATAGGCGAGCACGACGAGCAACGGCACGATGCGGAACGCCGGGTAACTGTACATTCCGAGCCCCAGCATGAGGCCGGCACCGGCCGTTGCCAGGCGGCTGCGCGTACGGTACCCGCGCCACAGCAGATAGAAGGTGAGCGATAGGAAGAGCGGCACCAGGATCACGCGCATGCCGAGCCGGCTCCAACTGAGGTGCCAACGTGCGATGGCGATCGTCAGCGCGGATAACAGCCCGCCATATCGCTTGAGCGCGCCCCGCTCGGCATAGAACAGCTCTTCCGCCGCCAGATAAACCGCGGGCACGGTCAGCACACCCGCCAGGGCAGAAGTCACATATATCGCGGTGGGCAGATCGCGGACGACCAGCGAACAGAGGGCAACGAGATAGGAAAAGAGTGCTTCCCGTCCCAGGTTCGTCGTCAGAAAGAGGGGGCGTGCGCCGTCGAGAATGGCCGACGCATCGAGACCGTAGGCAGCCTGATCGTATCCTGCTGCAGGGGGAAGGCTATCGATCCGGTAGAGCCGGAGCGCGGCTGCCAGCAGCGTGATCCCACCCACCGCGAGCAGCCGTCGGAATCTCGGTGCATCCAATGCAAATCGTCTCCCGACGGGTTATCCTTCGCACACAAGCTGATACGTAACGCTTCCTGAACGCCAGGATTGTACTCGAAGCGCTAGCCAAATGCAAGTATCTATGCCTGCAGCGCTTTCTTGCCCTCGTCCTTTGAGCATGATACAATGGCAGCGATCGGGCCAGGCGCTGTGCTGGCTGGCCGGATGGTCATCCTCTTACAGCAAAAGGTACCTCAACTGAGTATCACTCACGGCTTCCAGACGTTCTCTCGCGACGATAGATTGCACCGCCTGGCGCTCCTGGGCATTCTGCTGCTGGGTTTCGCGCTGCGCGTCTGTCGCGCCGATCACCAGGAGCTGTGGGGCGATGAGGGTGCCAAGATCGTCGTCGTCAACCGGGATCTGGCGCATCTGTTCGATCCGGCCTCGGAAGTGCATCCTCGCCTCTTTCACGCTCTCTTGTTTCTCTGGTACCGGGTCTTTGGATTGCAGCTCTGGGGCCTAAGGATGCTCCCCGTCCTCCTGGGGCAGGTAAGCATCCCCTTGATCTATGCCCTCGCACGTCGCCTGTTTGCCTCGCGCCCGGCGGCGCTGGCGGCGGCATTTGCACTGGCACTCTCGCCCTTCCAGGTTGCCTACTCGCAAGACCTGACGATGTACTCGCTGCTGATCGCGATGACCATGCTATCATTCTACACGCTCGTGCGGGCCCTCGAGGAGCGGGCGCGCTGGCCGGCGTGGGGCGCGTACGTGGTCGCCAGCAGCCTCATGGTCCATACCCATTACTATGCCGTCCTGACGCTGGTAGCCCAGAACGTCTTTGTGCTGCTCTATCACCGGCGGCGGATCGGACGCTGGCTGTTGGCGCAGGGCGCCATTGCGGCGGCGACGCTGCCCTGGCTGTATCTGCAGTACTCGCTGCTCGCTGGCCAGGCCGTGCGCGAGACGGCCGATCTGGCTCTGAACCACCTGCTGCAGGTCCTATGGCGAGGGGGGGTGGCGTTCACCGTCGGTTCGACGTTCCCAGCCGCCTTGAGCTGGGTGGCCTGGCTGTATCTGCTCCTGGCTGTCGGCGCGCTGGTTCTACTGCTGCGCTCACCACAGCGCCGCGAGGCAGGCGTACTGGTAGGGACGTGGCTGCTGGTGCCGCCGCTGATCGTGTGGGGATTCGATTTCATGCTGGAGCACTTCAACGAGCGCTTCCTGAGCACGAGCCTGCCACCCCTGTTGCTGCTGTTGAGCTGGGTATGCGTCCGCCTGCCGTGGCGGCGGGTGAGCGCGGCACTCACGTTGGGCGCGTATGCCTTGACCAGTGCCGTCTCACTCGGCGCGTGGTATTTCGATCCCACCTACCTCAAGAGCACCTACGGCGAGATGATGGGGTTGGTCGGGCAGATGGCTCAGCCCGGCGACCTGCTGCTGGTGAGCGGTCCGGGGCAGGTGCCGATGTTCGATCTCTATCACCCGGCAGGTGTGGATGCGCGCTTTTTATCTCCCGATTCTGTCCTGACAATGGAAGCTGCCGAGCGCGACTTCCCTGCGCTGTTGGCCGGTTACAAGCGCGTGTGGCTGGTCATGTACGGTGACCCGAACGTGTACGACCCGCGTCACAACGCCGAGGCCTGGTTGGGGAGCCGTGGGTACAAGGCCTTTTCGCAGAACTATGTGGGGAGCTACCTCACCTTGTACGTGTTGCCCGAGGCGAATGCGCCGCCCAATCTGAGGCCCTACGAAGCGCAGTTCGTCGGCGGCCCGCGCCTGATCGGCTATGCGATCGAGCCCGCGACACC
>CAZLMZ010000131.1:4981-9199 GCA_964560475.1 uncultured Anaerolineae bacterium
GTGGAGCGCGCTGCTGGCTGCAGTCGCTGTCTTTGCCGTGTCCTATTCGGTAGCGTCCCACGCCGGAAGCATAGGCGCCTTTCTCGCTGTCAGCACCGCTGCCTGGGCGCTGGCGTACAGCGTGGTCGGTGGGCTGATCTCGACCTGGGCCGCCGATGTCGAGCTGGTCCGGAGCTACCGCGCTGCCGAAGAGACGGCCCTGCGCAGCGTGATGGTCACCGAGGGTGCCCTCTTTGCCGGCGTGACTACCGCGCGGGTGGGCAGCAACATCGGCACTATCCTTTTCGGCCTGGCCGGTGGCGCACTGCTGGGTGGCATCGTCGCCTGGTTCATGTTTGCCCTCGTCTACGCTGTCATGAACGTTGCGCTCGCTCTTATCCACGGCGAGTAGCCGGCTCCAGGCTCGTGACCGGGGTCACGCGTGGCGCGTAAACTGCGAATCGCGCGGGCCGATGGGCCGATCGCGCGGTTGACAAACGGTGCGACCGATCCTATAATAGCGTACAACCTTCGGGGCACGGTGAGGCCTGTCGTCGTTCGCAGCAGGCCGATTCCAGACCGGCGGTAGGACACACTGGGAGGGCCAGTGTGTCGAGCCCGCGAGCCCTGTGCTGTTCTGGGCACGGGGTCGATCCGGTACGGGGACGACAACGTTCCTTCATTCCGGAGCCGACGGTACAGTCCGGATGAAAGAAGGTCACGCTGGAAGCGTGAGCATGCATAGGCGCTCCGAAGATGTGTGTCTCGGAGCGTTTTCGTTTTGGATCTGGATGTGTTCACGCGATGATCGACCGGCAGTACGATAGAGGGAGCCTGTGCGATAAGCAGACCGGCACTGAGCCGGCGCCGCATGCGGCGTTTGTCGAGCGCGTCTTGCAGCAACTGCGCCGGCACGGCCAGTATCTGTTCCTCCCGCTGATACTGCTGCTCACGCTCCTCGTGTGGGAGGGGATCGTCCGCCTGGGAGGGTATCCTCCCTTCATCCTTCCCGGTCCGGGCGACGTCTATGCCAAGCTGGTGTCGACGCTCCGAGAGGGCCTGCTGTGGCGCCACACACGCATCACGCTCTCCGAGATCGGGGGAGGGCTGGTGCTGGGCCTCTTCACCGCTACCGTGCTCGGCTATGCCATGGCCAAGTCGCACGCCCTGGAGCGCTTTTTGGCGCCCTATGTCGTCGCTTCGCAGTCGATCCCGATCGTCGCCCTGGCGCCCTTGCTGGTGATCTGGTTCGGCACCGGGCGGCTGAGCAAGGTCCTCGTCTGTGCGCTGACCATCTTTTTCCCGATGCTGGTCAATACCATCGTCGGCGTGCGCTCCGTCGACCCCGACCTGGCGGCCCTGATGCGCTCGCTGCAGGCCACGCGCTGGCAGACCTTTGCCATGCTCGAGGTGCCCTCGGCGCTGCCGGTACTCCTCGGCGGGCTCAAGGTCAGCGTTACGCTCTCGGTGATCGGGGCCGTGGTCGGCGAGTTCGTGGCTGCCGACCGGGGGCTGGGCTTTCTGATTAACGTGGCGCGCGGCAATTTCGATACGTCGCTGATGTTCGTGGCACTGTTGGTCCTGGTCACTATCGCCTTGTCGCTCTACCTGGTGGTTGCATTGACGGAGAGCATGTTGTTACGCCGGAGGAGAGACAGATGAACACCCAAGAATGGAGCAGCCGAGCGCGCTGTGCGTGGGCAGCACTGTGCGTGTTGGCCCTCGTCGCACTTGCCGTCGGCTGTGCGGGAGCCTCGCCGGCCCCCGAGCCGCGCACGGTGACGCTGGCCATGGGCTATGTCCCCAACGTCCAGTTCACGCCAGTCTATGTCGCGATGGAGCGAGGCTACTTTGCCGAGGAGGGGATCACCCTCGAACTCGACTATGGCATGGAGAACGACCTGCTCAAGCTCGCCGGCACAGGCGACAGGCAGTTCGTGATCGGCAGCGGCGATCAGGTGATCCTGGCCCGCGCGCAGGGCCTGCCCGTGGTCTATGTGGCCAACTGGTATCGACAGTTTCCGGTCGCCGTCGCCGCGCTGCACCCGCTCGAGGGGCCACAGGATCTGGTCGGTATGGACGTGGGCATCCCGGGGCTCTATGGTGCCTCTTACATCGGCTGGCAGGCGCTGCTCGACGCGACCGGCATCCAGGCTGAGGACGTCAACCTGGTCACCATCGGCTATGCCCAGGTCGAGAGCCTGGTCGCCGGCCAGGTCGACGCTGCAGTGGTCTATGTCATGAACGAGCCGGTGCAGCTCCGCGCGCAAGGCTACGACGTCAGCCTGATCGAGGTCGATGACTATATCCATTTCGTGTCGAATGGCCTGATCACGAACGAGGAGACGATCGCTCAGCAGCCCGAGCTGGTGCGCGGCATGGTGCGTGCCCTCACACGCGGCCTGCAGGATACGCTGGACGATCCCGATGCGGCCTTTTCCATCTGCCGGCAATACGTGCCCGAGATCGACGACGAAAGCGCGCCCCTGCAGCGTGCGGTGCTCGATGCCGCGCTTCCATTCTGGCGGGCCGAAGCCCCCGGGCACTCGAACCCCGACGATTGGGCCGCGTCGGTGGCGTTCATGCAGCAGATCGGTATGATCGATGCCGACCTCGATCCGGCGGACATGTTCAGCAACGATTTCGTCCCGGCGCCGTGACGATGACCTTTGCGGAAAGGGGGCAGGGGCGGTTGGAGCCGGCGCTGCGCGTCGAGCATGTCAGCGTGACTTTTCCCTCCCCCGAGGGCGGGCTGGGCGCCCTGGGCGACGTCTCGTTCGAGATCCGCGAAGGGGAGTTTGTCTGCCTGGTCGGCCCCTCGGGATGCGGCAAGTCGACCCTGCTGCGCGTGCTCAGTGGGTTGCTGCCTCCGACCCGGGGAAGTGTGTCCTTTCGCGGGCAGCAACTGGCCGGGCCGAGCGCCCAGATCGGCATCGTGTTCCAGTCGTCGAACCTGATGCCATGGCGCACCGTGCTGCGCAATATCACCCTGCCGCTGGAGGTGCAGCGCATCGACCGCGACGCCGCTCGCCGGGCAGCATCCGATCTGGTCCACCTGGTCGGGCTGCAGGGATTCGAGGATAGCTATCCCGACGAGCTGTCCGGCGGTATGGCGCAGCGCGTGGCGATCGCGCGCGCGCTGATCCACGATCCCGCCATCCTGCTGCTCGACGAGCCGTTCGGTGCCCTCGATGCGCTGACGCGCGAGCGGATGAACCTCGAGCTGCTGCGCATCTGGGAGGCGCGCCGCAAGACCGTGTTCATGGTGACGCACAACATCCAGGAGGCGATCCTGCTTTCCGACCGGGTGATGGTCATGACCGATCGTCCCGGCCAGATCGTCACCGACCTGCCCATCGAACTGCCCCGTCCGCGCTCTCAGGAGCTCGTGTACGATAGCGCGTTCGTCGCCCTGTCGCGTCACGTCCACGAGTCGATCCGCGAGCAGCGCCTAGCTGCCTGGGAGGGATGATCCCCGATGGCTGAACAGCGAACCTCTCTCTTTGTCTCCGGAGGACGCCTCCGCGCCGGATGGCGGATCGTCCTCTATGTAGTGGCCTACATCGTCGCCCTGTTGATCGTACAGACGCCGCTCAGTGTAGTTTATCTCTTCTACCTGGCCTCGACCGGCGTCCGTACCCTTGGCGATCTGCAGGCTGCGTTGCAGCCCGACCAGCTACCGCTGTGGTTCTACCTGGCACTCAAGGCTGCCGAGGTCGCGGCATTGGTGCCGCTGACCTACGTGCTGCGGCGGTGGGTCGACAAGCGCAGCTTGCGCTCGCTAGGCTTTGGCATCGATCGGGCCACGGGGTGGGAGCTGTTGCTGGGATTGGGTGTCGGTGCGGTCCAGATCGCGCTGATCGTCGCCGTGGCCTGGGCAGGGGGCTGGTTGTCGGTGCAGCCGCTCGGCGCAACGGCACTGTCGCAGGGCCTCGTTCAGGGCGCGATGGCCCTGCTCCTCTTTGTCCTGGTCGCGTTGGGTGAAGAGCTGATGTTCCGCGGTTACCTGCAGGTCAACGCCCAGGAGGCCCTGGGTGCGCCCCTGGCGCTGCTGCTCGTCTCGATCGGCTTTAGTCTCTTTCACATGCTGAACCCGAATTTCCGCTGGCTGGCGCTGCTCAATATCACTCTTGCCGGGCTGGCACTCGGCTATGGGCGCTACGTCACCGGTAAGCTGTGGCTGCCGATGGCCTATCACTTGAGCTGGAACTTTTTTCAGGGCCCGATCTTTGGCCTCCC
>CAZLMZ010000132.1:0-1374 GCA_964560475.1 uncultured Anaerolineae bacterium
CGGCGCCCACGTCATAGCGTGGGGAAGGGGACCGGGGTAAAGATCAGGACGGTCAGGATCAGGACCCCGATGCCGAGCGCGACGCGGCCCTTGCTCAGCGGCTCGAGCATGTTGAGCGGCGGCGGGTGGACCCAGCCGGAGAGAAAGGTAAAGGCCAGCCACGCGAACCAGCCTCCCCAGAGGACGATGGCCATGACGGCGATGGCGATCAGCACGGCCCCGCTCAGGTACCTGGTGTATTTTCCAAACAAGGCATAGGCCACGTGCCCGCCGTCGAGCTGACCGATGGGCATCAGGTTGAAACCGCTGACCACGATCCCGAACCAGGCGGCAAAGGCCCAGGCGCTGATATAGAGCTCGTACTGCTGGGGGATGCCGCGGATGAGGTAGACGAGATCCTCCATCCAGCCCAGCAGGAGCGGCGTGCCCAGCGCCATGCTGTCCGGCACGGGCGGTAGGGCCCGCGACGTCAGGAGGCCGAGAAAAAAGAGCGGCAGCGCGACCACGATGCCGGCGATAGGGCCAGCGACGCCGACGTCAAAGAGGGCGTTGCGGTTCTCCCAGGGCGTGCGCATGCGGATGATAGCGCCAAAGGTGCCAAAGCCAAAGGGGACGGGGATGAAATAGGGCAGGCTGCTATCGAGCTTGTGGCGGCGGGCGACGACATAGTGCGCCAGCTCGTGCAGGCCGAGGACGCCCATGATCGTCAGCGCGGTGGGGATGCCGCTCAGCAGGAGCCAGGGCCGCTGGAGAAAGAGGGCGAGGCCCTGCTGGACCAGCAGCTCGGACTGCTCGAGGAGCGCGCCCATGACGGTGGTCGTCAAAAAGGTCACGGCAAAGAGAAGGAGGTTGACCCAGGCGCGCTTGACCTCAGATTGGCCAAAGACGGCGGGGATGGCGGTGACGACCTCCCATTCGCCCTCGCGATGCAAGGTGGGGGTATAGCCGGCGCTCTCGAAGCGCTGGCGCAGGAGGCGATAGCCCTCGCCGGGGTCCATGGCCAGGTGGCCGCGAAAGGCGACCAGCCCCCCACTGCCGCCGAGGCGCTGGGCAAGGCGCCCGGCGAGCCCAGGGGCGTGGGGAGAGGGATCCCATACGGTTCGTGCGTCGTCCAGCACGCCCGCCAGGTGGGTTCGCAGCAGGCCAATCAGCTCCAGGCGGCGCAGGTCGGCCTGCTGTGTTGCGACGCGTTCAGCTTCTGTTTCAGTCATTATCTGTATCCAATTCCTCTAGGTTATCCAACTGTCATTGCGAGCGAAGCGGCGGACGCTTCGTCCGCGCAATCTCCACCTTGCGCAAGGAGAGCCAGTGTTGGTCTCTGTATGTACCCTGGGGATTGCTTCGCCGGGAAAGCACCGGCTCGCAATGACGGGT
>CAZLMZ010000132.1:1474-4134 GCA_964560475.1 uncultured Anaerolineae bacterium
GCAATGACGGGTTCGGCATGAGTCAATGGCAGTCTAGTCGAGCACGAGCTCGATGGTGTCGAACAGCCCGGTTTCGAAACGCGCGGTGCGATCGCCGTCGTCGTACGCGGCGTCGAGGGGCGTCCCGTCGACGCTGACGCGCTGCGGCGGCGCGGCCAGGCCGTGCACGAGCACGCGAACGCGATCGTATTCAGGGCGGTAGGGTCCCTCCGTGCTGCGCGTGACCTGCAGTGTCCCCTCTTTTAGCGCGCAGTCAAAGCGCGTGACGCGCCGCTCGCCCTCCAAGAAGGCCCAGGTGTGGCCGTCGTCCTCGTAGAGCCAACTGGTGCCCGTGCCGGGATAGAGGTGCAGGATGAGCGCGTCCACGGGGCGCTCGCCGGTGTGCTGCATGGGCGGCCAGGCGGGCACGACGCTGCCGGCACGGACCAGGAGCGGGATCTGGTGGATCGGCGCGTCGAGGCGCGTGATCTGCGGCCCCGCGGTGCGGATCCCGGTCCAGTAGTCGTACCACTGCCCGGCCGGGATGTAGGCGCGGCGCGAGGTGACCCGGGGCGCCAGGATGGGAGCGACGAGAAAGGCGTCGCCAAACATAAAGGCGTCGTCGATGGCGGCGACGTGGGCATCGTCCTGGAACGCGAGGACGAGGGGACGCATGATCGGGACCCCGGTCTGCGCGGACTGCCAGAACGCGGTATAGTGGTAGGGGAGCAGGTGGTAGCGCAGCTCGATGAACTGGCGGCTGATCCGCTCGCAGACCTCGCCAAAGGCCCACGGTTCCTGATCTCCGGTGCCCTTGGCGGTGTGGTTCCGGAAAAAGGGCGTAAAGACGCTGAGCTGGTTCCAGCGGATGAGCAGCTCGCCGTCGGGCGTGCCACCAAAGCCGCCGGTATCGGGGCCGGTAAAGGCGATGCCGCTGAGGCCCATGTTCATGGTCAGGGGGAGGACGTTGGCCAGGCTGGGCCAGTCGCTGTGGTTGTCGCCCAGCCAGTGCATGTTGTAGCGCTGGCTGCCGGCCCACACCGAGCGCGAGATGACGAGCGGGCGCTCGCGGGGGCGGAGCTGCAGCAGGCCCTCGACGGTGGCGCGGGCCATCTGCATGCCGTAGACGTTGTGCGCCACGCGGTGGCCGGTGCCCAGGCCCTCCCAGTCGTGCCGGACGGGGTCGGGAAAGGTGTCGCCCTTGTGGCCAAAGACGGTCGGCTCGTTCATGTCGTTCCAAAAGCCGTCGACGCCCAGCTCGACCATCTCTGCGTACAGGCCCCCCCACCAGGCACGCACGCGCGGCGAGGTGAAATCGGGAAAGTAGCACTCGCCGGGCCACACCGGCCCGTGGTAGACCTTGCCGTCGGGGAGCTTGCAGAACACGTCCTGCTGCAGGCCGTCCGCACAGACGCGATAACCAGGATCGACCTTGATCCCGGGGTCGATCATGGTCACGACCTTGAAACCGGCGGCGTGGAGGTCGTCGACCAGGCCGGCGGGATCGGGAAAGGCCTTGCTGTCCCAGGTGAAGCAGCGGTAGCCGTCCATATAGTCGATGTCGAGATGGATCGCTTCGCAGGGGATCTGGCGCTGGCGAAAGGTATCGGCCACCTCGCGCACGCGTGCGGCGGGGGTATAGCTCCAGCGGTTCTGGTGGTAGCCGAGCGCCCAGAGGGGAGGCATGACCATGCGCCCGGTGAGCTCGGTATAACGGTCGAGGACGGTACGCAGCGCGGGCCCGTAAAAGAAATAGTAGCGCATCTCGCCGCATTCGGCCTCGAACCGCGCGATGCCGGGGGTCTGGGCGCCAAAGTCAAAGCGGCCGCGCGCGGGATTGTCGAAAAAGATGCCGTAGGCGCGCCCGTCGACCAGGCCCTGGTAAAAGGGAACGTTGGAATAGATCGGATCCTCGCCCGGCGCGTAGGTCTGGGGGTCGCTGTTCCAGATCTCGAAGGAGCGGCCGCGCTTGTCGAGGGGGGTGGTCTTTTGGCCGAGGCCATAGACGTGCTCGCCGGCGGGCATCTGCTTCCAGCACAGGACGCGCTCGCTGTCCTCTTCCCAGCCCGCACCGGCGGCGTCGCTGTTGATCTCGGTCCCGTCGGGGTCATAGAAGGCAAGGGAAAAGTAGGCCTTGGCGATCTGGCAGTGCAAGCGGTTGGTGCGCAGCCAGAGGTACTCGCCGTCCTCCTCGATCGCCGCCTCAACGGGGGGCCAGGCCTCGTCGGGGCGGGCGACGGCGTAGGAAAAGGGGGGCAGGAAACGGCCCGTCGGGCTGACGCGGACGCGCACCAGGTCGGGCGCCAGCACGGTGAGGCGGACCATGGCGTTGTCACAGGTCAGTTCGAGGTACTGCCCGGCCGTGCCGCCGGGCGCAGCGACCCAGCGGTGGGCTAGGACGCGGCCGGGGAAGGCATAGCGCGCTGGACCTGCCGGGGGGTCCGCGCTCTGCGCCAACACCGATATCGCGCCGACGATCCGCGATCCTTCCTCCTCTTGTGTGCCCGCCGCGCGCGCGAATTTGCCCGCATAGTAGAGCTTGCGCACCGGGTACACGAGCGCCCGGAAGAGGGTCCGCATGCCCATCAAGCGAAGGCCCGGCACGAGGCGTTCCAGGAACGTGCGCATGTGTTGCCGTCTTTCTCGTTACAGTTAACCGACGGCGCCATTGTATCATATGG
>CAZLMZ010000132.1:4234-8967 GCA_964560475.1 uncultured Anaerolineae bacterium
GGCAAGACGACGATGATGAAGATCTTGACCGGCTACCTGCAGCCCGACGAGGGCCAGGTGCGGATCGATGGGTTGGACGTGCTGGCCGATACGCTGCAGGTGCAGCGCCGGATCGGCTACCTGCCCGAGAACGCGCCGCTGTATCCCGAGATGTCGGTGCAGTCCTACCTGAAGATGATCGCCGACCTGCGGCAGGTGCCCGCGGACGCGCAGCCGGCGCTGCTGGCAGCGGCGGTGCGGGCGACGAGCCTGGAGGATCACCTGGTGCGGCCGATCGGCCAGTTGAGCAAAGGGTACCGGCAGCGCGTGGGATTGGCCCAGGCGCTGGTCCACCAGCCCAAGCTGCTGATCCTGGACGAGCCCACGGTGGGCCTGGACCCGACGCAGATCGTGGAGGTGCGGGAGCTGATCCGGCGCCTGGCGCACGAGAGCACGGTGCTGCTCTCGACGCACATCCTGTCGGAAGTAGAAGCGACGTGCGATCGCGTGATCATACTGCTGAACGGGCAGGTGCGCGCCGACGCGCGGCTGGCCGACCTGGCGGCGACGGGGGACGTGATCCTGGTGCTGGCAGAGGGGGCGAAGGGGGCGCGCACTGCGCTGCGGGCGATCCCGGGCGTGCAGCGCGTCGAGGCGACGCACACGACCGACGGCGAGCAGTTCCGGATCTGCGGCCAGGAGGGACAGGACCTGCGCGGCGCGGTCTATGCGGTGGTGCGCGAGCAGGGATGGTCGCTGCGCGAGCTGCGCCGCGACGCGCGCACGCTGGAGACGGTGTTCAACGAGCTGGCGACACAGGCTAGAGAGGAACGTGTTCCGGCAGTAGAGGGGGTGGCGGCATGAAGATGCCTTCCCTGCAGATGGATGAGATCAAGTCGTCCCTGGCGCAGGCGGGATCGATCGCGCGCAAGGAGCTGAGCGCGTATTTCAGCTCGGCGATCGCGCTGATTTTCGTCGGGGTTTTCCTGGTCGCCACGCTGGCGACCTTTTTCTGGGTCGACGCCTTTTTCGCGCGGAACATTGCCGACGTCCGGCCTATGTTCCGCGCCATGCCGGTGCTGATGATCCTGCTGGTGGGGGCGCTGACGATGCGCCAGTGGAGCGAGGAGCAGCGCGAGGGGACGCTGGAAGTGCTGCTGACGCTGCCGGTGCGCCGGGCCAGCCTGGTGCTGGGCAAGTTCCTGGCGGTGGTGGCGCTGGCTGCGGTGGCGCTAGCGCTGACGCTCTTTATCCCGATCACGGTAAGCCTGCTGGGGAACCTGGACTGGGCGCCGGTGTTGGGCGGGTACCTGGCGGCGCTGCTGATGGCCTCGGCCTATGCGGCGATCGGGCTGTTCGTCTCGTCTCGCACCGATAACCAGATCGTGGCGCTGATCGTGACCCTCTTGCTCTGTGGTGCGTTCTACCTGGTCGGCACGGCATGGGTAACCGACCTGGCAGGGAGCACGCTGGGCGAGGCGCTGCGCGCGATCGGGACGGGGAGCCGTTTCGAGAGCATCGAGCGCGGCGTGATCGACCTACGCGACCTGATCTACTATGTCTCGCTGACTGTGCTCTTTTTGGGGCTGAACGTGATCTCGCTCGACAGCAAGCGCTGGAGCGCGGGGGCGCGCATGGCGGGCTACCGACGGAACGCGCTGATTCGCGTGGCGCTGATCGGGGCCAACCTGATGGCGCTGAACACGTGGCTCTATCCGATCCACAGCCTGCGCGTCGACCTGACGCAGCAAAAGGAGTACAGCCTCTCGCCGGCGACGCGGGACCTGATCCGCAACCTGAGCGAGCCGCTCTTGATGCGCGGCTATTTCTCGGAGCAGACGCACCCCTTGCTCGCGCCGCTGATCCCGACGATCCGCGACATGATGCAAGAGTACGAGATCGCGTCCGGCGGGCGGATCCAGGCCGAGGTGGTCGATCCGCGGAACAACGAGGAGTTGGAGCAGGAGGCCAACCAGGTCTATGGGATCCAGCCGACGCCGTTCCGCATCTCGGGACGCTACGAAGATACGGTGATCAACTCGTATTTCAACATCCTGATCCGCTACGGCGACCAGTCGGTGGTGCTGGGCCTGAACGACCTGATCGAGGTCGAGCAGGTGGGCAACAGCGGGGTCAACGTCAAGCTGCGCAACCTGGAATACGACCTGACACGCTCGGTGAAAAAGGTAGTGTACGGCTTTCAGAGCCTGGACAGCGTGTTCGCCAGCCTGTCCGAGCCGGTCAAGCTGACCGTCCTGGTCACGCCAGAGACGCTGCCCGCCTCGCTGGGCGACGTGCCGTCGATCATCGACAGCGTGGCCGAGGACCTGGGGCAGGACGCGGGCGACAAGCTGGTGTACAAGACGGTGAACCCGTACGACGCGGCGAGCGCGGGAGAAAGCGACCTCTCGCCGCAGGCCCTGGCCGACACGTACGGGATCCAGCCCTTTGCGGCCTCGCTCTTTTCCAACGATACCTACTACCTGCACCTGCTGCTGGAGGTCGAGGGGGAGACGCAGGTCCTTTACCCGAGCGGCAACCTGAGCGAAGCGGACCTGCGGACCGAGATCGAGTCGGCGCTCAAGCGCGCCGCGCCGGGCTTTTTAAAGACGGTGGGGCTGTGGCTGCCGACGCAGGAACCGGTGCAAGACCCCTACACGGGGCAGATGCAGCAGCCGCTGTCGAGCTGGGATACGGCCCGCTCTTACCTGTCGCAGGATTACCGGGTGGAGCAGGTGGACCTGACGAGCGGGCGCGTGCCGGGCGACGTGGACGTGCTGGTGCTGATCGCGCCGCAGGCGATGAGCGAAGAGGAGCGCTTTGCGGTCGACCAGTACCTGATGCGCGGCGGCGCGGTGATCGTGGCGGCGGGCAGTTACGTGCTCTCGCCGCAGCAGTACGGCGGCGGGATCATGTTGAGCCCGGAGGCGGACGGCCTGGCGGACCTGCTGGCCAGCTATGGGATCACGGTGCAAGACGCGCTGGTGCTCGACCCGCAGAACGAGCCGTTCCCGGTGCAGGTACCGCGCCAGGTGGGCGGGATGCAGGTGGTCGAGATCCAGCAGATCAACTATCCGTTCTTTGTCGACATCCGGGCCGATGGCATGAGCGACAACAGCGCGATCGTCTCGAACCTGCCGGCGCTGACGCTGCAGTGGGCGTCGCCGCTGCAGGTGGACGAGGAGGCGAACGCGGGGCGGCAGGTCGAGGTGCTGCTGTCGTCGTCACGGCAGTCGTGGCAGCGCAGCGACTCGAACGTGACCCCCGACATGCAGCAGTATCCGCAGTATGGGTTCCCTGTCGAGGGCGACCAGGCGTCGCTGCCGCTGGCGGTGAGCGTACGCGGCTCGTTCACGAGCTACTATGCGGACCCGAACCATCCCTCGCCCTTTGAGGCGGCGCCGGAAGCGGCGCCAGGTGCAACCCCGACCCCGGCCCCCGATGGGAGCGAGGCGCCGGCCGTGCTGGGCACGATCGAGTCGTCGCCCGAGTCGGCGCGCCTGGTAGTGGTGGGAAGCGCCGAGTTCCTGGACGACGTGGTGCTCGACATCTCGCGCAGCATGTCGCAGGACCGCTACCTGAACAACCTGCAGTTCCTGCAGAACGCGGTCGACTGGTCGGTGGAGGACGAGGACCTGCTCACGATCCGCTCGCGCGGCACGTACGCGCGGCTGCTGCGCCCGCTGAGCGAGACGCAGCAGATGCGGTGGGAAGTGGCGAACTATGTGGTCGCGCTGCTGGGCCTGATCGGCATCGGCGTGCTGTGGCGCATGCGGCAGCGCAACGAGGAGCCGATCATCGTGGTGGATGAGCAGGCAGGGAGGGGGCGGAAATGAACCGGACAAACCAGATCCTGGCGGGGGTCCTGGCCCTGCAGCTCGTAGTGGCGGTCGTGGCCTTTTGGCCGCGCTCGCCCGCAGGGACGGCAGGCGAACCGCTGTTTGCAGGCGTCGAGGCGGACCAGGTGACGTGGGTGCAGATCACGGACGCAGAAGGCAGCCAGATCGAGCTGGAAAAGGCGGACGCGGGCTGGACGCTGGCGGGGACGGACGGGTTCCCGTGCACGGAGAATGCGGTGCCCGATTTCCTGGCCAAGCTGCTGGCGCTGGATACGTCGCGGCTGGTGACCGAGACGCCGGGCAGCCACGCGCGGCTGGAGGTGGCAAGCGACGCCTTTTCGCGCAAGGTCACCTTCCGGATGGAGGATGGGACGGAGCACACGCTGTACGTGGGCTCGTCGCCAAGCTATAACGCGGTGCACGTGCGGGTGGAGGGGCAGGACCAGGTGTACCTGGTCTCGGGCCTCTCGGCGACCGACGCCAGCGTGACGGCGACGACGTGGATCGACCCGCTGTACGTCAGCCTGGAGAGCGACCAGGTGGTTGCGCTGACGATCGAGAACGCCCAGGGCACGTTCGCCTTTACCAAGGACGAGGCCGGGACGTGGCATATGGACGGGCTGGCAAGCGACGAGACGCTGAACGAGGGCGAGGTGAGCGCGCTGGTGACGCGCATCTCGTCGGTGCGCATGCAGCGCCCGCTGGGCCAGGCGGAGGAGCCGGCGTATGGTATGGGCGATCCGCGGGCGGTGGTGACGGTGCAGACGCGTGACGAGGAGGGGGCGACGGCGACACAGACGCTGGTGGTCGGCGCGCAGGACGCGACGGACAACAGCTACGTGGTCAAGGCCTCGACCTCGCCCTACTATGTGCGGGTGACCGACTATACGGTGCAGGATTTCGTCCAGGAGGCAC
>CAZLMZ010000133.1:0-8965 GCA_964560475.1 uncultured Anaerolineae bacterium
TCAGGACTTCGACCTCGTGCCGGCCCACCAGCCGTTCGGCAACCTGGCGGCACAGTAGCTCAGCGCCGCCGCTGACCTCCAGCCCGTACCGCTGCACGACGAACGCGACCTTCATTCCTGCCCCCGTATCTTGGCCTCGATGAACCCAACTGCCAGGGGACGACGATCCCCACCACCCGCCCCGGAAGGGGATGTGGCGTAGGCGTACTCGAAGCGCAGCACGTCCACCTGCCTGCCGATCGCTGCCCGTGGGATCGTCACGCTCACCTCTTGCGCGTCGGCGACGCCGAGCTCATGCTCGCCCAGGCTCACATCGTTGTAGCTGATGTCAAGCCGCTGTACCTGTCCTTCCACCGGGTACGGAAAGACGATCAAGGTCAACACGGTGTCACGCCGCTTCAGGTGCACGCGCATACTTGATGACGCGCCGACCGCCCACCGTCCCCACGGCTCCGCTGCCGACCACCCTTCCCCCAGGTATCGATCGAGATCCGGGTCAGAAAACGGGACTGTCTCCCCCAGCGCATAGAGCTCGGGCGACCACGGACCGAGGCGCTCGAACCACAGATCGGACAAAGAGAAGTCCGCCTTCCCGGTCGACCACAGCCGCACGTCCACGCGCGTTCGATCCGCGACGATGAGCTCTTTGCAGATGTCCTCGTACTCCGTTGAAGCCCCTGCATCGGCGCCCCCGATCGCCAACGCCAAGATCTGTACCTCCTCGCTGCCCGGGATCACGACCTCCACGCGACCAGCCTGCTCTCGTGCAGCCCCAACCTGGGCCGTTGCACACACGCGATACAGTCCTGCCGCGAGGATCTCTTGTGCGCCACGCGCCAGATAGCCGGCCAGATCGCCCTGCCCCGTGTGGCGAACCTCCCTTCCACCCAGGTCGGGAGCAGGGACCACCTCGCCCACCTCCCCCCACAGGCGAGCGGCGGGAAACATGACAGCGCTCGAGTAGGGAACAAAGGCGGGTAGGATCGCGGTCAGGTCGACCTGGCGGGGTGCTAGGTCGAGGAATAGGTTGGCCGAACCATCGCGCCGGTTTCGCAAGCGGTAGCCCGGATCGTACATACCGAATAGGCTTAGGCCGGCGCTTGCGGCAATGAGCAGGACGACACCGCCTCTCCACAGCACGCGGCGCCGCTTGTGCCAGGCGGCGGCATAGAGATAGCCCAGAGGCACTGCCAGGACAGGAACGACCGCTGCCAAAAAGCGCGCCGGAAAGCTCCATCCCGCCCACCACACGGACCACGAAGCAACCAACAGCACGTACGGAACCAGGACGGCGGACAGACGGGCGAGCGAGCGCCTCCTCCCAGCACGCCACATCACCACCATGCCGGGCAGAACCAGAAGGTAGGCCGGCGTGTAGGGAAGCAGACCGTGCTCCTGATCGAGAAGCAGTGCCCCTATGTTGCGTAGAATGCGACCTGCGCCCAGTCCCCACCCACCGTATTGCGCGGCAGGCGACAACGAACCATAGTAGCGCAAGCGGAGCGCAACCCATGCGGCAGCAAAGACGAGCACGGGCACGCCGTAGCCGGTCCACCGTCGCGCGCGTCTCTCCCCAGGTGCAGGGCGAAGGAACGACAGGCCCATCCCGGCGAGCACGGCGCTGAGAACTGCATACTTGATGCTCAACCACGGTAGGAAACCGATCGCTGCCGAATAGGCAACGATCTGCCCCTGCGTGGGGGCCGGATGCTGAACCGGGTCCAGCAAGCTCAACATCCACACCACCAACAGTGCCGCTACCGCCGCCGGATAGATTTGCGCCGAGTAGGGTAGACTGGGGACCGACAGCCCTATCGTGAGAGCAGCCAGTCCAACGGCAATCGGCGAACGGGTGTGCGCGAACACGGCCCGCGCACACAATGCGACCGTCAGCGCTGTGACCGCGCTCAGCAGTACCATCGCCCCCCAACGGCCCGCGATCCGGTAAAACGGTGCGATGAGGACAGGTAGCCCAATATCGTGAACAGAAATGATCGCCCCTCCCGCTTGCTGGGGGATCGCGTGTAGACCTTCGAGGGGAGAGGGATGGTAGGCCCAGTAATCTTGCTCCGCGAAATTGTTGGCCAGGTCGATATCCCGATCGTAGGCCAGGCTGTGCGCGATCAGCAGGTAATAGGGTTCATCACCACCGAGGCCGATCACCCGGAGAGCGTGGGCGCCCACGAGCACATACGTGGCAAAAAAGAACAAACAACACGACAGCGCAAGCCAGTAACCGCGGCGATCCGCGTTGCGTAGGACAGCGCGAGGAAGAGACACAGCGGAGCTAGCCTTCTGTAGGGGCAAGGTATGCCGCCGCCATGCGCCGAGGAGACAGCGCCGCGCGTCGCTCTAGCGCCTTCTGCTGCAGTCGCTCGTACCGCGCTGGGTCCTGGATCTCTTCCATCGCCCGCCGGAGCTCGTCGGCGTTCCTGACCACGAGCCCCGCATCGCGCACGTCAGAGAAAGCCGGTAGATCCGAAAAGATGCACGGCCTGCCCGCACCCACCGCCAGGCTCGCCACCCCGCTCTGGTAGCTGTCCGCATAGTAGAGGACGACGGCATCTGCCGCGAGCAGATACTGCTCCATCCGTTCATAGTCTTGGATGAGGCGCACTTGCCCACGATGAGGGCTTTCCTCCAGGTAGGCTTCGACCTCGGACAGGTAGCCCGACTCGTGCCTCGACTCGGTGCCCACGATCCAGAGCTCGACCCCTGGCGGGAGCTGGGCGATGACGTCCGTGATCCGCTTGCGCCGGAACAAAAAGCCGGGCACGATGAACGCAAAGCGATCCTGGGGCAAGCCCAGCGCCTGGCGCAGCGCCTCGCGCTCGCCCGACAGGCACTTGACGGCGAGAGGCACATAGCGCACCTTATCAGCGCCCGATAGGGCCAAGCGCACGTTCTGGTCGGCCTTGGGCGAGTGCACGAGAACGCAGTGTGGCAACAGGCCTAGCAGCAGCAGCCCCAGCCGCAGCGTGACAAATCGGGCCGTGACGTCCAGCGTGGCGGCGGGAATCAGCGCCACCTCCTGCCACACCCGTGCCGAGACCGGCCTGGACAGGTGCCACTCGACTTGCCGCGCCGCCGGGAACTTATTCGGGGCGATCTCGTGCACAGAGAGGTAGACCTGCTTACGGCGGACCAGGCGCAGCCAGGCCATGGCTGCCACCAGGCCCCCCAGGCGAAAGATGCCCGCATCGTACTCGAATATCACAATGTCGTCGTCGCGCCGGATCGCGCGCAGCTTGCGCAGCAGGTCCCGGTTGCGCTTGTCCTCGACCCCAATGTACCGGGCCCGGTGGCCCAACTCGGCCAGTCCTCCACGCAAGACCTCGGCATAGTCGTGGATCCCGCAGCGTCCTCTGCTGCTCACCAGGACAATGTTCACACCTCGACCCCGATCTCCCGGAGCAACTGTGCGAGCTTGGGCCGTACCGCTTCTGGCTGGAAATGGGCCAGGCGCTCCCGTTGTCGTGATACAACCTGCGACCGCAGCGGGTCGTCCTCGATCAGCAGCCCAACCAGCTCCGCCACGGCGGCATAGTCCTTCTCGCGGATCAGGATGCCGCTCTCTCCCAGCGTTTCGGGCACCGCGCCAGCCCGGTAGGCGACGATCGGCACGTCGAAATACATACTCTCCAGCAGCGGCACACCGAACCCCTCGTGCTCGCTCATGCTCAGATAGACGCTGGCACAGCGATAGGTTGCGGTCAGGGCAGCAGCACTGATGTGGCCGGCAAAGATGACGTCGGGCAGATCGAGCCGCTGCACCAATGCTTGCAGGTAGGCCAGGTAGGGCTCCATCCCCGTCCACGACCCAACCAACAGCAGGCGCGCGTCCATGCCTGCGTGGCGTTTCAGGTAGTAGAACGTGAGGAGCAGGTCCTCGATCCGCTTGTTGGGCGACACGCGCCCCACAAAGAGTACGTTGACTCCCTCGCCCCACTCTTTCAGGACGCGCCGGTCGGGACGAACATCGTAGCGCCTCTGGTCAAAGATGATGGGCAGCACTCCTATGTGCGGCATATCGTGTGCCGCCAGCTCCCGGCAGTTGTACGGCGAGTCCCCCCATCCGGCGTCCACCAGGCGCGCCAGCTCGCCTAGCTGTTCCCGTCCTGCTTGCGCCGCCTCCATGTAGACGGCGTTGACGCCGGCAAAAAAGTGGTGCGGCGTGATATTGTGATAGACCAGCACTTTCCGGTCCGGCACCTGGCGAGCCCACTCTAGGACCGGCGCCGCGTATCCCAGCGAATAGTGCAGCAGCAGGACATTCCCTGGTGCAGAGAAGCGGCTGTAATCCGCTATCGGTCGCGTACGCCCCTCAAAGTGCAGCGGCACCCGTTCGACAAAGATCTCGCTCTCGCAGCCCATCTCCCGCAGCATGCGTTGTAGGCTCAGCATCTGGTCGCTGGTCGCATCGCCAAACGTGGCCGTCGGGTGGAATTGGTGCACCTGCATGGCGACGCCCTACTCGCTTCCTGCGTGTGTCTGGCGCAGCGCCTCGATCTCCTCACAGAGCGCCGCATTCTCTCGGGCCAGCGTCTCCACCGCCTCCAGCACCTGCCGGTTGAAATGCGACTGCTTTTCCAGCGAGCGGTACAGGTAGCGGCGAATCTCGGCGTTGATCACCCGCCGCACCAGCGCGTGGAGCGGACCGAGCACGGGCACTCGCCAGTCGACCACATAGTGTCGCGGCACGATGTCGCAGTCGTTCCGCCACAACCTGACCCGCCGCTGCAGCGCTGTCCCCTCCATGGCCTGGCCCAGCATCTCGTGATACAGGTCCTCGGCCAGCGACTCGGCTTCCGTATCTCGCGTGCCTGGATCGCTCGTCTCACGTTCCCCGATCCGCTCTCGGATCCGCTGCATAATCTCCTGTACGCTGATCTCCTGATCCCGGATCTCCAACCACTCGTTGCTCACCTGTCCGCCCTTCTTTCCCGGCGCTCGTTTCCTGTACCATCAAGATCGAGACGCAAGCGGCCCACTGCCCGGGCGAGCGCCACCAACGACCGTACGCTTGCCTCCTGCTGCTGGTTGATCGCCTCTTGCTGCCACATCAGGTTTCGGACCGCCCACCGGGCAGCAGCGCCATACCACGCCGAGCGAAAGCGGGCAATGAGCGGGCCGATCACCGGCACCGAAGAGCGGAACCGGTATTCCTGCAGCGGAGGCACGAGGGACATAGATCCCCGACCTTGGGGCTGGTACAGTCCCTCCAGCGCCGACAGTACCTCCTCATACAACTCGCCCTGCTCGGGCCATTGTGCGGGGATGATCTCGGCGGCGGTCGAGATCGCCTCTAGATAGGCGGCCCGTAACAGCCCCGCCGCGCTTTCGTCTCCTAGGGCGCGAAGATACGCTTGCTCGGCGGGGATGAATTCGGCCAGGAAGCGGCGAGGCGATAGGTGCTTGAGCAGGTACCGCAGCCGCCCGCGGTGATAGGCACGCGATCGCGAAACGGCCTCTGAAAATGAAGCCGTCTCCTCGTGGAACAACATCGCGCGGGGCTCGTACCACACTGTATAGCCGGCCTCGCGCGCTCGCTGGCAAAGGTCTACATCCTCAAAGTAACCAGGCCAGAACCCCTCGTCCAGCAGGCCGATCTGGTCCATCACCCGGCGATGAAGTGCCAACGCTGCCCCGCTGACATAGTCGACCTCGCGCCCCGTGTCCCACTGTCCCTGGTCGATGTCGCCCTGACCGTAATGATGGGCCAGCCCGCGTGGCCACTCGATCCATCCTCCCGCGTGCTGGATCGTGCGCCCATCTGGATAGCTGATCTTGCACCCGACCACGCCGCGAAGGGCTTGTTCGAAGGCACCCACTACTGCATTGAGCCAGCCTCTCCCCACCTGCGTGTCCTGGTTCAGCAGGACCAGGATCTCGCCCGTGGCGACACGCAGCCCAGCATTACACGCTCCGGCAAAGCCCAGATTGCTGCGTTCGCGGACCAGCGTCACAGTCGGATAGCGCTGTGCAACCAGGTCGGCCGATCCATCCGCCGATGCATTGTCCACCACGATCGCCTCGAGCGCGGGTCCTTCCTGGGCGAGCAAGGCATCCAGGCACTGTGGCAGGTAGGATCTGCCGTTCCAGACGGGGATAATCACAGAAGCGTGCACCGTCGTCATCAGGGCAGCCTCCATTCCCACCGCAGCTCACTCCATGCGAGTGACAGCGTCCTGGCACGCCGCTGCTCTTTCTCACACACGCTGGTCACGCCACCACCTGGCATAGGAGCGGGCCTCCCGTGCCACGCCAGCAACCCCCTCCTCGCGCAGGATCTGCCACGCCCGGCCCGGCAGCCGCCAGTACGGCGTGCGCCCCTCCTGCGGAACTCGCACCGTCTTGTCTGCAGCATAGTGAGGGGCCTGGCAGAACGTCACGAGAGGAGCAGCCACCCGTTCCCACGCGAACCGCTCGCGAACCCGTGCGAATGCCGGAGCCATCTGTCGCTTTGCGTCCGGCATCGACAGTAAATCGATCAGCGCATCCGACACACCCTCCACGTCCTCAAAGCCAACGACTCGCCCCAGGCCCTCCGCAGCGACGACATCGCTCAGTGCCTCTCCGCCGGACGTCACCACAGGCAAACCCGCCCAGAAATAGTCGAGCAGGCGCGTGCGATATGAAAAGTGCGTCTCCAGGTGATCGAGATGCGTACTGATGCCCACGTCAGCATCGAGCAGGTAGGCCTCACGCTCGTCGTAGGGCGTCCATTCGTTGAAAAAGACGTGCCGCTCCAACAACCCCAACTCGCGGCTGAGCTCGACCGCCCTGCTCGCCATGCGACTATCCGGGAGAGCCGGATTGGGGTGCCGGATCCCGATAAAGAGCAGCTTGGCACTCGGACAGGCCTCCACCACGCGCGGCATTGCCCGGATCGTGGTCAATGGATCTAGCCACTCCCAGACGCCGCCGCCCCATAGAATCACATCGTCATCGGCCCCGATGCCCTGGCGGACCCCCTTCAGCTTGGGCTCGTCCGCGTGCAGCGGGCGAGACCGCAGCCCAAAGGGGACGACGTCGATCAGGCCACGCAGCGCACCATCACTATCCCACGTACGGGGGTTGATGCGATTGTTCGCCATCAGCATCCCAATCCAGTAGTCGCGTTGCCTCTCGCTGGCGCACAGGTAAAAGTCCCCCAGCTCCAGCTGGTCGTTGAGCACCGCGAGGTCGCTTCTATGGATCGCGCTGCGATCGGCTAGCGGCTTTCCGGCGTGAAAGTAAAGATTCTCGATGATAAAGGGATCGTAGAGATCGACGACGATGGGGCAGCCGATTTCCTCCAGATAGGGGCACTCGCGCAAGACATAGCCCGACACCAGAAGCACGTCTGCCTGTGCGGTAGCCTCGCGAAGCAGGCGATCCGCGTGCGGCTCGTAGCCGAGGATCTCGATCCCCTCCTCGGGCAGGTCACATGTTCCCGGCACCGCAAGCGTGACCTGCACGTGTTGCGCCAACACGCGCGCCAGCTCACGGTAGCGGATCCCCGGGCCGGCCATATTCGAGTTCACCACGTCGGGGCTAACGATGAGTAGCCGGGTCATGTCGCACCTAGCCCACGCCTTGCTTCACTCCACACTACTTGCCTTCACCCCTTTTTCTACGTTGGAGACTATCCACGCCCGGCCGTGCCTCGTCAGCGGTCACGGGAGCTCATCTGTCACCATCAGGCCAGTGGACGCCAGCGCGCCGAGCACGGCCTCCAACGGGGCCTGCGTGAACCCTAGCTCAGCGCCGACCTGCACACACAGCTCACCCACGCTCTGACCGCCGACTGCACGCCACAGGCGCTGCGGGGCATCGTCCACCGGGACCATGTCTCCACTGGACACATGCCTGAGATACTGCCTTCCGCCCTGTTCTGCTGTCTCGAACGACGCCGCTCGGTGAAATCGACGCATGCGCTCCTTTGTCTCATGCCACGCCGGGCACGCCGCCTTCTGTCTTTGGCTTCCGTGCCAGGGCATAACACTCGAACGGGCGATCGACCGCACTCATAAGCTGCTTCAAGTGCCGAAAGTTCGCGTCAATCCGGTCCAGGTAAGGGTTGAGGAGGAAACGAGCGACGGCCATGCGGAGGCTGCGCAGAAGCCTGTGGAGTGGACCCTTTTTCCAGACCGGGAGATAGACCTCGACCGGCTCGATCTCGGGCAGTCCCAAGAGCGGCGACGCAGGATGAACCAGAGACGCGTTACTGCCGTACTCTGCCGCCACGAACCCGACCTGTTCCAGAAAGAAGCACAGCAGTCGAGGATCGTAGAAGCTGACGTGACCGAAATGCTGGTAATACATCTCGAGATGTGCGTACAGCGACCGCGGATCGGGCGCCACGAGGACGATCGCGCCGCCAGGCTGCAGAGCCCGGTAGGCATCTCGCACGAGATGGAGGACCGCCTCGTACGGGAGGTGCTCAACCAGGTGTGCCGCGAACACGCCGTCGATGCTGAGCGCCGGCAAGTCGGCCATGTAGGCCAGCACGTCCTGCTCCACCACTGCTGTGCCACGTTCGCGCAGGTGGTGCACCATCTCCGGATCAGCGTCGACGCCGACCGCGTCGACGCCTCGCTCGTTCAGCATCTCGACGAATTCGCCATTGCCGCAGCCCAGATCGACGACGCGCGAGCACCCGGCAAAAAAGTCGAGGTACATCCGCTGATGCACCTTTTGCTGCGCCGAGTCGTGTCCCATGTGCTGCAGGAACGCATAGTCCAGGCCGCCTTTGCTCACCCCACCCTCCGATGCTCCCACCGGCAAGGCATGTGGACCATGCCCAGTGTCTCCTTCACCCCGTTGCCACACCGCACCTGCACCAGGAAGGCCTTGTCCCAGTGATCGTAGGCGGTGGGTACCTCTCCCCCAAAGTCATAAGCCACTGCAGAGAACAGGTAGGTTCCTTCCAGGAGGGGGAGCTCGTCCAGCACGTACGTGACCGTGCCCGGCCCTTCCACAG
>CAZLMZ010000134.1:0-8914 GCA_964560475.1 uncultured Anaerolineae bacterium
CCGCTCCTGCTCAGCGCCCACATGGACACGGTCGCTCCCGGGATCGGGATCCGGCCCATCGTAGAAGATGGCGTGATCCGCAGCGACGGGACGACCATTCTCGGCGGCGACGACAAGTCGGGCGTCGCTGTGATCCTGGAAGCGCTGACCGTCCTACACGAGCAGGGCCGCCGGTCCGCCGTGGAGGTCGCCTTCACGGTGAAAGAAGAGACCGGCTTGATAGGCGCACAGGCGATCGATCCCGGCTGGCTGCGCGCCCGTGAAGCGCTGGTGCTCGATTCGGGTGGGCCGCTCAACGCTGTCGTGCACGGCGCACCCTCCTCTGACAGATTCGCCGCCGTCGTCCACGGACGGGCGGCACACGCGGGCAGCAACCCCGAGGACGGCATCAACGCCATCCTCGTCGCTGCCCAGGGCATCGCCCGCATGCCACTGGGACGTATCGACGAGGAGACCACCTCCAACATTGGCCTGATCCAGGGCGGGCAAGCGGTCAATGTCGTCCCCGATCGTGTCGAGATGCGCGGCGAAGCACGCAGCCACGACATCGCCAAGCTCGACGCACAGATCACGACGATGCGCAGCGCCATGGAGCAGGCGGTTGCACAGCATCCCGGCGCACAGTTGGAGCTCGACATCCGCCGTACCTACGAGGGTTACCGCCTGGCAGAGAACGAGCCGCTCATTCATCGCATCGCCCGCGCGCTGGAAGCGATGGGCGAATCCGCGCCTGACCTCCGCCTCAGCGGCGGAGGGAGCGATGCGAATATCTACAACACACGCGGGATCACCGCCGCCCCGATCAGCACAGGTATGCAGGCCGTCCATACCAACCAGGAATGGATCGCGCTGTCGAGCATGGTACGCTGTGCAGAGCTCGTGATCCACGTACTGCGCAGCTAGCCATCGAGCCAGCGGGAGCGATCCGTGAAACGCGCCCTGTCCGTCACTCGATCTGCCCTCCGTGCGCTGTACGACGAGCTGTTCGCGCTGGCCGGGATGGGGATGATCTGGTTTGCCGTCGCTATCCTCTTTCCCTACAGCGTGCTGTGGCTGGGGACACACGTGCTGCCGCCTGCAGGTGCCGCGACTGCTGCTCTGGTCGCGCTTCTCCCCGGACTGCCTGTTAGCGGCGGGCTGTACTATGTAGCGGTCCAGATCGCGCGCGAAGAGCGCTTTGCCTTTGCCCTCTTCTGGGAGGGCATCAAGGAACACTATCTCCTCAGCCTGAAGGTTGGCGGCGTGATCCTCGCCAGCGGCGTCGTTCTGTTCGTAGATGCTTTCTTTTACCTCAACGCGGGAACCCTGCCCTTGACGGTCATTGGATTCTTTGGTCTGTGGGGGCTGCTCTTTTGGGCGGCGGCGCAAATCTATCTCTTTCCCATGGCATTCCTGCTCGAGGAGCCACGCCTGGGGCTGATCCTGAAAAACGCAGGTGCGCTCGTATTTGCCTACCCCTTGTTTGCGTTGGGCATCCTCCTGGTCATGGCTCTAGCGACCACGATCAGCCTGCTACTGCTGCTGATCCTGGTGGCGACCGCCTGGATGCCATTCATCGCCCTCCTCAGCAGCCAGGCCACGCTTTCCTCGATAGATGAAGTCAAGAACTTTCGTGCGCGGAGCGCCAAGATCAGCGAGGAACAGGACGAGGCTGCCACAGAGCACCGAGCCGAACCCTAGAACCCAATCCACTATGCGCTGCCACGAGGTAGAGCAGCAGCGACGAGAGATCCTTATCCGGACGGCGCACTACCTAGGAAAAGGATGCCGGAGCAATCGGCAGCCGGACGACAAACTTGGCGCCGGAGCCCTCTTTGCTCTCTACTTCGATCGTACCCCCGTGCTGCTCGATCAGACCGTAGCTGATCGAAAGCCCCAGCCCTGTCCCCTGGCCAACGTCCTTGGTGGTGAAGAACGGATCAAAGATGCGGTTCAGGTGCTCTGCAGGAATGCCCATCCCGGTGTCGGCAATCGTCGCGATCACCTCACCGTCATTCGCGTGGCTGCTGATGTGCAGCTCGCCGCCATCCGGCATGGCCTGGTATGCGTTGATCAGCAGGTTGAGAAAGACCTGCTGTAGCTGATTCTCGTCCCCCAGCACGGGCGGCAGTGAGGAGTCATAATCCTTGAACACTTGGACGAGATCCGCGTTGCTGTGATGAGGCATCAACTCCGAGGCGGCCTCAATAACGTCATTCAGGCAGACGCGCCCCAAGCGGGGTTTACTTTGCCGCGCAAATTCCAGCAGATCCTGGACGATCTCTTTGCAGCGTAGCCCTTCCCGCTCCATCGTCGCCAGCGGCTTGTGCAAGGTACTCTCTTCTGGCGTCTTTTTCAGCAGCACCTGCGTGAAACCCAGGATCACGCCAATCGGATTGTTGATCTCGTGCGCCACACCAGCAGCGAGCTGGCCGATCGAGGCGAGCTTTTCCGCCTGGATCAGTTGCTCCTGCGCAGCCTCCAGCTCCGCCGTCCGTTCCTCGACCCGGCGTTCCAGCTCCTTGTTGAACCGTTTCACCGTCTCGTAGAGGCGCGCCTTGTCGATCGCGATGGCGGCATAGTCGGCCAATGCAGAGAGCAGATAGATGTCGCCCTCGGTAAAGGGTTTCATCGAGGTCTGGTTGTCCACCAGGAGCACACCGATGACCTGCTTGCCCACCTTGAGCGGGATGTATGCCATCGAACTGACGAGGTAGTTCGTCTTGACCTTGAGCGACTGATCCGCTGCCGTCGTCCAAAAGGGTTCGCCGGTCCGCACCACCTCGCCAGCGATCGTATCGTTGACCTTGACCCGGAACCCACGTGCGTACTTTTCGCCCAGCCCCCGCGCAGCGCGCATCAGCAGGTCCCCCGAGCCCTTGTCGATCAAGAGCAGCGATCCCTCCTCTGCACCGGTAACATAGAGCGCGGCTTCGATGATCCGGTTCAGCAGCTCTTCCAGATCGAGCAGTGCCGTGACCGACTTGCTGACGCGATAGAGGATGTTGAGCTCCTGGACCCGCCGCTCCAGTTGGCGGTTCACCTTCCGCAGCCCTTCGGTCAGCCGATCGCGTTCTCGCCGCAAGCGGACCTCGCGCAGCGCACGGTCAATGGCATCAAGCATCTCTTGCATCTCGTACGGCTTGATGATATAGTCGCGCGCCCCCAGGCGAAAGGCCTGCACAGCCGTCTCTTCGGACCCGTGGAAGGTCATCAAGATGACCGGGAGGTTCACCTCGCGCTCACGAAGCGCAGCCAACACCTCCATGCCCGTCATCTTGGGCATCTTTAGATCCATGATGGCCAAATCGACCGGGTCCGACAGCGCACGCTCCAGGCCGCGTGCTCCATCCCGGGCCGTGACGTACTTGTAGCCAGCAGGCTGAAGGATGTACTCGGTCAGAAACTGCAGGCTGTCGTTGCGGTCATCGACGACCAGTATCGTTTCACCAGCCAAGGAACCCCCTCCTACAACCATCCCTAGCCGAATAGATCGTTTACCAGATCCTCAACCTGCTTGCGGCGCCGCCGGGTGGCCTCTGGATCGAGTTCCAGGTGCACCACGACACGCTCGTCTGGAGCCAAACTCCCTGCCGTATGCCAACGTAGGCGCTGCCCACCCAGGCGGATGGCCATCTGAGGGCACATGGCCCCTTCGATCACCTCGACGATCCCTTCCCAGGTCCCCTCCTCCGGCAGAGTGCCAGGGGCACCAGGCCCGTGCGCCGTGAGCTCGACGACCATTCCTGCACCCGCCTCACGCGGAAGATGGTCGCGCGGCCAGTCGAGCCGCTGTCCATCATCCAATGCGATCCGCGCCCAGCCCCCTTCTAGGTCATCGATCACGCCTCGCTGCGCCGGCAGATCGTCGCCCTTTGTATGCTCTGGCTGCTCTCTGTCTTCAACCATTGGGGCAGAATGCTCCTTAGCGTTCCGTCTGCACCCAGTACGTGGTCCCATCCGTGATGACCTCGATCGTGCCGTCCTGATCGGTGCGGTACACATCGGCCCCGTAATCGGACAGGCGATCCAGGATCTCCTGGTGTGGATGCCCGTACTGGTTATCGGCGCTACAAGAGATCAACGCGACCTCCGGCCTGACGCGTTCCAGGAATGCGACGCTGCTTGCCGTATTGCTGCCGTGATGTGAGACCTTGAGGATTTGCGCGTCGAGCGGACTTCCCTGGGCCATCACCCACGCCTCTTCCTCGGTTTCGGCGTCGCCTGTCAGCAGTACGCTGATCTCTCCATAGGTCAGACGCAGTACGATCGAGGCATTGTTCATATCATCGCCTGCAATCGCGTCCACGCTGGGCCCCAGGACCTCAAGCTGTACGTCTGGATCAAAGGGAATCTCTACACCGGCAGCGCCGCGCACGATCTGCGTGCCTCCTTCGTCCCGCGCCCTCTGAAGCTCCTGTAGAAATTCCGTATAGATCTGCGTGGTATGCACCTGCCCGGTGGCCACACCGATGCCGACGGGAATATCACGCAGCACCTCAGGCAAGCCCCCAACGTGATCGGCATCCGGATGCGTGAGCACCAACACGTCGAGCCGATCGAAACCGTTCTCGGTCAGATACGGCAAGATCACATCACGGGCATCCCGGCTCGAATTCCCTCCGTCCACCAGCATGGTCTTCCCATTGGGTGAGATGATCAGGATAGCATCGCCCTGCCCGATATCCAGCGCAGCAATGCGCATCGCGCGATCGGGCAGCGGTGAGGACAGCTCGGGCGAGGGAGTAAGCCAGCTCCAGTCTACCGCACAGCCAGCAAGCAGGCCTCCGAGCACGAGGACAAGACAGCAAAATGTCTTGGTCCACCAGTTGTGGCTGATCGACAACCCTTCCCCTCCCCCAATCGGTACAAGTACCCCTACTCACCCACTATGAGCGCTGTGCGACAGTAGCGTACCCTTGATGGCGATAGCGTACGCTTTGCTCTGTAGTTGATTGTACCAGAACTGGGGACAAAGGGCAAGGGAAGACGACGAAAAGCCACATCTCGGCCGAGATGTGGCTTTTCGAGTTGATCTGAGCGAGGTCTACTCGATCGCGACGACCGCGCCTTCGGCCTCCAGCTTGGCCTTGGCATCCTCAGCGACTTCCTTGGACACCGCCTCCAGGACCGGGCCCGGCGCATTGTCGACGACAGCCTTGGACTCTTGCAGGCCCAACGCGGTGAGCTGGCGCACGACCTTGATGACCGGGATCTTTTTCGGGCCGATCTCTTTCAGCACGACGTTGAACTCGGTCTTTTCCTCTTCCTCTGCCTCAGCCGCAGCAACGCCCGGTGCCATCGCCATTGCCGCAACCGGCGCAGCAGCGCTGACACCCAGCTCTTCCTCAAGCATTTTGACCAATTCGGACGCTTCCATCAAAGAAAGGCCCTTAATTTCCTCTACCAGTTTCCCTAGATCTGCCATTGGGTATTCCCTCCTGTGTGTGGTCCCATCACGACCTGAAAAATCAGGCTGCAGCTTCCGTCTCTTCGAGCTGATCGACGTGCGCCTGCAGCACGTTGAGTATCTGGCGGACACCGTTCGCGATCGTGCCTACCAGTTGTGAACCGGGGGCATTGATCCCCGCGAGGATCTGGGCGAACAGGACATCCTTCGACGGCAATGAAGCCAACGACTGCGCCCGCGCTGCGTCGAGCACCTCCCCCTCGAGTATACCGCCGACGATGTCAAAATCACGATCGTCACCTATCTCCTTGCCAAAGTCATCGATCACCTTGACGACCGGAGCGAGGTCCTCGGGGCAGAACGTGACGGCCAACGGGCCCGCAATCAGCGCCGGCACGTTTATGTCCATCTCTTCCAGTGCCAACCGGAACAGGGTGTTCTTGATCACGCTGTAGCTGCCACCGCTCTCGCGTAGCCTGTTCCTGAGCTGCTCTACTTCGGGCACGCTCAAGCCCCGTGATTGCACGAAAACGATCGCGTGGCTGTCCTTCAGCAAACCAACGTACTGCTCGACCAGGTTCTCTTTTCTTTCTCTCGTAATTGCCAAGTTGCCAACACCTCCTTCTACGCACCAAAGCAAAATGCCTTTGCACCCAGCAGGTACAAAGGCATTGTGATACAATGACCTCAGTGCCTGTGCTGGATGATTAAGCGCGTGTGCGCCCCGGCAGTCTCTGGCACGTCCCACGAAGGGACGAATATGTGGTTGTGAGTGATTACGCTACTCTATCGCTCGTGCAGAAGCCGGATCGATCTTGACGCCAGGCCCCATGCAAGAAGCAAGTACAACTTTGCGGATGTAGGTGCCCTTGGCCGAAGCCGGACGTGCACGCTTGATCGCGTTCATGAACGCAGTCAGGTTCTCCAGCAAGTCGTCGGGCTCAAAGCTCACCTTGCCGATCACCCCATGCAAATTGGACGTCTTGTCCACACGAAACTCGACGCGGCCCAACCGTGCTTCGTTGATCAGCCGCTCCAGGTCCTCTCCCTGTGCAATCGTGCCCGCCTTGGGGTTCGGCATCAGCCCGCGTGGGCCCAAGACACGGCCCAGCCGTCCCACGACGCGCATCATCGGCGGCGTCGCCAGGACCAGGTCGAAATCGAGCCAACCTTCCTGGATCCGTGCCGCCAGATCCTCGCTCCCTACGTGATCAGCACCCGCTTCCTCAGCAATCCGGGCGTCCTCACCTTCGGCAAAGACGAGGATCCGAACCGTGGTGCCCAGCCCCTTGGGCATCAAGACCACGCCACGCACCATCTGATCGGCGTGACGGGGGTCGACGCCCAATCGCATATGTACCTCAACTGGGGCATCAAACGAGGCATAGGAAGTTTCCTTGACCAACCGCACCGCCTCTTCCGGCTCATACAGCCTTTCGCGGTCGATCTTGGCCAGGGCTTCCCGGTACTTTTTTCCGTGTTGTGCCATGTTTTCCTCCAGTGGTGCAAACGGACGCCAGGCGTCCTCCCACGATAGATCCGGTCAGGCTACGATGCTACCTGACGCCTTCGACTTCGATACCCATGCTGCGCGCTGTGCCGATAATCTGCTTCTCGGCGCCCTCGATATCGATGGCGTTGAGATCCTTCATTTTGATCTCGGCAATCTCGCGCAGTTGCTGCCTGTTGATCTTGCCTACCTTGACCCGGTTTGGTTCTGCAGAACCCTTTTCCACACCAACCGCCTTCCGGAGCAAGTCTGCCACCGGTGGCGTCTTGGTAATAAAGGAAAAAGTGCCGTCTGCATAGATCGTCAACTCGACAGGGATGATGCTTCCCGCCTGACTGGCGGTGCGTGCATTGTACTCTTTGCAGAAGGCCATGATATTGATCCCGTGCGGCCCCAGGGCCGGCCCGACAGGCGGTGCCGGAGTGGCCTTGCCGGCCGGGATCTGCAGCTTGACGAACGCCCGAACTTTTTTCACGATGAATCCTCCACGTGCACAGGAGCCTTGCTAGACCTTTTCGACCTGCAGAAAGTCCAGCTCAACCGGCGTCTCACGGCCAAAGAAAGAGACCATGACCCGGACCTTGCCCTTTTCCATATTAATGTCATCCACAGTCCCGATAAAGTCAGCAAACGGCCCCTGGATGATGCGCACTCGCTGTCCCTGCTTGAACGTCACTTTGACCTTGGGGGCTTCGGCCTCCATGCGCTCGATAATGTGCTGTACCTCTTCTTCGCGCAACGGCGTCGGCTTGGTGCCCATCCCCACGAAACCCGTCACACCGGGCGTATTGCGCACGACATACCACGAGTCATCGGTCAAGATCATCTCGACCAAGATATAGCCCGGGAATACCCGCCGTTGGTAGGTACGCCGCTTACCTTCACGGACCTCTATCTCTTCCTCAGTGGGCACGATCACCTGGAAGATGTAATTCTCCATCTCCATACTGGAGATGCGCTGCTCCAGGTTACGCTTGACCTTGTTCTCATACCCTGAATAGCAGTGCACGACGTACCACTTGCGCCCCTCTGCTGGCTCTTCTTCGCTTTCCGACACGTCGCCTTTGAGTTCCGCGATCGCTTCCTCTTGCTCCGGCGACGATGCTTCCTCGCTGGTTGCCAGATCATCGGCTGCGGACTCGGCCGCGTCCAGTTCCTGGTCGTCATGCTCGGTCTGCATCTCGGTGAGTGGTTGTTCTGCCATGATCGATCTGCCTTCCACTCTGGCCCTAACCCGTCAAACTAATGAGAAAACCGAAAAGCAGCGAGGATAGCCGGTCGGCCACACCCAGGAAGACAGACATGGCGACAGTGACCGAGAGCACGATCAGCGACAGGTTCGTCAACTCACGCCGTGTGGGCCACCGAACCTTTTTCAGCTCTGCCCACGTCTGGCGAAAGTAACGCACAATCGCGTTTTCCTTGCGCCGGCCACTCCTCGCCCGACGCCCGGACGTACCCTTTTTTCCCTGGCTTCCCTTTGTCACTGCTGTTCTCCTGCCTCGGACTAGCTTAAGGAGAGGTGATTCCTTATCCATCGATTTCTGCTCCACTTTCCCCGACGGATGATAAGGCCAGAAATCTAACTACACGACAAATATGCTATACCAAGACACCACTGTCTGTGCGGTGTCTTCAAAGGCAGGCGAGGCAGGAATCGAACCCGCAACCTACGGTTTTGGAGACCGTTGCTCTGCCAGTTGAGCTACTCGCCTGCGAAACGCTCATGCTCAAGCGTACGCGCTCGTTATCTCGTCTCGCGATGCAGCGTATGCTGTTTACATCGCGGACAGTACTTTCTGAGCTCCATCCGGCCCGTATCGTGCTGCCGGTTCTTCTCGGTCAGGTAATTGTGCTCCTGACACTCGGTACAAGCCAATGTGATCGGCAATCGAATGGCCCGCCTGGCCATAATATCCTCCTAGGAAGAGGGACAGCACCCGCCATCCCTCGCTCCAACCTACTCAACGATCGCGGTGAGGACGCCAGCACCAACCGTCAGGCCACCCTCGCGG
>CAZLMZ010000135.1:0-3139 GCA_964560475.1 uncultured Anaerolineae bacterium
TAGTTGCGCAGCAGGTGCGGCATGTCGCCCGCCGCCTCGATCTCGTCCTTGTCCCGGAAATAGTCGAGGATGTCCGACGGATGTTCGCGCGTGCGGTCGATCTCGGGATCGGCGCCCTCGTGCTTGGCCGAGATGTTGGGCACCCTGGCGGCGATCTCGATCAGCTCTTGCCGGCGGTTGTACGGCTGGCGGACGATGCTCTTGTAGGTCTCGACGATGTGGTGCTCGAACCGCACGATCTCCTCGAAACCGAGCGCACCACGCACCTCAGCCGTGATCTCGATCGTCTCATTGTTCACCGAGTTGGACCAGTTGAACCCGATCAGCGGGCACGTACCGTCCTCGCGGGCAAAGAGCTTGGCCCCGATCAACGTCCATAAGGCCGCATAGGGGTTGTCGTTCCCCATGAAAACGCTGATCTTGAACTCGACGTCGACGCCCAGTTTGAACAGGAGATAGCCGAGCAGCACCGTGCCCGGGTTGACGTTCAGCACCTGGCGAACGCCATACTCGGTATAGTAGTGCAGGAACTCGTCCAGCCACTGCAGCGCATAATCGTTCGGCTCACCCACGCCACCAAAGTAGCCCGTGATCGTCTCTGGCCCACCCAGGTGCACGTTCGACCCATCCGTGCCCTTGGTATCGAGCGTCTCGACATAGCTGGCGCCGATGATCTGCATCGCTGCCGCCACGGCGAGGAGGTCACCGTCCTCCACCTGCTCCACCATCTTGCGCACGCGGATGTAGCGTCCTGGCATCAGTTCGCGCTCGGCAATGGCCTGCCTGGCCTCGGCGATCAGAAAGGGAAAGTATTGCAGCGCGCTGATCTCGAGCGTCACCGCCAGCTCATCTGCAAACGGCGTCACGTCCGCCCAATGGCCCAGCACCCCCCGCCGGTAGGCGGCCTCGGAGATAAAGGCCCTCGCCTCTCGCTGCTCGAGCAGCCATTCCAGGTCCGCCACGTAGGGGGAACCTCGCTCCTTCAGGCGACCAATCAGGCTCTCCAGATCGCGCGCCTGCGTCGCCTTACGGTTGATCTCCGCTGGCGTCCCATACCGGTGCACCACGTCCAGGAACGCGCGAACGGCGCGGCTGTTGGGATCGGTCAGAAGCGCGTTGATCTCTTCTAGTTGCTCTACAGGTATGCGAAGCCTCTCTTGCAGTTCGTCCGCCATCGGACGCCTCCCTTTCCTCGTATGCGCCGTAGTACGACCCGGAATCCTGCACCTGGCGCGCCTATATCCCACATATAGCGCCAAATATCCCACATATATCCCACAATATCCCACACGATATCCAACATCGCATACTATGCGGCGCGCGCCTCCATCACCTGCAGCGTGCGCATTAGCTCGGCGCGCCACACCGGTTCCTGCTCCAGGGGCAGGCGAATCTCGCGCCTTCGCACCCGGACGCGCTCGCCCAGGGCGTCCTGCAGGCCCTCCCGGTCGGCCTCTGCCAGCCGCGCGGACTGGACCGCGATGTGCCTGTCCTCAGCCACGATCGCTTCCACCCCGGCACTCAGTGCCAACGCCTTGAGCCGGAGCTGGTAGATCAGGTTCTCTGCCTGCGGCGGCAGGGGACCAAAGCGATCTTCCAGCTCGGCGCGCGTCTCGTCGATCTCGTCCACCGTCGAGAGCCCGGCCAGGCGGCGGTACAGGCGCAGCCGTAACGAGTCGTCGAGGATATAATCAGCGGGCAGAGAGGCATCGAGCGGCAGTGTGATCTGGACCCCCTCTTCTAGCGGCATCAGGTAGGCGCGTACGTCCGACGTCAGCTCGCGCGGGGAATCGCCCTTGAGCTCGCGAACGGACTGGGCCAGCAGGCGACAGTAGAGATCGAACCCTACCGCTGCCATGTGCCCGCTCTGGCGTGTGCCCAGGATCTCGCCCGCACCACGGATCTCCAAGTCGCGCATGGCGATAGTAAAGCCGGCGCCCAGCTCGCTGGCCTCCATGATCGCCGCCAGCCGCTGCCGCGCCGTCTCGGTCACGCGCGCATTTCGATCGTAGAGGAAATAGGCATAGGCACGCGCGGCTCCGCGCCCCACGCGCCCGCGTAGTTGGTAGAGCTGCGCCAGGCCAAAGCGGTTGGCCCGGTTGATGATGATCGTGTTCGTGTTCGGGATGTCGAGCCCGCTCTCGATGATCGTCGTGCAGACCAGCACGTCGATATGTCCCTCGGAAAAGTCGACCATCACCCGCTCGAGGTCGCGCTCGTGCATCTGCCCGTGCGCGACGGCAAACGTGGCCTCTGGCACCAGGCGCTCCAGGTGCTGGCGGATCCCCTGGATGCCACGCACCCGGTTGTGGACAAAGAACACCTGCCCGCCCCGATCGAGCTCGCGCAGGATAGACTTCCGGATCAGCGTGTCGTCGTACTGCCCGACGTGGGTCTTGATCGGCAGGCGCTCCTCCGGTGGCGTGTCGATCGTGCTCATGTCGCGCGCCCCGGTGAGAGACATGTAGAGGGTCCGCGGGATCGGCGTGGCGGTCATGGTCAGGACGTCTACCTCGGTGCGCAAGCGCTTGAGCCGCTCCTTGTGCGTCACCCCAAAGCGCTGCTCCTCGTCGATGATCAACAGCCCCAGGTCTTTGAAGCTGACGTCCTGAGAGAGCAGGCGGTGGGTACCGATCACGATATCCACCTCGCCTGCAGCCAGCCGCTTGAGCACGTCCTGCTGTTCCTTGCTGGTCAGGAAACGCGACAGCATCTCGACGTTCACCGGGAACGGCGCCAGCCGGCGGCGAAAAGTCGTCTCGTGCTGCTGCGCCAGCACAGTCGTCGGCACCAACACCGCCACCTGCTTGCCGTCCATCACTGCCTTGAACGCGGCGCGCAGCGCGACTTCGGTCTTGCCATAGCCAACGTCGCCGCAGATCAGGCGGTCCATCGGCCTTGGCTTTTCCATGTCTTCCTTGACTTCCTGCAGGGCCTGGAGCTGGTCGTCGGTCTCGACGTAGGGGAACGAAGCCTCTAGCTCGGCCTGCCACTCGGTATCGGGCGAAAAGGCGTACCCCTCGACCACTTCGCGCGCCGAGTAGAGCATGAGTAGATCCTTAGCCACGTCCGTCGCGGCTTCCTTGGCCCGCTCCTTGACCCGCTCCCACGAAGCCGTCCCCAACTGGTGCAGCAGCGG
>CAZLMZ010000135.1:3239-4673 GCA_964560475.1 uncultured Anaerolineae bacterium
TCGCCCCGTGCGTCGCGCAGTACCCACCCTTCGTCGAGCGTGCCGTGAACCAGCGTCAGCGAGGCACCGGGCGGCGCTGCCAGTTCTGTCGCCGTCTGTGCAGGCTGGTGCTCGTCCCGCCACAATTCGCCGATGCGGGATGCCTGCCGCGTCACTGCCACGATCCGCTGTCCACGCTCGACGCTCTCCAGCCAATCGTCGATTAGGCGCCGCAACTGCCCGCCATAGCGCGGTCCTGTGACCAGGTAATCGCGCAGCGGCGCTTCTTCCGGCGACCAGGCGGGCATCCCAGACTCTTGCTCCACGCCCAGCCAGTCCGCTTCCGTCTCGTAGCCGAGGGAAAGCAGCCTCGCTTCCTCGATCGTGTCCCGCAGCTCGTCCCACGTCACATAGGGCACTGGATAGCCGCGCAGCAATTCGCCGCTCTCTTGCAGCGACGCTCGCAGCGCTGTCGCTTCGGTCTCGAACTGGGCGGCACCATCGCGCAGCTCGACCATGTCGTCCACGGCGATCAGCCCGTTCTCGGGCAGATAATCGAGCAGCGTCCCCGGCTGCGAGTAGAGGAAGGGGATATAGAACTCGATCCCCTTGAAGTGGCGATCGTCCTGCAGTGCCTCCAGGTCAGAGTGGTACTCGGCACTGGCCGGCCCGTGTAGCGTCGAGTCATCCAATTCAGCCAACTGCTCTGCTGCCAGGTGGCCAAACTTGGGCAGCGCTTCCGTCGCCGGAGAGATCGTACAGGCTTCCACCCTGTGCAAGGAACGCTGCGTGGTGGGATCGAAAGCACGCATGCTGTCCACCTCGTCGCCAAACAGCTCGATCCGGACCGGCTGCGGCATGTTGGGCGGATAGATGTCGATGATCCCTCCACGCCGGCTGAGCGTGCCCGGCGATTGCACCACGCTCACCATCTCGTATCCCAGCTCCAGCCAGCGCGTCAGCACGCTGGTCAGTACGATGCGCTGTCCCACCCGTAGGGTCCGGGTACCCAACTGGAACTCGCGCTGTGGCAGCGTACGCTGCATGATCGCGCGTGCCGAGGTCACCACGACGGGAGGTGGACCGGCCCCCTCTGCCCACTGTGTGAGCGCTGCCAGGGCCCGGATCCGCTCCTGGGTCGTCTCGGCCGACCAGGGGATGCGCTCGTACGGCAGGGCCTCCGGCTCTGAGAAGCGCAGCACGCGTTCCGGCGTCCCCAGCCAGCGCTGCAGTTGCTCGATCAGCCCGCTCACCTGTTGCGGTCGCGCCGTGAGCAGCACGGTGGGGCACTGCAGATCCTCGACCAACGCCGCCAGCACATAGGCTCGCGCTGCAGAGATCAGGGCAAGGCTGCTGCCGAGCTCGCCTTGCCGGATCTGCTCCCGTACGTATTCGTATACTGGGATCTCCCGCACGAGGGAGAGTAGTCCACCTAGATCCATCCTATGCCTTCCA
>CAZLMZ010000135.1:4773-8902 GCA_964560475.1 uncultured Anaerolineae bacterium
AGAACGCGTGGCAGGGTACACGGTCCCACCTTCCACCTCCCACACGTACACATCGGCTGTCCGCGTCGCGCTGGTGAACGAGAACGCCAGGCGCTCACCCCCTGACGAAAAAGCTAGCCGACCATCTGCCAACTGTCCGGGCACGTCCACAACCGGGGGACATTCGCGCGTCGCGCCGGTATCGAGGTCGAGGACATAGATCTGCCGCGCCCCGTCGACGTTGGTTGCATAGGCGAGCAAGCCGCCGCCAGGCGATAGGCACATCGCCTCGCAGTCCCAGTCTGGCGCGACCAATGCCTCGACCTCGACAGCGGCGAGGTCGAGGCGGGCAATGTAGAGGTAATCGGCGCCGAGGTCCGTGTTCAGGTAGAGCGAACGCCCGTCGACAGCATACTCACATGCCACGTAGCGGACGTTCTCCTCCCTCGCCAGGAGCGGGCGTGCGCTGCCGGATGACAGGTCGACCTCAAACAGCTCGTGGTGAAACGAGCTGTACATCCGCGTGACGACGGCACGACCGCCATCCGGGCTGAAATGCACGTTTGCCAGGTACCCGGGGGTCTTGTTCTGCCACACCAGTTGCGCTTCTCCGTCGAGCTCCTGCACATAGAGATCGAACAGCCCCGCATTGCGCCGGTTCGCGGCAAACAGGATGCGCTGCCCATCCCTCGACCACGCACCAAAGGTGTGCATCGCCGTCTCGTTCCCTGCCGTCAGGGCGACCTCTTCCGAGCCATCCGCTGGCAGCAGGTAGAGCTGTGCGTTCTCGTTCCCACCCAGGTCCCGGGAATAGATGAGGCGCCCGTCGCCGGGTAGAGGCGAGGTATGGACGCCCATGATCCGATCGCTCCCGAACGTGAGCTGGTCGGGCCACGCCGGTTCGCCCGGCTTCGCCGGGAGAGCTACCCGCCACACCTGGGGCAAGCCGGTGATGTCGGTCAGGAAGGCGAGGTGGCGACCATCGGACGAAAAGGTGGGCCAGTAAGCAACGCGGGCGTTCAGGTAACGCGCGATCGAAGGCATAGCCATGTCCGGTTCTCTCCCTTTCCATACTCCATGATCGACGGCGAGCGTATCTGACAGCGAAACAACAAGTCAGTTCTGTGCCAGTCGCAGGTCTGCGTAGCAGTAGGGCACGTACACCAGCCCGAGCGGGTTGCGCCTGCGCAGCAGTTCGTGCCGGAAATCGTAAACGATCCTGCCCACCGGATCGCCGGCCAGCAGGCGCCGGAACAGGACCCGCCCGAACGCCTCTCCCAGGTACTCGTGGATCGGGATCTCGGTGCCGATCACCCCCGCTGCCCCCAGCGCACCAAAGCGATGGACGAACGAGAGCAGCGTGGCCGGATCGTACTTGCCGGTGTAGCAGCCGTTCAGCACCACCAACGGTCCCCCGTTCGCCCATGCCGATCGCAGGTCATCCCCCAGGTGTGCAGGCATCAGGGGGTCATCCTCTCTCACGACCAGCCATTGCCGGTATGTCGTGTTCCCACCGTGACAGTAGAAATACACGATCGACGGGATCTCGGCCATCTCCCGCAGCAGCCCCTCGGTGCTGTCGTGGACGGCCTGCTCCGCCTGCGCGCCCAGGATCGAGGCAATCTGCTGGCGGTGGCGTGCGGCCAACCCCAACCCAGGGCCGTAGACCAGCACAACGCGTGGGCGTCCCTCTGCCGGCAGCCGCGTGGAGATCGAGGCAAAGGCACCCGGAGGTCGCAGCGGCTGCTCGATGATGTAGCGGAAACCCCAGAACCCAAAGGGACAGACCACGTTCGGGTCACGGTCGTAGGGGCAGTTCGCCCTGCAGTCGCCCTCCACAAAGCGCGCGCAGACGCCGTTGCGGCGCGGGTTATAGCGCAGCGGCCGGTCGTACAACACGGCCCACGGAAAGGTGGCATCGAGGCTGAGCCGGGCGATCTGGACGACCAGCGGAGCCTCTTGGGCACGCTCGATCTCGCGCAGGCGCTCCGCTACCTGCCAGCCCCCAGCGACGCCAAATACGCGCTCGTAGAGCATCTGGCCGAGCTCGGCCAGGTCCACCAGCGCCTGCTCGAACGCTCGCGGGTCGTGCGGGGTATGGTCCTCCCGATAGCGGTATTCAGGTCGAGCCGACTGCGGATCCTCCAAGCACGCGTCTAGCAGCAGTTCGCGGTACCGGGCCAGCGCACCGCTGATGAGGCTCGGATGGATCGCCAGCTCTGGCCCCAGGTCCATGCCGCCCGATCCGTGGATGCCACCACGCTGCACGCCCTCTTTGCCCTCGCCGAACCACAGCGACACGCGGCGGGAGCCGAGGTCGTCCAGGTTTGCCAGATCCGCAGAGAGCGTATACTCGCACTGTGCCCACCAGCCATCGACCGTGCGCACGGGCATCTCTCCCTCTTGCGGGGCCACGTGCGCGCAGATCAAGTAGGACTGCAGCAGGTTGTTCTCGTAATAGAGCGCCAGGCGCAGCCGGCTGAGGCCCGTCGCGACGGGCGTGGCGACGCGCAGGTAGACGTCCGGCGTATCCCCGCTGCGAGGCAGCCTGATCCTTTGTTCGCGGTCGACGAGGATAAAATCTTCGCTGTCCAGGCGCAAGGTCAGGGTCTTGCCCTCCCTGGCCACGTGCTGCATCAAGCTCGCGTCCAGGACCGGCTGCTCGCCGACGACGTGCGCGCGCGCTGACGCCGCGCCCAGGTTCACGCCGAGGCAATAGAGCTGGTTTGCCGCCAGGGCGTGCGTGTGCGGGATCGCCTCCCGCTGGCGATCCGCGAACCAGGCGTTCATCACCCGCGGCGGATCGCTCACCCGCTCTGCTTCGGGCACGGTACCGAGATACTGAGCCCACCGCTCGTTCCCTTCCGCAGTGAGCGGCTCGACCAGGCCGTAACGCACAGCACTTTGCCAGGTCAGGACGTGCGTTGGGCGCCCACGCTCCATCACCAGAAAGCGCATCACGCGCGACTGTGACTTGGCGACGCGCTCTGCCACCAGCTCCCAGGGGGTCTCGCTGCGCTCCAAGAGCTCCAGCGGGACCAGGTGCGGGCGGACCAGTGCCTCCACCTTCAAAGAGGGATCGGCGCCCGGGTAATCGCTCGTGAGCAGATTCAGGAACTCGCTTCCCGCGTACACACCCCACGTGCCCTGTTCATCGCGTCCCGCGAGATAGGCATCTACCTCAGCATCATACAGGCGTCGTGCGACGTCGTCCAGTGTCGTCCCGGCATCGATTGCGATCACAGGAGCATAGGCAAACTGTACGGGCAGGGGATCCGGCCACGCCAGCCGCCGGTCCTGCTCCGCCATTCGCTTGCCCACCAGCCGCCACCAGCCAACGCGGTAAGGGCGTCCCCTGCCGCGCATGGTCATCCCCTGGTACAGGGCGACCGGCTTGCCACTTGCCTTTGCCACGACCAGCGGCTGTCGTGCCTTGCGCAGCCTTCTCTGGCTCACTGCCTCGACCGGCACGACCTCGCAGTTCGATAGGGCAAAGCCGGCAAGCGGCGTGTCGAGCGTCCACCCGTCGTCGGCCAATGCGGCAGACAAGGCGTGGAGGCTGATCCCGCGGTATCCCTCCCCATCGCGGACCAGCACATAGCGTGTGTACCAGTCGCCATCGTCGCGCTCGGTGCTCGTCAACACCGCATCGACCACTTCCCGCAACGATGGTTTTCCATCGAGCAAGACGAAATCCAGCTCAACCATGCCATCCCCCTCCCGCCGTGCCTGGTTGCCGTCCACCTTGCACACGCGTGCCGCGACGTCCTGCAGCGCGCTTACTCGTCCTTCAGCCCGTGTCCACATCCGGCGACGCGTTGAAGCGATTCATCGCCTCGCGGATCCCCTCGCGGATGAACGTCTCGACCGCATCGACGACCCGGTCGTATACCTCGACCATCACTTCACGCTCGGCCGCCGAGAAATCCTGCAGCACATAGTCTTTCGGCTCCATGCGCCCTGGCGGGCGACCGATGCCGATGCGCACGCGCGGAAACGCCTGCGTACCGAGATGGTCGACGATCGACTTGATCCCATTGTGCCCGCCCGAGCTTCCGCCTGGCCGCAGGCGGATGGTGCCTTGCGGGAGGTCGAGGTCGTCATAGATCACCAGCACGTCCTCAGGCGCGACCTTGTAGTAGCGGGCAAC
>CAZLMZ010000136.1:0-2926 GCA_964560475.1 uncultured Anaerolineae bacterium
CAGTTCCGCGAAACGCGCGATCGCGCCGAGTGGGAGGAAGGTGAACAGCTTGAGGAATTTCACCACATCCCGGTCGTCACAGTTGATCCAGTACTGGTAATAGTCGTACGGAGCAAATCGTTCGGCGTCGATCCACACTGCCCCTTCTGCCGTCTTGCCCATCTTGGCCCGCGAGGCGGTGGTCAGCAGGGGAAAGGTCATGGCGTGGACTGTCGCGCCCTCGACGCGACGGATCAGGTCGACGCCGGCCAGGATGTTGCCCCACTGATCATCCCCGCCCATCTGCAGCACGCAGCCGCGCTCGCGATAGAGGGTCAGGTAGTCGTAGGCCTGCAGCAACTGGTAGTTGAACTCGATGAACGACAGCCCTCGCTCCATTCGCTGCCGGTAGGCCTCGGCGGCCAGCATGCGGTTCACAGAAAAGTGCACGCCGACATCGCGCAGGAAGGGGATGTATTGGAGCGGAAGCAGCCACTCGGCATTGTCCAGCGCCACGGCCTGCGTCTCGTGGAAGTGAAAGTAGCGGTCGACCTGGGCGTGGATGCTCTCTCCATTGGCCCGGATCGCTGCTTCCGAGAGCATCTCCCGCATCTCGGTCTTGCCGCTCGGGTCGCCGATCATGGTCGTGCCGCCGCCCGTCAGAAAGATCGGCACGTGCCCGGCACGCTGCAGGTGCAGCATGGCCATGATGGGCACCAAGCTCCCTGCGTGCAGGCTGGTCGCCGTGCTGTCGAAACCGACGTAAAAGACCACGCCCGGCTGGGACAGCATGTCGCGCACCGCGTCTTCGTCCGTCACCTGGGCGATGAACCCGCGTTCTACCAGTTCGTCGTATACGTTCACCCTCGATCGCTCCTTTCTCTACTTCGATGGAGATAGTATAGCACAAAAGGGGAGGGAGAAAAGCGGATGGATCCCATGCGCCACAAAAGCAGTGCCCGGGGAGGTCATCCCCGGGCACGCTTGGAGGAGAGTAAAAGGTACAGCCGGGTTCCGTCAGGAGCCAGCCGCCACTTTTCTGGTTGACTCACCGGGCGGTGGTCAACTTTTGTATGTGACCTCTATCTACTGTGAGGTCATCTTGCTACATCTTATCATGAAATCGGGAGCGTACACGACGGGAATGGTGGTAAATGGTTAGAAAACGGTTGGATCCAGCCCTCATCCCCCCGTCACCTCTCTCAGCACGCGCAGCCAGTTTCCACCCAGGATCTTGACCACGTCCGCTTCCGCGTACCCACGCGCTACCAGCCCGGCCGTGATGTTCGGCATGGCGCTTACGTCCTCCAGGCCCACCGGCGGTGCGCCGCCAAAACCGTCGAAATCGGAGCCCAGGCCGACGTGGTCGATGCCCATCACCGACACCATGTGATCCACGTGATCGAGCAGCATATCGACCGTCGCCTGCTCCTCTCCATCGGTGATAAAGCCGGGCACGAATACGGCCCCGACGACGCCGCCGCTGCGCGCAACGCCCTCCAACTGCTCGTCCGTCAGGTTACGGGAGACCGGGCACAGCGCGTGCGCGTTGGCGTGTGAGGCCACGACCGGCGCCTGGCACACCTCAAAGACGTCGCGCACCCCTGCCGGGGCCAAATGGGCAATGTCGACGACCATGCCCAGACGGACCATCTCTTCCACCAGTTGCACGCCAAAGGTGCTCAGCCCACCGTTCGTCCGTGCCTCTGCCACCCCGTCGGCCACCTGGTTGCGCAGGCTCCACGTCAGCCCCACCCAGCGCACGCCGAGGCGGTGCATGGTGCGCAGCACGCTTAGATCGCCTTCCAGTCCCTCTGCCCCTTCCATGCTCAACAAACCAGCGACCTTGCCCTCTGCCTTTGCCCGCTCGACGTCGGCCGCAGACGTGGCCAGGCACAGCTCGCCGGCGTGTGCACCCTGGAAGCGGTAAAAGAGGTCGATCAGGCGCAGCGTCTCGTGCGTTGCCCCTGCCGTCCCCCCGCGAGGACGAACGAAACAGGCAAAGTTCTGCGCCGTCACCCCGCCTGCCTGCAGCCGGGCCAGGTCGACGTGTCCACGATCGACGTCCAGCTCTGGCAGGTAGGCTGCCAGGCCTTGCTCCTGCGTCTTAAGGCGAAGCAGGGTGTCGCAGTGCCCGTCGATGACGATGCTCTGCCGGTGAAGCGTCTGGGTGTCCAAAGATGGGCTCCTTATCTGTTGCTGCTGATTGACAATCACTTCTTGTCCGCGTACAATCCCCCTCGCATTGCTGTCCGTCACGTCGAGACACGAGGAGCATTGAATGGTACGCATCATCTTGGTTCGCCACGGCCAGACCGACTGGAACGACGGCAGCCCTGGCGGCGAGCACTTTCGTGGCCAGATTGACGTCCCACTCAACCGCGCGGGCATCGCGCAGGCCAGTGCGATCGCCGATGCGTTGAGCCACGTCGACATAGCCGCCATCTATGCCAGCCCGCTGTCGCGCGCGATCGATACAGCCCGTCCGCTCGCAGCACGGCTGGCGTTGCCGGTCCAGCCGCTCGACGCTCTGCTCGACATCAACTATGGGCACTGGGCAGGCCGCTCCTACCGTGAGGTGGCCGAGGCGTGGCCCGAACCGTACCGCTTGTGGCGTACGGCGCCACACTGTCTCCGCATTCCTGGAGGGGAGCGCCTGGAAGACGTGCGAGAGCGTTTCAGCCAGGGGCTGGTACGTCTCGTCGAGCGCCACGAGCGCGAGATCGTGCTTCTGGCCGGGCACCAGGTGGTGAACAAGGTGGCCATCTGTCACCTGCTGGGCCTCGAGCTCAGTGCCTTCTGGCGCATCCGGCAGGACAATGGCTGCATCAACCGCTTCGACATTGCATCCGGGTTGGCAACCCTGCTCACGGTCAACGAGCTTGGACATCTTCCCAGCTACCCGCGCCAGATCGACGAACTCCCCACCTAGGCCGCCTACTCTAGC
>CAZLMZ010000136.1:3026-4358 GCA_964560475.1 uncultured Anaerolineae bacterium
CTCGGGCGTCGGCGTCGCCGTCGGCGGTACGGTAGCCGTCGGTTCCTGCGTGGGACCGGGGATGACGAGCCGCTGCCCTGCCGCGATCACGTTCGGATCGTCGATGTCGTTTGCCTTGGCCAGTTGCTCGATCGGCACGTCAAAGCGGTAGGCAATGCCCGACAGCGAGTCGCCGGGCCGCACCACGTAGACGATTGGCGTCCACGTCGGGATCGGGGCAGGTGTCTGTGAAGCAGCCGTCTCTGCTGCCACGGTTTGTGCCTCGGCCGTCTGCGTTGCAGCGGATGCCGTGCCGGTCGGCGTCTGTCCGGCGAGACCAGTCGACGTGGCTGTGAGCGTAGGCAGTCCGGCAGGCGTGGGCCTGCACGCCGCGCCCAGGAGTACCAGCCCGATCAGCCCCAGCAGTGCGGCCAGCCCAGCCCATCTTCTCAGCAGGTGGGCTCTCGTACCGCCATTGCGAGCGGGCGAACGAGAAGCGTTCGCGTGAAGCAATCTCCACCTCGCATTTCTGCCGGCAAAGCGAAGCAGTTTCCACCTATGCTCTGGGCATCTCGACCTCGCTCGCCGCAGCTTGCGCATCCGTCATTCTCCTACCAGCAGGTAGCGCAGTATGATCGAGTTCGTGAGCCGTTCCACCGGCGCGCGGTCATCGGTAAAGACGATCCCGTCCCCATTCAGCGGATGCAGGTTGGCCGCAGCGCTCGCGATGGCCGCGCGCGCGAACGGCACCGTCACTTGCTCTAGATTGGCCTGGAGGCTCGATCCCTGCGTCTCCTCCGGCGTGGCCACCAGCACCGTATTGAATGTCTCTGGCAGGTCCACCGCGTGTACCGAGGCGAAATGCTCGCCCATCGTGGCAGCGAACGCTTCCACCATCCGGTAATCGCTCTCCGTCCGCCCCACGTTCACCGCCACGACGCCCTTTTCGGTCAGCCGTGAACGTACCAGGCGGAAGAACTCGCCGGTCGAGAGCTGAAACGGGATATAGGGCAGGCGATAGGCATCGATCACGATCAGGTCATAGAGATGGTCCGTATGTTCGAGGAAAAAGCGCCCGTCCGTCGTATAGACGTTCAGGTTGGGCAGGTCCATGGCAAAGTACTGCTGTCCCACTTTCACGATCGCCGGGTCGATCTCGACTCCGTCGATCGGGATCGGGCCATAGGCCGCCGTCACCTGCCGCGCCACCGTGCCTGCCGCGAGGCCGACCACGCACACGCGCTTGACCTCTGCACTCGTATAGGGTGCATCGTTAAAGAACGGCGCGATCGCCATCACGTCCCACGTGCCGGTCGTGGCCAGGTTGTTCGGGTCGTAGATCGAGTGCACGCC
>CAZLMZ010000136.1:4458-8896 GCA_964560475.1 uncultured Anaerolineae bacterium
GTGCGCGCCGTGCCGATCGCCGGGATCGTCAGCAGCACCGGCAAAAAGGTGCCCAAGATGCTGCCCACGGTAGAGACGGCATAGACGCGCCCGGCGTTGCGGCCCGCCGAATGGACGCGCTTTGTGACCAGGCGGATGGCGAAAGGAGAGACGCAACCCAGGAGCGTGACCGATGGGGCAAAGAGCACCAGCACCGCAACGAACGAACCGCCGATCTGGATCGCGTCAAAGGTCGCCAGCTCGATGCCCACGCGGGCAAAAGCGTTCTGGGCGACGTGCAGGATCGGCGCCGCGATCAGCGGCACCAGCCCTACGAGCAGTGCGGCCGCAGCCGTGATCCGGTACAGCGTGTCTAGCTGCGGGCTGCGGTCCGCCCAGCGCCCGCCGACGTAGGCGCCCACCGTGAGGTAAATCAAGATCAGCCCGATCAGGTTGGCCCATACCAGGATCGAGTCGCCGAAATAGGGGCCCAACAGGCGCGATGCCGCCATCTCGACAGCCATCGTCGTCATGCCACTGACAAAGACCAGCAGCAGCAGCGGCCAGGTAGCGATGTGGGAGCGGCGAACGCCAGCGGACGTTGTCTTGGGCAAACAATCCTCTCGTTCCGGCAACCTAGCGCGGTTGCGTCGATGGATAGATCCTGGTGGATGGTTGGTATTATACCCGCTTTGAGGGGCGTCGGCAAGCCACCAACACACGTCCGGCCTCTGGTCGACGTTGACCAGAGGCCGGACGTGTCTTAGCACCTGTTGTGTGGTCGTACGGGGTCCTCCAGAGGACCGTGGCGTACCTATGGGGAGGATACCGCCGCCGATGTGAGCGTTCTCTGTAGGCTCTCGCTTTCACTTGCTGGCGCGTGCCGACCGACCGGGGCGGCACCGCCTCGATCGACCTGATCCTGCGACGCGGACTCGACCTTTAGCGTCAGGCCGATCGCCGCATACGCGATCAGCGCCAAGAGCAACAACAGCAGCAAACCATAGTGTGGTGACTCGCGCCCATACGATGGTCCCATCTGTACCTTATCCTCCGTCCTGCAGTGTGGCCAAGAGTTGAGTCCCTTGCCTCCACAGTGTATAATACCACTTGCGGCCCCGCGTGTAGCGGACTTGTGTCGGAATGCCGCCCCTATAGTATACCATGAACGGCAGGCAGATGCTGTGAAAGGGTTGTGAATCCCCTGGCCGCACGTAGGGCTCCACGCATGGCCATCGTCTATCGAAAGGGGACGCGCTTGGAGATCAGGCCCTTTGCCGGCACTCTGCGCGATGCGCAGGGGCTGGTCGAGGTGGATGGCGAAACCTTTCAGCAGTGCCACTATACGCCCGATCAACTGGTCGAGCGTCTCTCCGAGCCGGGCCAGTGGGCGGCAGTGGCAGTCGAGGGGACGGACGTGGTCGGTTTCGTCTCTGCTTTTGCCACGAACAGCCTCGACGGGCGGCGCTGGGAGGTAGACGAGCTCGCCGTGCGCCCCGCCTACCAGGGCCGCGGCCTGGGTACGCGCCTGGTGGCCCTGGCCGTCGAGCAGGGGGCGAAAGCGGGCCTGACTCGTGCCAGGGCCCTGGTCGCGACCGGCAACCTGGCCTCGCAGCGCGCCTTTGAAAACAATGGCTTTCGTGTCGGCAAGCGTGTCGACCTGCTGCTGTACGAGATCGGAGGCCGGGTGCCGCGCCCACAGGTCGCCGGTGCGCCTGCGGTGCGTGAGGCGAGTCCTAGCGATGCGGCGGCGGTGGCGAGCCTGGGCGGTTATGCTCCGGGGAAAGTAGCGCGCCTGATCGCCGAGCCGGGTCACGTCTACCTCCTGGCTGCAGGGAGCGAGACGCTGCTCGGCTGCGCTGAGCTGATCGAGGTGCACACGCTGCAGTACCGGGGGTTCTGGCTTGAGTCGATGCGCGCCGGAGGGGGCGGGGACCGAGCCAGCGTACCAGAGGCGGACGCCGGTTGGTCTGGCCCAGCACGTACGGCCAAGGCGCTGGCCAGCGGTGCGTTGGAGGTGGCCAAGCGTCGCGCCGACCTGGACCTGGTGGGCCACCTGGCCTCGCCCGCCGATCGCGATGCCTACGCGGCCTGCGTCAGCGAGGGGTTCCGGCTCATGGGAGCCTACCACGTTCTGGTGCGCGACCTGGGTCCATAGGTGGATTTGCCCGCTGCGGCCTGACCGCAGGCGGTAGGTGGTTGGAGATATGCATGTTCGTTCACATACAACCAGGGACATGGTTGGCTCTCGTGCGCAGGCGCGGCCTGCGCTGGCTACATATTGGTCTCAGCCTGATCGCGGTGTGCGCAATCTGTTTCTTTCTCTTGCCGCGTGCCTCGATCGCTCCCTCCGAGACCTATCCCCTCGGCCTGCACGACGCGACGGCCGGGCTCGGGTTCAACTTTTTCGGGTGGGAGGTCAAGGCCCTGTTGAGCAAGATCGGCAGCGGCCTGATCGCACCGGAGGACACGCTGGCTCAGGAGCAGCGTGCGCGCGTCGCGCAGGACTATATCGACGCCCTGGGCAAGGCGGCGCAGCTTCGCTCGCAGATCGCGGCTATCTACAGCCAGGCCGGCGGTGAGATCGCGCGTGAGAAGGCATCACCCGAGGAGCAGGCGCTCGCCGAGGACCGTGCCTGGCTGGACGCACACCAGAACCTGGTAGAGGGGATCTTTGAGGAGCAGGTGACGACGATGCTCCAGGAGGAGGGGTTCGGTGCGTGGGGCTTTGTCTGGCCTCCGGTCAAGATTCGCTTTACCCCGCTGCCGCTGCTCCTGGTCACCTCGGATCGGGCCGAGATCACCCGGGCGGGGGATGTCCATCTCGAGGTGGATCTCTCCATCCCTCATCGGGCTGAGCTGGAGACCGAGGTAGACGACCGTTTCTCGGACAAGCGTTCCCTGGTCACGCCAATCGGCGGTCTCTCGGCCTATCCGGCCATGATCCTGGAGACCGATTCGCTGGTTTGGCTGACCGACACGTTTGCCCACGAGTGGACGCACCACTTCCTGGCCTTTCACCCGTTGGGCCTGCACTATTCGGCGAGCACGGACATGACGAGCATCAACGAGACGACGGCCAGTATTGTCGGGCGCGAGGTGGGCCGGCTCGTGATCCGGACCTATTATCCCGAGCTGTCGGACAAGCTGGCGGCGCTGCCCACGCCTCCAGACAAGCCGCCGATGAGCAGCAAGGAGGTCCCGCCGCCCGAGCCGCCTCCTCCGGGGGTGTGGGACTATGATCGGGAAATGTACCAGACGCGGGTGCACGTCGACGAATTGCTGGCCGAGCACGAGATCGAGGAAGCCGAGGACTATATGGAGCAGCGGCGGCAGGTCTTTGTCGAGCACGGTCATAACATCCGCAAGCTCAACCAGGCCTATTTCGCGTTCTATGGCTCCTATGCCACCAGTCCATCGGTGGTCAATCCGATCGGCGGGCAGCTCGACTGGTTGCGTGCGCGTGAGGGATCACTGCGCGCCTTTGTACAGGTCGTGTCGTCGATCCGGAGCGACGCCGGTCTGCTATCCTTGCTGCGATCGCAGCAAGGATAGCGTGTTCCGCTTCGCACACCAGGGAGGGATCATGAACTGTCACAACTGCGGCGCGCCGATGACCTTGTTCCCCGATCGCGGCTATTTCTTCTGCGAACACTGCGGTTCGTTCCACTTTCCCGAGGCCACGGGGGAGGGGATCCGCCTGCTTGGGGAGGTGGACGTCGACCTACAGTGCCCGCTTTGCCACCAGCCGCTGACCGCCGCGGCGCTCGACGATGGCTACCCGGCCCACTACTGCCGCGAGTGCAAGGGGCTGCTGCTGCCGCGAGGCGCTTTCCGGGGAGCGATCCAGTTGCGCCGTGCCCGGGCCGCCGGGCCCGGCATCCCGCCGCGCCCGCTCGATCGCGCGCAGCTCGGACGCCAGATCAGTTGTCCCTCCTGCCGGCGCCCGATGGCTACCCATCCTTACCTGGGGCCGGGCAACGCGGTGATCGACACCTGCAGTGCGTGTGAGCTGATCTGGCTCGACTATGGCGAGCTGACGCAGTTGGTCGAGGCGCCGGGACGCGATCGAGGCGTGCCGCTGCCCGAGCCACAGGAGGCGCCCTCCGACGCTGACACAGGCGGCGATATCCTGCAGGTCCGCGACGGCCACGTCGAGATCAACCTGTCCAACCTCCTGGGTCGCCTCTTTGGCTAATTTCCCAACCCCTGTCCCACCTTCGTGCCCACCCACCGTTCCTTGCCCCACTGGTCGGGTCAAGTCGGCTTCGGAGCTGATATGAGATACGAAGCCTGAGGTTGGGGGAGGTCCTAGGTCCAAAGCAAAAGGCCCGCTCGTCATCAGAGCGGGCCTCCCACAAACAAAATCCCCCTCGTATGACTAGGGGAAAGTGCCCGCCTAGGTGTCTGGGGCCGCCAGGTCTGGGGCGGGCATGTGCGCCGAGGCGCGTGCGGCTAT
>CAZLMZ010000137.1:0-6592 GCA_964560475.1 uncultured Anaerolineae bacterium
CTTCAGGATAGTAGCGATGTCCCAGGTCGTGCACCGTGACCACGCTGCGGCGCGGGTGAGCCAGCGGCAACACGTGAGAAGGCACAAAGAGGAGATCGGGGGGATCGAGCAGCATCTCTGCCGAGAGACGAACGTGTGTCCACAACCGGGGAAAAGGAATCACGCGCAGCTCACCGTGCGAGCTGGCAGGGAAAAGGCCGGCAGGTGGCGCCGCGTTGAGGTAAAGCCGGAATCGGTGAGAAGTAGGTTCGTTCAGCAGCGCCCGCACCAGGTGCAGCGAATATGCCTCTGTCCCTGTCCGCTGTGCCACGAGGGCACGACTCGCGTCTATGCCAATCAGCACGATAGACTCCAACAGGTAGTCACAGCGTGGTTTTGACTGCGCCGATCGGCCCGGCCAGCAGGACCATGATCTAGGTCTGGGCAGCGCGCTCCCCAGCCATGCCCTCCAACCACGGGAACGGAATCAGGCAGATGAAACGCAGCACGTCTTTCCCCTCATTGCGGAAACAGTGCATCTCGTCACCCGGAACCAAGATCACCGATCCCGGAGCGATGGGCGTCTCGCCATCCTCCTGCACGGCAACGCCTTGACCGGCGAGCACAAAGACCTCGTGTTCCCACCAATGGCTGTGATAAGGAGTAGAGCGGCCGGGTTCGACCTCGAACACGCGCATCGCAAAGTGCGGCGCACCGTCGTCCTCGTTGATCACCCAGCGCACGGTGACGCCCTCGATCCCTTCCGCTTGCTGCGCCGGCACGTCGGTCCAGTGCTTGATCTGCATCTCGATGCTCCTTTCCTGATAATGGCGGTCATTGTAACACCCGCCCCATGGTTTGTCAAAGGTCACGGCCACACGGTCGCTCGGCCACACGGCCTCTCGGTCGCACGGCCGCTCGGCGTGCCGGCGCTTGCTCCTCTACGGCTTCCATTGTACAATCCGCGGACGTTTATCCGGGGAGCAGCCTATGGATCAGGCCAGCCAGGAACAGAGGATCGTCCGTTCGGCCGCCATTGTCTCGCTTGGCGACGTGCTCAGCCGTGTGATGGGTCTGGCACGCCAGACGGCGATCGCCGCCGTGTTCGGTGCAGCCGGAGCCGTGAGCGCCTTCACGGCTGCCCAACAGGTACCACTCCAGTTGTACGAGATGCTGGTCGGGGGGATGATCACTTCAGCCCTCGTGCCGATCCTCAGCGTCTATGCGGCGCGCGATCGGGACGACGAGCTGTGGCACGTGGCGAGCTTGCTCTTTACGCTGGGCGGCATCGTGCTGGGTGCCCTGGTGCTCCTGATTGAGCTGGGTGCGCCGCTGCTGACCTCAGCCCTCGTCCGCTTTGACGACCCGGCGCTGCAGGCACTCACCACCCGCCTGCTGCGCATTGTGTCCGTGTCGGTGCTCTTCCTTGGGCTCTCTGGGCTCGCCACTGCGCTGTGCCAGGCGCTGCAGCGCTTTACGCTGCCCGCCCTCTCTGCAGTAGCCGTCAACGCGAGCATCGTCCTCTTTACCTTCGTCCTCGGCCCACGCTGGGGGGACGTGCGTGTCCTGGCGCTTGGCTGGGCAGTGGGCGCAGCCCTTCAGTTGTTGATCCAGCTCCCGGCACTGCGCGATATGCGCTTCCGGCCCGCGTTCGACCTGCGCCATCCGGCGCTTCGCCGCATTCTAGGCCTCTATCTGCCCGTCATTCTCAGCCTGGTCGTCAGTACCTTGAGTGCCCTCGCCGATCGCAACTTGGCCTCTCGCATCAATGAACATACCATCATCTTGATGTCGTTCGCCACTACCCTCCGCCAGTTCCCGCTCGGCCTCGTCTCCATGGCTGTGGCAACGGCCATCCTTCCCACACTGAGCAGCATCGCGGCACGGGAGCGCGCGGTACAGGTAGGAGACGCGCCGTCGACGTCGACCTTTCGCGCCACCTTGGCCGATGGGCTCAAACTGGTCCTAGTCCTGACACTGCCTGCTGCCGTTGGCCTGTTCGTCCTGGCGCCTCCGCTCGTCGCGATGCTCTTTCAACATGGAGCGTTTGTCGCTGCCGACACCCAGCAGACTGCACTGGCGCTGCGCTACTATCTGGTCGGCCTGGTCTTTGCCGCGATCGACCTGCCCTTGCTCTATGCCTTTTATGCCCGGCACGATACACTGCGCCCGGCACTGGTCGGCGTCTTTGGTGTCGGCGTTTACCTGCTCGTTGCGCTGAGCACGTACCGTTCGCTGGGCATGGTTGGCCTGATCGTGGCCAACGACCTGCAGTTGGCGGTGCATCCGCTGATCCTGCTCTGGCTGTTCAGGAGAAGGGTGGGTCGCCTGGGTGGGCTCGGCATTGGCGCGACTACAACCAAGGCGGCGCTTGCCACGGCCATGATGGGCGGGGTTACCTACGTCAGCATGTTGCAGATCGAGAGACTGGCGCCGGGCGAGGGGTTCGCTGCCTCTGCGGCGATGGTGAGCATCAGCGGACTTGTTGGGCTTGTCACCTACTTGGGCATGTGTGCACTGTTGCGCGTCCGCGAGTTATCCCTCGTTCGGGTCTCGATCGCCAGGGCGCTGCGCCGCGAGCACGTATAGGCACGTCGTATGATCTGATCGAGCGTACCGGGCGGGGTCTACTCCTCTGCTGTGGCCAGCCCGCTGGCGCCCGCTGCTTCGGCATCGCCGCCTTCCAGATAGGCCTCAAGTTCCACCCCGGCATAGTCCACCCGCAGGAATGCCGCACGCTCTTCAGGCGTACGCAGATGCCCGTCCTGCGCCATCCACGGAACGGTGGCATCCAGGCCCATCTTGGCCGTACGCGCCTTCTGGCCCGGCACCTGCATAGCCGACGGATCGAGCGAGCTACTGGGCTGATCGCGAAAGACGAGCAGATCGCGGTCTGCCTGAAAGCGAGTCGCGATCGCCCACTCGACATCTGCCGGATCAAAGGGATCTACGTCCTGGTCGACGACGACGACGTGCTTGAGCGAGCTGTGGCCCTCGAACGCTCGCGTGATCGCCAGTGCACCGTCCTCAAGCCCTTGCTTGTCGATCTGGACAACCGCGTGCAGCCAGCTCATGCCGCCGGGGGTCAGGCACACGTTCGTGCACCTGCACGCCTCATTGACCGCAGCATAGATCGTCGGCTCTCGCGGCATTCCCATCAACAGCTTGTGCTCCGCCAGGCCGGGCAGCAAGGCCTGGTAGATCGCGCCTCGCTGGTGTGTGATGCAGTCGATCTCGATCACGGGCTGCATGCGAACGATGTCATAGGTCTCGGTGAGATCGATAAAGGGCCCCTCGGGAACGAGCTCGTGCGTCAGCCTTCCCTCCAGCACCCACTCGGCCTCCGCGGGGACGAGCAGGGAATTTGTGCGGCAGCGCACCAACGGCGTATCCGCCAGGGCTTGTGCAATATGCAGTTCGTCCACCCCCTTGGGAGGCGACATGGCCGCGGCCATGAGCACCTGCAAGGGCAGCCCGATGCAGATCGCCACCGGGAGATCGACCTCGCTCTTTGTCCATGCCGTATGCGTGCCCCGCCCCTCGACCAGGCGCGTGGTGAAACGGCGCGCATCCAGTTGCATCAACCGGTGGATCGCCATGTTGGGCCCATGCTCTGGATCGTGCACAATCAGCGCCGCTGCAGTGACGTACGGGCCCCCATCGCGATCCTGGTGCGTCAAGATCGGCATGTAGTTCAGGTCCACCACCGGCTCGACCACCTGCTGGCACGCCGCGTGACCGATGATCGGCGGCGCAATCTGCCGCTCCAGGGCCTCTGCCAGGGCAAAGAGCAGGCGCTCCGGTGGGATGCCGAGAGCACGCGACAGATAGCTGCGCCGGGCACAGAGGTTGGCCACCACTGGCGTATCCGATCCTGTGACGCGCTCAAAGAGGACGGCACGGTCGCCCAACGCGCAGATCACGCGCGCCATTTCGAGGTGGGGATCTACCTCACGCGGGATCACGACCAGCTCGCCCGTGCTGCGGAGCTCGTCCAGCAGCTCACGTAGGTTCATTTTTCCACCCTCGTCACGATCACTTGTGCGGCCTCGGCATCCAGCAAGTATCCCCGCACTCGATCTGCGCTCTCCTCGGTCACCGCAGCGACAATGTTGCCGCCTACGCCCCCGCCGGATAGCTTGGCACCGAGAGCGCCACCCCTCTGTGCTGCCTCGATCAGTCCCTCCAGCATAGGGGAAGACACGCCGAGCTGGCGGAGCAAGTCCTGGTTCTCGTTCATCAACGGGCCCAGCGACCCTACCTCTCCCCCTTCGATGGCTGCCCTGGCCGTATCGACCACTGCGCCAATCTCGTCAAATAGCCGCTCGTAGGCTTCCGGACAGCGCTGCCAGACTGAGCGCACATCGGCGACAGTCTGCCGGGTGAGGCTGGGCACGCCGCTGTCGGCAATGACTACCCAGAAGGGCTGCCCCACCTCCAAGATCGCGATCGGGTCCCCCCGCCGAAAGTAGACCGGCTGCTCAAAGGCGACGACCGTGTTATCGATTCCGCTCGGGGTGCCGTGGTAGACCTGCTCCGTCTCGTAGACCAGCGACGACACGGTGCCAGTATCGAGTGGGCAGCCGAGATGCTGGCTCAGCGCACGGACGATGGCCGTGGCTACAGCGGCGCCGCTGCCCATGCCGCTGGCGATCGGGATCGAGGAACGAACGTGCACTGCTAGTTGCACCTCCTCGAGCCTCAAGCTGAGCGCCGACAGCGTATTGCGGACGGTGAGGCTCAATGGCTCCTCAGCCTCGGCCTGACAGACGTCGATCGTGCGCCCGATATCGTGCGCATAAACCGTGACTCCAAGCTCAGAACGCCCGGCATCGACCGTGGCGACGGCCTGCACGTCCGTTACCGGCACGGCGAGGGCAGGCCGTCCATAGACGACGGCGTGCTCGCCAAAGAGGATCACTTTGCCGGGTGCACTTGCGCGGGTTACCTGGGGCTTTCTGGACAACCTCGACCGACCTTTTATCTTTCAGAATCATGGAGACGTGTGATGATACGTGGATTGTACTATGGACGATCGCACAGAGCAAACGTCAAGAGCCGTCACGGTGCTCTAGCGCGTGACGGCTCTCGTGTACCATCGGCACCGCGGCTATGTGCTAGCGCCTTGCTTGCCCACGTCGATGACCTTCAATTCCCGGTAGGCCAACGTCCAGACCGTTGAGTGATACACCGTTGCCGCCGTGTCCAGCGCCAGGTTGGGCAGCGCGACCACGAGGATAAAGAGCGGCACAAAGACCAGGAGCCCGGCGCCGAGCCCCCACGGCCAACCCCCGATCAACCCACCGACGACGCCTATCACTGCGCCTGGTACGCCGCCGATCAATAGCGCCAGTGCGACCAGCAGCAGGTTGATCGGGATCAGCGCGACGCGCCACGCGATGCCCAAGCCGACGAGCAGCAGCCACTGCAGCGCCGTCGGTCCCAGGTTACGCCCGACCAGACCAAACGCGGACCGGATCGCATCCCATACTCCGAGCCCATCGACCGCGCAGGCGCGATAGGTAATCTGGATCAGGGGACTGATCAGGATACCCAGCCCTATGCCGACCATCGCGATCGGGATCAGCAGCAAGATCAAGATCACCCCGAACACGATCGATGGCCCCGATCCGATGATAAAGCTGGTCACGGCAAGTACGATGCCCAGCGCGATCAGCCCGACGATCAGCAGGGCGATTGGGAGCTTGAGAAGCAGCCCAATCAGAAAGAGCCGGAACGATGTCCTCGACCAGCCGAGCTTCAGGCCGCTGCCCACGCTCAGCTCCTCGCCCGTCTCTTCATACTGGTTCACCATCTGGATCAGCGAGGTCCGCATCATGAACCGGAGTACGACACGAGCAATGCCGATCAGCGCAAAGAACATGATGATCGCCAGCAGCACCAGGCCGACGATCACCAGGATCGCGGCGACCGCTGCCCATACACGGGATGCTTCCCCGGGGAGCCCCTGCCACTCATTTCCCCCGCCCGAAACTTCCGGGTTGGGTCCTGGGCCAGGCGATCCTGGAGTATTCAGGCTCGCAACGCCACCTCCAGCGAGTACAAGGAGCAGCCCAACCAGCCATAGCGCTCTGTACTTCCAACTGATCTCGAACGCACGTTTAAGAATCTGGATCTGATCCACCTAACTCTCCTTCCCAGACTGCGACTGGGCTTGTACGCGCCACAGCACGCCCACCCAGCCAGCGTACGACGCAAACACCAGCAGCAGTGCGGCATAGAGCACTGCTGCCCAGGCAAGACCGCCCACGTCCAACACTGTACCAACGATCTCCTTTGAGATAGGGATAGCCGCAGAGAACTCGACCAGCGACGTCGGTGTAATGCCAGCCCATTCGACGAGCACCCACGCAGCACCCAGCAGGCTGGGGAGCGTAAACAAGACCAGCAAACCCACCATCACGCAGCTCAGCGCCAGCGGGACGAGATACAGCCATCCCGACGTGGCCGGCGCTGCCCGCCCTCGCCGCGACAGCCGCAGTATGACCTGGCTCTGGAACTGCTGTGCACTGCCTACCGGGTCTGGCGCTGTATAGGAGGCCAGCGTGCGCGACAGCGCCTCCAGGTTTGAGAGCTCGGCGTGGCAGCGCGG
>CAZLMZ010000137.1:6692-8720 GCA_964560475.1 uncultured Anaerolineae bacterium
AGGCCAGCGTGCGCGACAGCGCCTCCAGGTTTGAGAGCTCGGCGTGGCAGCGCGGGCAGGTCCTCACGTGCTCTTCTACGAGCCTCCGCATACCTTCCGGCAGTTCGTTGTCGTGGTACGAGCTGAGCAGGTGCCCAACGTGATCCACAGCTCATTCCTCCATATAGGGAGCCAGTTCCTCGCCCAGCCGGCGCCGCGCATCGTTGAGCCGCGACTTGACCGTGCCAAGCGGGATATCCAGCACTTTTGCGATCTCGGCATAGGACATACCCTCGTACTCCCGCAGCACCAGGGCCACACGTGCGTGCACCGGCAGGCGAAGGATCGCCGACCGGACGGCCTTTGTACGCTCGTCCCGCATCACGTGCGATTCTGGCCCCTGTCCTGGCGCAACGAGCGAGACTGCCGCGATATCCATCTGCGGATGCTGGCGCCGCAGCGCATCGATCGCCAGGTTGCTGGCAATCCGGCAGATCCACCCACGCCAACTGCCCTCCGGGTGAAAGCTGCTCAGCCTCTCCCAGGCACGCACGAACGTCTCCTGTGCAATGTCCTCGGCCAACCCCTCGTCACCGCACGTACGATAGGCCACGCTGAAAACTAACCTGCGGTAGCGGAGCACCAGTGCGCCAAACGCACCCCGGTCTCCATCCCGGCTGGCTGCAATCAGTTCCAGATCTGGACGTAGGGGCGAGCTCTCCACCGTATCTCTCTTTCTCTACCCATGATACGTATGACGAGTGTGTTTTGTTCGTACGAAAAAGGGCAGCCCTGGGGCTGCCCTTGTCAGCAAAGATGCATGTACTGCCTACACGAGGTACATGAGGACGAACACCGAGATCCCATACAGGGCGAGGTCGGCAAGGAAAGGTAGGTCCCCCAGAATAATGTCTTCCGGCGTCCCTCCCTCTCGTCGCACGTGGATCAGGTACTGGTAGCGAAAGATCGCGTATAGCACAAAGGGGATCGTCAGCATCATCAGTGGCTGTCCATTGCTGGTACGCGGCAGGCCCTCTGCAGAAAACGTATACAGAGAATAGGCCATGATCGCTGCCGAGGTGACGACCACACTTATCTGGTCGATCATCTCCAGGCTATAGTGCTCTAGGCTCGACCGGTGGTTGTTCGCATTCGCGCCCAGGGTGAACAGCTCGTGACGGCGCTTGCCCACGCCCAGAAAAAGCGCAAGCAGCGTCATACAGACGTACAGCCAGGGAGAGAACCGCGCCACGTCGATCACCACCACCCCGGCTGCGACGCGCAGCACAAAGCCCGCTGCAATGGTCATCACATCGATGATCACGATGTGCTTCAGGTAGAATGTATAGAGCAGCATCAAGCCCAAGTAAGCGAGCAAGATCGCCCCGAGCCCGACGTTCAAGACGAACGCAGCTGGGATACAGACCCCGGGCAGCACGATGGCTGCTACAAGCGCGACCTTTGGGCTTAACTCGCCGGAAGCCAGGGGACGCTTCCGCTTGGTTGGGTGTTCGCGGTCCTTCTCGACGTCCACCAGGTCGTTGACCAGGTATACCGCGCTAGACACCAGGCTGAACGCGAGCACCGCCAAGACGGTATGCAGCAGCGGCACGAGATGCGTCAACTGCTTGTCAAACACGATTGCGGCAAAGACAAAGACGTTCTTGATCCACTGCTTGGGCCGCATCGTCTTGAGGAGCGCCTTTAGGACAGACACCTCTGCCCACGTTGTTCTAGTCACTGCGCTGCACACCGCACCCTCCGCCACACTCGTCCGGGAACCTTGCGTAAACGACGCTTCATTATACTGGAGAAAACCTGGAATAGCAACCCTTTGGCACGTTTTGTATCATAGAGGGACGTATGAGAAAGCTCTCAACCCGCCGCCCCCGGCGTCGTGTCCACGTGTGGGCTTCCTGCTAATCGGCGATTCCGGTAGTAGAGCACGATATCGGTCAGAACCATCAAGCCATTCAGCATGTAGAGATAGATAACCTTGTCAAAGCTGTACAGCAGCTTGTGCAGTACGCCAGATACGTACCCTGCCAG
>CAZLMZ010000138.1:0-8653 GCA_964560475.1 uncultured Anaerolineae bacterium
TCGCGCAGCCGCTCCAGCTCGTCGTCGGTAACGAGCGGATGGTCCTCGGGGATGCCCATCGCCGCGTCGAGCACGCCATCGTGGTGGGCCAGCACGGGTGCCGGGACGCCGTCCGGCTTGCTGTAGCGCCCGGAGAAGGTGAGCTGCAGCACGGTCAGTGGGCGAAAACTCGCCCCACTCGCCTCGCGTGCCAGGGAGAGGGAATGGGCGAGCAGCTCCTTCAGAGCTGGCGCGGTCTGCGCGGTGATCGTAAGCTGGCGCGGGTTGGCGCGCCCGGCGTGCTCGATCGCCGTGGCCTCGTACCACAATAGCCCGGCACCACCGCGCGCAAAGCGCTCGTAGCGACGGATCGTCAACTCGGCCGGCCGCCCGTCACGCTCGCCATCGCAGCCTTCCATGGGTTGGATGGCCAAAGCGTTGGGGATCTCGCGCCCATCCACCTGGACGGGCTGTGCCAGTGGAGAGAAATCGTCATCGAAAGCCAGGTCGACGCCCAGGGAGACGGCATCCGCCCGGATCACGTCGACGTCGCGATAGTGAAACCGCTCGTGCTTGCTCACACCTCGTCCCTCTCTACGCCCGCACCCGTAAGCCGTGCGTGGAGCGCCTCTACCAGCGCCCGATAGCGCTGCTGAAAGGCCCGATCGTCGACGCGCGGCGTGGTCATGATCAGGGCATCCTCGTGATTATCGTGATAGTATCCGTTGCGCAGCCCGACCTGAACGAAACCATACTTACGGTAGAGCCCCTGCGCAACGTGGTTGCTGGCCCGCACTTCGAGCGTCACCTCGCCTGCACCGCGCAGGATCGCGGTCTCGATCAGGATCACGAGCATCCACTCGCCCAGGCTCCGCCCGCGCCACGCCGGGTCAACCGCCAGGGTGCTGATATGGCCTTCGTCGACGATCAACCAGAACCCACCATAGGCGACCACTCGTGCTCCGGCACCGGCATCGCCCTGTGTGCGGAGCACGAGATAGTTCGACAGGTCGTTCTTGTTAAGCTCGTAGCGGTAGGCCGAAGCGGGCCACGGCGCGGGAAAGGAGGCCTTTTCAATCGGCATCACCTGGCGGACGTCGCTCGAGCGCATCCAGTCGGCCGTATAGGGCAGGTCCGGATCGGCAAACGGGAAGGCAGCCGGTAGGGTAATACGTGCCATCTAGGACAGCTCAGGATGGATATAGATCGGAGACAGGGCCTCAAGGTCGTCCGACTCGCCGCGCGCAAAGCGGCGCCAGGCGAGCTCGGCCACGCAGGAGGGCCGGCGCATGGACTGCGAGGGGATGGCGAACTGGAGCTCCTCGTCTGTGTGGTCGGCGATATAGTCGATCTCGCGCTGCGAGAACTCGCCCGTGATCAGGCAGCGGCGGTTGATTAGCTCGACAAAGCCCTCCACCGTGGTCAGGTGGATGTCGCCGTGCTGGCGCCAGCGCCCGCGGCGCCGCGCGTAATAGGCCACGCAAAAGCGGCCTCGCCCGGCCTGGATCCCTGCCCAGATCGGCCGACGCTGCTCGGCATGCTGGAAGGCCATAGCGTCGAGCGTGGGCACGCCCAGGACGGGGATGTCGCGCGCGCTGGCCAGGCCCTTGGCCACGCTGAGCCCGATGCGCAGCCCGGTAAAAGAGCCAGGGCCAATGGTGACCGCCACGGCCGAGATATCGGCTGCGTCCATACGCTGCTGGGCAACCATGCGCACCAACTGCGGCATCAACTCCACAGAGTGGTTACGATAGGACCGCCAGGACGATGCACTGAGCACGGTCTCGCCATCGAACAGCGCGAGCCCGGCGAACCGCGTGGCGGTGTCGATTGCGACCAGCAGAGGCCTGTCGCTCATCGGTCAGATCCCAAAGGCGCTCAAACGGAACTGCTGTAACAAGAGCCGGTAACGCTCCCCATAGCTGCGAAAGGTCAGTCCCCGCTTGGACTCGTCGAGGTGGCGCAGCCGCACCAGAAGGTACTCGTGGGGCCACAGCTCCTGCACCCGCTCCGCCCACTCGATGGCACACACGCCATCACCGTACAAATAGTCGTCCAGCCCAAAGGTATAGGCGGCCTTGACGTCGACGATGCGGTACAGGTCGATATGGTAGAGGGCGAGCGCATCGCCCACGTACTCGTTGACCAGGGTAAAGGTCGGGCTGGTAACCTGCTGCGGGATCCCCATACCCCGGGCGATGCCCTGCACCATGCACGTCTTGCCGGTACCCAGCTCGCCGACCAGGCAGATTACCTCCCCGCCGGCAACAAGCTGTCCCAGGCGCGCCCCCAGGCGCCGGGTCTGTTGTGCGCTGTGGCTGACAAAGTCGAGCGTGTGCACATCCAAGATGGGTGACACGATTGCCTCCCGGATACACATAGATTCCATTATACACCAATCTAGCCAAGATAACCAAACTTTGTTAAGGTGAGATGCCCGGCACACTCCTAACCTTCCCGAAAGCTTGTGTCACCGAGATAGGTGCGGGCCGAGCTGGCTATGCACCATGGCACACCTCTCCGGCACGCCATAGAGCTTTCGGGAAGGTCGGCAGCGGGCGTAGGGCAATCGACGGGCAGTCGACGCGCCACTCACCTTGACGGATCTGGGGCCCTGCGGTACAATACATAATGTAGCCCCCCACCGTAGACCCAGATGCACAGGTAGAGGAAACACCCATGGCCAAGCTGATCATCGATGGCGGAGTGCCCCTGAACGGCGAAATCACGCCTAGCGGCAACAAGAACGCTGCGCTACCCATTCTCGCCGCATCCCTGCTCACCGACGAGCGGATCGTGCTGCACAACGTGCCGCACATCCGCGACGTGCTGAACATGCTCGAGATCCTGGGAGCACTCGGGGTAGAGGTAGAGGCGCTCGGACAGAACGATTGGGCACTGTGTGCGCGCGAGGTACGTAGCACCGATCTCGACCCAGCCCTATGCCAGGAGATCCGGGCCTCGATCTTGTTCGCCGGGCCCATGCTCACACGCCGCCGGGCAATCGTGCTGCCGCCCCCAGGCGGCGACGTGATCGGGCGGCGCCGCGTCGACACGCACATCCAATCGCTGCGCGCGCTGGGCGCGACGATCCAGATCAACGGCGGCTATGAGATGCGGACCAACGGGCTGCGCGGGGCGTCGATCTTTCTCGACGAACCGAGTGTGACCGGCACCGAGAACGCGCTCATGGCGGCCAGCATGGCCAAGGGGACGACTGTCCTGCGCAACTCGGCATGTGAGCCACACGTCCAAGAGCTGGCTCACTTTCTCAACGCGATGGGCGCCCAGATCGAGGGCATCGGCAGCAACCAGATGACCATCCACGGCGTGGACAAGCTGCACGGCACGGAATGGACGATTGGGCCCGATCACATCGAGGTAGGCAGCCTGATCGGGCTGGCAGCGGTGACCGGCGGCCAGTTACGCATCCTGGGTGCTTGCCCCACGCACATGCACATGACGCGCCTCGCGCTGGAGCGCCTGGGAGTCCGCGCTGAATGCGAGGGCGAGGACATTATCGTGCCCGGCAACCAGTCGCTGCGCATTCGTCCCGATTTCGACGGCGCGATACCCAAGATCGACGACGGCCCGTGGCCGCAGTTCCCAACCGACATGATGAGCATCGCCCTGGTCGTGGCCACGCAATCCGAGGGCACAGTGCTGATCTGGGAAAAGATGTTCGAGAACCGCATGTTCTTTGTGGACCGTCTGATCGCACTCGGGGCACGGATCGTGCTCTGCGACCCGCACCGGGCCGTGGTGGTCGGTCCGGCCAGGCTGCGCGGCGGCCCGATGTACAGCCCGGACATCCGCGCCGGGATGGCGCTGCTGATTGCCGCCCTTTGTGCCGAGGGACGCAGCGAGATCAGCAACATCGAGCAGATCGATCGCGGCTACGAATGCATCGACGAAAAGCTGCGAAAGCTAGGGGCGAGGGTCAGGCGCATCAACGACGACGGCGAGGCGTGCGCGAACAACCGCGCATGAAAAGGCCGGAACGCACTTTGCGTTCCGGCCCGTCCATCTAGTCAGAGGATTCACGCTGGCGAAGCAGCCACATCACCAGCAGGACCACCAGGCCAACCCCCAATGCCGCCCCGATCAGTGCCAGGATCGCGCGCTGGCGATCCTCTGCCACCTCCGGCAGCGACAGCATCGGCACGGGCTCTTCGGGCGGGGGTTCGGCGGGCAGTTCTTCCCGTGGCACATCTCTGAAGCGATCCCCCTCCTCGATCAACATCACCGGTATATCGTCGCGAATCGGGTACTTGCGGTCGCAGTCGCGGCAGATCAGCCAGTTCCCCTCGTGGATCAACATGCCGGGGTTGGGACGGTCCTCGCGCACACAACTGGGACAACGCAGAATCTCGAGCAGCTCCTGGCTAACCACCTTATCCTCCTTGCTCGTGAGCGTCAAGTAGATTGGTATTCGGTGCACGCTGGCCCTGTGCCTGGCGTAGCAGGATCGCCTTGAATATCTCAGCGGCGATAGACGGCACCAGCATCAAGGGAACCACGACGAGCCAGTCCATGAAATCGAGCGGCACGTTGCCAAAGATCGTCTCGTTGAGCCCGGGGATATATACCGTTGCCAGCAGGACGAGGAACGATCCGAGTACGGCCCACTGCATCCACTTGTTGCTGAACACGCCGATGCTAAAGATCGAGTAGCGCTCTGAACGTGCCGTGTAAGCACGAAAGAGCTCAGAAGCAGAGAGAGCGACAAAAGCCATCGTCTCTGCATGATTCAAGGCTACCTGTCGAGCCGGTCCGCTGGCCATCCAGTAGCCAAAGCGATCGAGGCCGATCAAGAATGCCGCCAGCACCGCACCGGCGATGGCAAAAGTCTGCACCACCGTGCCCCAGATCATCTCGCCATTGATAATCGGCTCGTTCACCGGGCGCGGCTTCAGATCCATAATGTCGGGATCGCCCTTTTCCATGCCGAGCGCCAGCGCAGGCGCGCCATCGGTGACCAGGTTCAGGATCAGCAGTTGTATCGCGGTCAGCGGCAGCGGCAGATTGGCGATCATGGACACAAAGAGGATCACGATCTCGCCCATGTTGCAGGAAAGCAAATAGTAGACAAACTTGCGGATGTTCGAGTAGATCACCCGCCCTTCCTCGACCGCATCCACGATCGAGGCATAGTTATCGTCGGTCAAGACCATATCCGCCGTCTCTTTCGAGACGTCGGTCCCGGTGATGCCCATCGCCACGCCGATGCTGGCCCGCTTGAGTGCAGGGGCATCGTTAACGCCGTCGCCGGTCATGGCGACGATGTGCCCACGCTGCTTGTGTGCGTCGACGATCCGCACCTTGTGCTCGGGCGAAACACGGGCATAGACGACCACGTCATCGACCATCCCGGCCAAGTCCTCGTCGCTGATCTGGTCGAGGTCAGCGCCCGAAAGGACGCGCCCTTCGGTCGAGTCGTCGCGCCGCAGCAGCTCCAGCTCCTTGGCGATCGCCACCGCAGTGTCCTCATAGTCGCCCGTGACCATCGCCGTCTTGATCCCGGCGTGATTGGCCTTGGCAATCGCAGGCCGTACCTCGGGACGCGCCGGATCGATCATGCCTGCCAGCCCGACAAAGACCATGTCGCGCTCGATCTTTTCTGCCGTCGGGTCCACCGGCTTGGCCTGGAGCGGGCGGTAGGCGACGCCGAGCACGCGCAGTGCGTTGGAGGCCAACTCGTGGTTCACCTCCAGGATCCGTTCCCGCCGGTCGTCGGTAAGTGGAAAGACCTCGCCATCGACAAAGACGCGGTCACACAGGCCCACCATGATGTCGGGCGCACCCTTGATGTATGCCTCGTAGGCGTCGTCGCCGACGCGGTGGATGGTCGTCATACGCTTGCGCCGCGCATCAAACGGCACCTCGTCCACACGGGGGTAGCGCTGCTCCAGATCTCGCTTCCACAGCCCGGCCTTGCCCGCCATCACGACCAGCGCCCCCTCTGTGGGATCGCCGACCATGCGCCAGCTATCGCCATCGTCGGCGTCCTCGGCGCGTTCGATCGTGGCGTCGTTGCACAGCGCCGCAGCCAGGCCCAACTTGGCCAGGCCAGGGTAGCCCTCGGGGGTGACGCTGTTCCCATCCTCGCTAAAGGTCCCTTCCGGCGCATAGCCGCGCCCAGAGACCTGAATCAAAGTGTCGTCGGCATAAGCCGTCACCACCGTCATCTGGTTCTGGGTCAGCGTGCCCGTCTTGTCCGAACAGATCGCCGTTGCTGAACCCAGCGTTTCCACGGCAGGAAGGCGGCGAATCAGCGCGTGGCGCCGGACCATCTCTTGCATGCCAAGCGCAAGCGCGATCGTCACCACCGCCGGCAAGCCTTCCGGCACGGCGGCGATGGCCAGGCTCACAGCAACCATGAACATCTCGACCAGAGTGTCGACCGATTGGCTCAAGTAGACGCCGACACCCGCCGTAAAGATCAGCCCCAGGTTGGTGTCACGCACGATGCCGATCACACCGACCGCGCCGCACACAGCGAGCGCGGCAATGCCCAGCCATTTGCCGAGCTGCTCGAGCTTGACCTGCAGGGGCGTAGGCTCTTCCTCAGTCGACTGGATCATCTCGGCGATCTTGCCGATCTCGGTCTGCATGCCGGTCGCTACGACCAGGCCGCGCCCACGCCCGTAGGTGACGATGGTGCTCATGTAGGCACAGTTCAGGCGGTCACCGATCCCGACCGGCGGATCGATGGTCTGCTCGGCGTTCTTTTCCACAGGCACCGATTCGCCGGTCAGCGACGCCTCCTCGACGCGCAGGTTGGCACTGCTTGTCAGGCGCACGTCGGCCGGCACATAGTTGCCGGTCTCTAGTACCACGACGTCGCCGGGCGCCAGGTCAGCAGCGGGAACGATCTGCTGTCGCCCGTCGCGGACCACGGTCGCGTTGGGCGCAGCCATCTTTTTCAGCGCCGCCAGCGCCTGTTCAGCCCGTCCCTCCTGTACCAGGCCCATGATCGAGTTGAGGACCACGATCGCCATGATCGCGATCGCGTCCACAAAGTCGGTGAACTGGCCCGACTGCCGGTACTCGTTCCAGCCAATGATCGCCGACACGATGGCGGAAGCGATCAGGATCAGCACCAGGAACTGGTTGAGCTGATCCCAGAGGCGCGAGAGAAAGCCTGGGCGCGCTCGTTCGGCCAGCGCGTTGGGCCCCACTGCCTCTAGCCGCCTCGCCGCCTCTGCAGAGGACAATCCCTGCGAAAGGCTCGCATCCAGTTGCCTAGCCGCTTCTTCAGCGGTCAGTGCGTACCAGTCTCTTTCGTGGCTGGTTTCTGTCACGTACTTGATCCTCCAAACCTGTGCCGAAAAGGCAGACGACAGCCTGCCTATGCCAGACTGCATAGAAGAGATAACGAGAATGTATTATACCACAAGTCGCTCGGGACGCAACATCGATTTTGCGTGGGCAACACGGCCGCTACATTGTCATCGCGAACGCGCCTTGTTCGCCCGCTCGCAATGACAATATCAAGGGACCCGGCAACACCCGTGCACGAACGACCAGATTATGGGAGGACAGTAGCGTCCGAGGAGAATGATGGGATCACGGCGACCTGGTCACCTGCTCCAGGAAGTAGCTGAGCCCGATGCAGATCACACCGACGATCATAGTCTTGATCCCCGAGAGGATCCAGTTCCGCTGGGAGATACGTCCCAGGTAGATGCCCAGCCCAAAGAGCGCCAGCATCGCCATGCCGATGGAGGCATAGTAGGCATAGGCAACCGAGGGCAGCAAGGGCGCAAAGAAGAAGGGTGCCACTACCAGCAGCGCCGAGAGAAAGGGCGAAAGCCCATCTACGGCAGCCACCAGCCACACGGCAGCGCGCGACGCCTTGCCGATCTTGGTGTCACGCAGCTCGGTGAGCGTAAACTGCTCGAGCTCCCCAACCGCGTGGGATCGCTCTGCCGATTCGGTCAGGTAGGCGCCCCACCCGCCCGAGATGCCGATCGCCAATGCGGTGGACAGGCCGGTGACCAGGACGACGGTCGCTTCCTGCACCCCGACGACAAAGTTGCCCATCACCACGCCGATCATGGTCAACACGCCGTCGAACGAGTTGTTGGCAAAGGCCCGGCGCGCAATCTTCCCAGCTTCTGAGATCTTGTTGTATTCACGCCACTGCTCGAGTCGCATCCGCAGCGGAGTCATCAACTAGTACCTTCCTTTACTATCCTTGATAGGGGTCTTGCGGTGTACTCGCATCATCGATGATGATCTTGCCGGCAACCACTTCGTCGATCGAGTGGACAGCACCGCCATTGTCCGAGATGATCTCCATGATCGACTCGAACTGGATATCGCTGCCTTCGATCGTGATCTTGGCATTCTCGACCTTGCGATCCATCTCGTAGATGCTGATGTTGACCGCTTCGATGCCATCGAGTTCGCTCAGGCTTTGGGCAAGCTCGATAATCGATGGATCGTGTGGTTTGAGTGTATCCAGTACAAGGCGTCGGATCCTACCCATCATCCCCTTCTCCTCTATAAACAAAACAGCAGAGGTAGCAGTACCCCTCAGATCTGACAGGTACTGCTACCTCTGCCACACGCGAATGATAACTTTGGCCGGAACAAGAGTCCGGGTCTTGCTCTTCCATGACCACCGCTTTTGCGAATGCACCCTATGTGCATACTATACCAGCATCGC
>CAZLMZ010000139.1:0-2781 GCA_964560475.1 uncultured Anaerolineae bacterium
ATCGTCGACGGCGCCGGCCACTACCCCCAGACCGAGATGCCGGAGGAGACGGCGGCGCTGATCCTCGACTTTCTGAAGCAGGCCGGCGAGTAGCCGCCTGACCGCCAACGCCGTCCCATGCGCGCCGTGTGCATTGGGGAGATGGGCTGCATGGGCGCCGGAATGGGCGTGCGGCGGATTTCTAACCTGCGCGCACTATTGCTCCTTCCGCGCTAGCGCTGTGCGGAGCTCGGCCTGGAAGGAACGGTGCCGCGGGTAGCGGTCGCGAATCCCGTCGATCCAGGCGCCGGCCCGCTGCGGGTCGCCCCGTAAGTGGAGGACCATGGCACAGGCGACCGTCAACATGGCAGCTTTGTCATAGCTGCCACGGTGCTGGCCGCCCACGATCGCGTCGATCCGGCGCTCGGCGACATCCAGGCACCAAGTAAGGGCACGCACCTCGCTCGCGCCAGCGAGGGCCATCCTGGCAAAGCGCTCGGCATAGACACGTTCCAGCCGCGCCTGCAGCTCTTCCTGTCCCGAGCTGTACCAGGCACTCCCTTGTAGGTTCCCCCACCAGAGCTGTGCCAGGTTCGGGGGCAGGTCGCCTGGCACGCCGCCCGACAGCAGTACGAGGAGGGAGGTCACGACCAGGCCCTGCGGGTTGTCGTCGCTGCTCCAGCCCAGCACCTTTTCGCGGGCGGCGAGCTGGCGTGCGTCCTCGAGTTGGCCTGCCAACAGGTACGCGTGCGCGAGGACCGTGGTGCGCACGCGTACTGGCCGTTCCAGCCCATCGAACTCCCACGAGAAGCCGCGAAAGCCCTGGGGTGGCTGTGCGAGGCGATCGCGTAGGTAGCAGGCCGCTTGGCGCATCCGTGTCGTCCGCTCCTTATTGCCGGGTAGCGCGTCCCACACGTCGAGCAAGCGCGACAAGGTTGGCTCGGCGAGAAAGGCCTCCCACCGTCCGGAACGCAGTGCTTCCGGCTCGTCCAGGCGCGCTGCAGCAGCACAGAGGTGGTCGGCGATGGTAGCCCGGATCGGAAGCTCGGCCGGAAGATCCTGCAGCGCTTGCTGTGCGGCGGCTAGGGCTTTGCTGTAGCGGCCCTCTTTTTCCAGCGCAGCGAACCAGTCCAGGTAGGCGCGCGGACGGTCACGTCCCTCTTCTCGGGCCAGAGCGGCCAGCCCTGGCGTGCCCTGTGAAAGGCGGATCGCTTCGCGCAGCAAGGCGTCGGCTGCGCTGTCGTTTTGCGTCCGCAGGTAGGCGATCCACTCTACCAAGAACGGCTCGCGGTTCGGCAGGGGGCGCGACGAGACCTGTAGCAGGTCGCCGAGCATTGGGTTGCGCGTCGCCAGTCCCACCTCTACCTGATGCATGGCCTCAAAGAGGGCTGTTGGCCGGCGCGCAGGCGGCTCGGTTTCGTACACTGCGCGCAGGTAGCGCGCATAGGTCTCGCCGGGGTGCACGCCGGTCAGGTCGGTGATGTGGAGGCCGCGCCCATAGTCGTCCCTGATGTCCAACAGCTCGAACAGCTTTTCGTATGCCTCGCGGGCCAGAGACGGGCGGCCATAGTCAAAGGCCGCCTGTGCCCGATCGAACAGTTCGACCAGCGGCTCGACATACTCCTCGTATATGGCCTCCATGCCCTCGTCATCGTTGTAGCCCTCATCCCAGCGATGGCGGTCGTAACGCTCGTACCGCTCTTCCCAGGGCTCAGCCTCAGCCAGACTGGCCTCGAGATCCTCCGCCAGCTCCTCGATCTCGGACAGCAGTTCGTCGCGCTGCAGGGCTTGCTCCAGGGGGTCGCCCATGTCGTTGTGTCATTCTAGCCGTGCCAGGAAGGCCTGCCGGCCAGTAGGCGGCGTCTCGTTCGCCATGGCACGCAGGATGGCCCGCAGCTCGTCCGCAGAGCATGCGGCCAGCCTAGCCTCCACCGTCGCCCAGAAGGCTTTCAGGGGTATGTGTTTCCCATCGGACATCGCTCACTCCCCGCCGGGAGCAGCGTCTCCTGGCCTGATCATCCCGGTCGACCGGCGCCACGACGTCCCCCGTCCCGTGCGCGCAGAGATATAGCTCACCACGCTGCCGACCGTGGTGAGCTGCAGTACGTCCTCGTCGGGGACGATGATGTCGAATCGCTCCTCCAGGAGCATCACCATCTCGACCTGGTCTAGCGAGTCCGCGCTCAGATCCTCCCTGAACCGCGATTCCAGTGTGATCTCTTCCGGATCGACCTTGAGGAACTCGACAATCGCAGCTTTGACTTCTCCCAGTATATCCTCTTCCAAGTTCATCCTCCGGTTCTTGTCAGTAGTGTGACAGGGCCGCTCGTGCTCGGGGTGGGCGTGTCCGGCTCCGTGCGCAGTCTCCCGCGTGAAGGCACCTCCTTTACCAGGATCCCGTGGCGCTTCGCGGACACACAGAGTATACTCGAGTTGAGCCACTCATACAAGACACCTTCGGCTTGCGCTCGCGCCTGCTTTGTGTATCATAGGTCTGACTACATAGAGCGAGAAACCCACACGCGGAGGTGCCATGGCTGAATACCAGTACTATGAGTTCCTGGCCATTGACCGGCCCTTGTCGCAGGAAGAGCAGGGAGAGGTGGCGCGGCGCTCCAGCCGCGTTGAGCCGCACCCGCGGCGCGCCGTCTTTACCTACAACTGGGGCGATTTCCCCGGCCGGGCCGAGGACGTCCTCGCCAGGTACTATGACGCGCTGCTCTACCTGGCCAACTGGGGCACCCGCCAGCTCATGTTCCGCTTCCCGAAGGCAGCGCTCGACATCGGGCGGATGCAGCCCTA
>CAZLMZ010000139.1:2881-7230 GCA_964560475.1 uncultured Anaerolineae bacterium
GAACCCCATCTCTCTGTGGCGCTGCTCAGCCGCCTGCGCGAGCTTGTGGGCCGTCCATCGGGAGGGGCGGGCGTAGAGACGCCGCGACGCACCGTGGGATACCTTCTTGCCGAGGCAGATCGACGGTGGGAGGAGGAGCGGCGGCGGCGGGCGGAAGCAGCAGAGTGCAAGCGTCTTCAGGAGCTGGAGACCTTGGCCGATCGAGAGACCGAGGCTTGGCAGGAGGTAGAGGATCTGATCGAGCAGCGCACCGGCAACGCCTACGACGAGGCCGTGCAGCGCTTGGTCAGGCTGCGCGAGCTGGCGATCCACAGGGGCCAGGAGGCCGCTTTCGCGCGCCGCACCGACCAGATTCGCGGACAGTACAGCCGCCGGTCAGGTTTGCTCCGGCGCATGCGTGATGCAGGGCTCTATCCGTCATAGAGCTCGACCTGCCGGTGAACATGGATCGAGCACTACTGGGTCGACCTTGGTGGAGCCAGACGACGTACGAGCGAGGAGAGCGCGTGGAGAGTAAGAGGAGGCAGCAGTGAAGCGCAAGCTCAGGATCGATCTGAACGAGCTAGATATGGCCCTGAACTCTGGCATGCCCGCGTTCAGCCACTACCTGGACCTTCACACTGGTCGCGTGCTCTGGGTCAGCGACATAGACTGGACGCCCCAGGGCCTAGTGCAGCAGCGAGGTGGTGCCTGCGAATGGAAGCGGAATGTTCTGCTGGATGCAGCACGTATCGCCTTCGATGGCCAAGGGCGCTACTTGGCGATCGAGTCAGGCGATCCGTACCGAGACTATGACGACATGATCAGCTTTGTCGCCACGCTGGAGGGCGGGGAGCTGCAGGAGCAGCTCCAGTGCGCCATCTACGATCGTGGGGCGTCGCTTTGCTTCAGGAGGATCGTCGCCCGTTACCCGGATCTACAAGAGCGGTGGTATGCGTACAAGGATGCGCGAGCCGAGAGGCGTGTGCGGCGCTGGCTGGAGAAGCACGGCATCGAGCGGATCGCGTGACCGCCTGATCTGCGTCCATCCTCTGCGACAACAAGGCATCAGATAGCTACGTTTTGACAACATACAGCGTGTATGGTATGCTGTAGAACGGCTAGCAACGAGCGTGGATCGCTGCCACCTGCGTGTCGTGCGCACACGAGGAGAGGGAATGCAAGCGGCGAGCGGGCAAGACGAGGGCACCGGGTTCCTGGGACAACTTCGGCAAGAAGTCCTCCTCCACAAGGGCAAGCGTGCCACGTTCGTCCTCAGCAAGATGGCCTTTGTCGCACTGCTCTTTGCCCTGGGCGCGATCCAGGTCGACGGCATGGAAAGCCGCTGGCTTCTCTATGCCCTTCCCTTCCTGGCCCTGGCCTTTGATGTCTATGTTTCCGCCGAGGATTTCAAGGTCAAGCGGGTAGGGGCCTTTATGCGGGCCTACGTAGGCGTGTCGCGGGACGAGCGCGACTGGGAGCGCTACGTCAGCCGCCATCGGGCGCAGGGCATGCTGGCCACCACGTTCATCGTCACGTTCATCGTCGCGCTGGGCGCGGGCGGCGTACTGTGGGCCCAGGCTTCCGACGCTGGCCTCGTCGCCGTCCCGCTCTCCAGTTGGCGCGTGTGGGGCATATGGCTGGCCGTCGTCGCCGTCCTGCTGGCTGGCGCCTATGTCTATCATCGCCAGCTCATCGTCCGCCTGCCGCAAGCCCATCTCCAGCCTGCGCAGAGCACCGCCCTCCTCGAAGCGCCAGACAAGAGCACGCTCGCCGGCTTGCGCGACCGGGCGATCATCGCCCTGCTACTCAACACGGGCCTGGATGCCGACGAAGTGGCTGCCATGCGGATGAGCGATCTGACCGAGATGGAGGACGGGCGTCCTGCGGTCCGAGGACAGCCCCGTCGCGGAGAACAAGGGCGGGTCGTGCCCTTCCGTGAGCCGTACGTGGCCGCCTTTGCACTCAAGGAGTGGGTCAAGCAGGCCGAGATCACCGGCGGCCTCATCTTTCGCGAGGTGGACGACGGTGCGGCCTCGGCGCGCGGGATTGCCTCCGGCGCGGTGAACGCGATCTTGCGCCGCTACCCCGTCGTGATCGACGGCACCATCCAGACGGTCGACGCGGCGCAACTGCGGTGTGCCTATGCGCGCTACCTGTTCGAGGACGGCGTCGACCTGCAGACCATCCGCCAACGCCTGGGGTGCGAGCGCGTCGAGGACGTGCTGGGCTTTAGCGGGCCGACCGCCACGCGCCTCGGCCTGGAAAGCTAGCGTGGCACCTCGGCCCGGAACACGGTTGCAGGCTTGATCGCCTCGACGCTCGCTCCCCTCAGGCATGCCGGGAGGAGCATCGATTCCCCCTGGCAAAAGACGTCCTCACCCTCTGCCCAGCCGGTGCGAACCTCGCCCTCCAGGACGAGCAGGATCTCGGGCCGCTCTCGCAGCGCGGCGCGCTTTTCCTTTCCCGGCGCGAGCTGCCAGCGGCTGACCTGGAACTCGCGTGCCGGCGTGCGGTAGATCATCTCTTCCATGCCTACAGGCGCCTCCAGGATCGGCACCGCGCCCAGCCGGTCGTCGAGGATCGCGATCAGCGTCTCGGCATCGCGGTACTTGGGCGTCAGGCCGACACGCACCACATTGTCCGAGTTGGCCATGCACTCGACAATGTTGCCCTCCAGGTAAGCGTGCGGCACCCCCGGCCCGATGTAGACGCCCTGCCCTGTTTGCAGGTGGACCAGGTTCAGCAGGAAAAGAGCAAATAAGCCCGCATCCGCCCCCGCGTACTTATTCCTGAGTTCCAGGAAAAGCGCTTCCTCTTCCTCTAGCGCTCCCCCCGTGCCTTGCAGGCGCCGGGCCAGCGCGTCGAGCTGCGCTTCGAGTGCCTGCGCCCGCGCGACCGAGCCGCTCACGAGCGCCGCGAGCAGGCCGCGCACCAGCCTGCGCTGCACTTCCGGGAGGGCGGCCTCGTTCTGCCACAGCCGCGCACACATCTCCTCGCCCACAAAGCGGGCCAGTTCCGGATACCGTGTCAGCGCCGCCAGGATGCGGTCGTACGGCCTCAAGCCCATGAGCGCGGTCAGCGAGCTGAGGGCAATGGCCAGCTCGGGCTTGTGGTTAGGGTCAGGATAGTGCTCCGGATCCCGCGCGTGCAGGGCAATGGCCTGCTCCGCGTTCGGGTGGGCCTGGATCGAGAGCGACTCGGCGGCCGAGAGGACCTTGAACAGGAAGGGCAGCGTCTCGTGAAAGGCCTCGCTCACTTCTGCGCCCAGCACCTCCGTCGGGCACTCCTCGATCAGCCGGGCCAGGGAAACCGTGTGCGCTCCAACGCGCACGCGCGAGGGGGCGGACGGGTGGGCGCCCATCCACAGCTCGGCGTAGGGCAGGCCGGGCTCGGGATCGAGCCCGAGCAAGTGCGCGATATAGGCCGCGCCGTCGCGCGTGCCCCAGGCATAGTGCTGGATTGGGTTCTCCAGGCGGTAAGGTCGTGGCTCGACGTACATCTCTTTGCTCATCTGCCTCCCTCCGGCATTTCTGCGGGTATTCTACATGCGTCGAGCCATGTGGTCAACCCGGCGCTGTCGACCGGCACGCTGGCACACTGGATCGGCCCGGCAGGTCACGTGTCCCACGTGGTACCGGGCGTCAGCCCGGAACTTGACAACCGGCGTGACTGAATTATACTTGCATAGTTTTAGTCAACTTTGGTCACATTTCTGTCCTTTGGAGGGCGCCCGGGACCCATGCCGTCGACACGGGAGGAGCGACCGACGAAAGAAAAGCGCGAGCGCCGCTACCCGCCCTTCTGGGAACGTGCCGTGCCGGTCGCGGTTGGCATCCTCGCCCTCGCGATCGTGATCATGATCGTGGTGATCGTCGCCGTTGCCCTGGGCCTGTTTCCCGGCTCCGGATGACGGTCCCGGCACGGAAAAGGAGAAGAGCGGTGCGAGCGACAAACATCTGGCTGCCCTGGACGTCATCCCTGTTGAGCGTGGTCTTTGCCGGGTTCGTATTGCGGCGCTATACGCGGCGCAAGGGCCTGCACCTGCTGCTTTGGGGCATCGGCATGATCATGTACGCCGTCGGTGGCGCCTGCGAGGGCTACTATGGCGCCTTTGGCTGGCAGCCGCTGGTCTTTCGGCTGTGGTACCTCTTTGGCGCCATCCTCGTCGCTGCATGGCTGGGGCAGGGGACGGTGTACCTGCTGGCGCGGCGCAGGTGGGCGCACGTGCTCATGATCCTGCTGCTTGCGGGCTCGCTCTATGGCGCGGCCCGCGTGTTCACCGCGCAGCTCGAACCTGCGCAGATGACGAGCAGCGTCCACACCGGCAGCGAGCTGAGCGGGCACGCCATCGTCACCCCCGGCGTGCG
>CAZLMZ010000139.1:7330-8522 GCA_964560475.1 uncultured Anaerolineae bacterium
AGGTGATGCGCTATGCTGGCCCGCGCATGCTGCTGCACCATCCCGTGCTGGCGGTGCTGCACCTGCTCGACGGACTGCGGAGCTAGGGACCTGTTCCTTTCACGCACCGCAGCCGCGCAGGAACAGGTCCCTTGTTCATGCCGCTACTCCTTCTACCACCTTCACGCCGCCGTTCCCTTCCAGCACCTCGATCGACTCTTCTGCCGACGCAAACTGCTTCCCTACGCGTGCTCTGCTGGCCCAGAGAAAAGTGCCGTTTGACGCCTATGCGCACCCGTAGTACAATCGACCTCGTGCACTTGTCTTACCGGCTGCACTATCGTGGTATCCGTAGACCATCTAGCGTGTCCGGTTACGTACCACAGTGTACGCGCCAACATCATCCCTCTACATACGATCCCGCTCTGTTCGGTGCAGGTGCAGTCCAGTGGTGCGCCGCCTCGCTGGGCCACTGGTCCGCCGGACCACGTGATCGTGCGTGTGGGGGCGTCCATCGCCGTGGCGCGATGTGTGGAAAGGAGGGCGTATCGCCAGTAGGGGGCCAGGTCAGGGGCAGGACGTATTCGCCATGAGCTATCGAAAGAGGAGATGAAATGAGATCGGTCAAGTGGGCGCGATTCGCCATTGTCTTCGTGCTTCTCCTATCTTTGACGCCAGTGGCAGCACAGGGACCCTCGGACAAGCTGTCCGATGTGTCTCTGTTGGCTTCTGAGGGGAATTGGTACATCGTACAACTGGACAAGCCATCTCTGGCGGCGTATGCTCAGTCGGGCACAGGCCAGATCAGCACGACGGGCTTGGGTGGGGAGCTGGATGTGAACGCTGCAGCCAGCCAGACCTATATCGGTCAGCTCGAGCAGGAGCAGGCGCTGTTCGCGCAGTCAATGGCGGGCACTATTCCTGGAGCGCAGGTAGGCTATGACTACCAGATCGTCCTGAACGCGCTGGCGGTCAAGCTGCCCGACAGCCGCCTGGAGACGCTCCTCGCGCTCAGGAACCTGCCCGGTGTTAGGCGGGTCTCGCCGCAGCGGATCTATACGATCGAGCTGGACTATTCGCTCTCTCTCATCGATGCGCCGGCACTGTGGTCTCAGCTCGGAGGCCGCGATGCGGCAGGCTCGGGCGTCAAGGTGGGCGTGATCGACAGCGGTATCGATCCCGATCACCCGATGTTCGACGGCACAGGGTGGTC
>CAZLMZ010000140.1:0-3208 GCA_964560475.1 uncultured Anaerolineae bacterium
ATCTGCAGGGAGCTCTCCCGGTGGATTCAGCAACAGCTCGGCGTCGAGACGCAGAGGCTGCCCTACTCTGTTGAGGGTGGGGGAGTCTACCTCAAGGACGCCGCCGTGCTGGCCGGCCTGGGCTGCATCGGCAGGAACAACCTCCTCGTCACGCCCGAGTTCGGGCCGCGCGTCCGCCTCCGCGCAATGCTGCTCGAGGCAGACCTGGCGCCCACCGGTCCCATCGACTTTGACCCCTGCCGGGACTGTGAAGGCTATTGCCGGGACGCTTGCCCGCAGCACGCCTTTGGCGAGGCCGTGCTCTCGCCTGTCGGCACAGGCATGTCGACGCTTCCCGCGCGGGACGGTCATTTCGCCCGTGCCAGGTGCCTGGTTCAGATGGACCAGGATGTTCAGGATTCCGGCGTACAGGCCGGCGCGTCCGCCGCCTCTGCTGCCCTGGATATGGAAGGCATGCCGCCCATTGACGAGCGAGTCCACTACTGCCGCCGCTGCGAGCTCGCCTGTCCCGTAGGAAGCTGATCCGTAGGCCCACAAGCACGCACAGGGCGCGAAAAGGGCGGGGCCTCCCTGGTGCTCGTCACCTCCAGCAACCAAAGGTTGCCACAGCCGAGGGTCGCCGCAGCCGGAGGTTGTCGCAGCCGAGGGTCGCCACAGCCCGAGGTTGCCGCAGCCCAAGGTTGCCGGTGACGGGCACCGCCCCACACCCTCTCCCCACGGCATCTCCATATCCGCCACCGACCCCTCAGTGCACTCATCCCCCTCAGTGTCTCAGTGATTCAAAGCACCCCGCACTCCCCCAACCTTAAAATGGCACGACCCCCCTTGACAGGCAGCCCCTGATCCCCTACCATGGGCCACGGAATACAGCGTATGCCGCGCGCTCCCGTTTCCCGATCGATGCATAAAAATCCCCCGGTACGAACGGAACGGGACAACCGGCATGTCTGGATGCGCACAAATACGTACAAATCATTCAATTCCGCACATTATCTATTCCCGTTCGAGCCAATCGGGAAAAGCACGTATCACACCGTGAGCATCCGCGCGCTCGCCCGGCGCGAACGCGCACCGCGTGGCCCCTCCCCGGCTTGCCCAATGCCCGTCGCTGTGCTATGATCCGTGGCTGTTCCTCGTACCCGCGTCTCGCAATCGCCGCGAGGTGAGCCATGGTCAAGCGCGCTGCGTTTGTTACCCTGGGGGTAGTGCTGCTGCTCGGCCTGTGCCTGCTCCTGTGGCGGGCGCCGCTGCGCACGCTGGCCTCGCTGCGCAGGGTGGACGACTATCCGCTCTACGTCATGCACTACTATGGCGATTACGGCTTCTCGCAGCTGCTGGAGCCGGCCACGGCCCGCTCGGCCACGGCCCGCTCGGTCACGGCCAGATGGGCCGCGCCCGCCCTGGCAGCGAGCGGTGCCTGGGCCTGCACCGGCTTTGCCGGGACCACCTCCTCCGGCGTCGTCGTCGGGCGCAACTTTGACTGGATCCACCAGCAGGCCCTCCTCCTCTTCACGCACCCGCCCGGCGCCTACGCCTCTGTCTCCATGGTCGACACCTCCTACCTGGGCTTTCCACGCGAGGATCCCACCTTGCTCGACCGCAGGGTGCTGCTGCAGGCGCCCTATCTGCCCTTCGACGGCATGAACGAGCGCGGCGTGGCGGTGGGCATGATGGCCGTGTCCCACGCGCGCGACCGCGCCAAGCCGGGGGGCGTGACCCTCGACGACCTCCAGGCCATCCGCCTCGTGCTGGACTATGCCGCGGACGTCGAGGAGGCCGTCTCGCTCTTGCAGGGGGTCAGGGTCCGCTTTGGCAATCCGCCGCTCCACTTTTTCGTCGCCGACGCCTCCGGCCACTCGGCGGTGATCGAGTACGTCGACGGCGAGATGGTCGTCACGCGTAACGAGGAGCCGTGGCAGGTCTCGACCAATTTCATCCTGGCCGAGGAGCGGCCGGTTGGCGCGAGCTCGAGCTGTTGGCGCTACAACCTGGCCTACGAGCGCCTGGCGCAGGCCAACGGCATCCTCTCTGCAGCGGATGCCATGTCGCTGCTGGCGGACGTCTCCCAGCCCATCACCGTCTGGTCAGTGGTCTACGATCTGGACGGCGGCGCGATCGACGTCGCGCTGGGTCGGCGGTACGAGCAAGTACATTCATTTCACCTCGGCAAAGCGCACTGAACGGTTCATCCCTCACTTGCCCTCCCGGGCATGTTATGGTACCCTGGAAATAGCGTGCCTGTTCTATCCGCCGCCGACGCATCGCACCTCTGCCGTCGAGCTCTCAATTGTAGCCCAAACTCCATAGATCGCTGCCGTGACCCCGCGCCTCTGCCGCCACATACGATGGGGTGGTGGCGCAGATGAAGCAAGGGAGCGCCCTGTTCCCGACAGGAGGACGACGATGCGCTGTCGTGTGTGCGATGCCGAGCTGGCCCCAGAAGACCAGTTCTGCGGTGCTTGTGGCGCGCCGCGCGTCTCGTTTTCCCCCCCATTCGAGCAGGCTGCGCGCCAGTTTGCCGTCCTGCGCGACCGCTACCGGGCCGGCGCGCTGGACGAGGCCGCGTATGACACGGCGTTGGCCGAGCTGGTGGTCGAGGACGGCAGCGGGTACTGGATGCTGGGCGCGGACACTGGCGCGTGGTACTGGCACGATGGGCAACAGTGGATACGACGCGACCCCCCTGCGGGCGATCGGCCCGCTCGCGCTGTGCCGTCACCGCCCGCCGCACGGCCCTCACGGCGCCGGTGGTGGCTGATCGCAGGACCCTCCGCCCTGCTCTTGCTCTGTATCGCCGCCGCGGCGATCCTCCTCCTGGCAGCGCCCTACGGCGATCTGTTTCTCAACTCGGCAACCATCCTGATCGATCCAGAGGCGGTGACCGCCTACCAGGGGCGCGCGGCCGCTTATGCAGAGCTGGGCGATTACCAGCGCGCCGCCGACGACTATGGGCGAGCGATCGCGCTCGCTCCGTACAATAGCTGGCTGCTCATGCAGCGGGCGATCCACTTGAGCGCGCTGGGCCGGTATGCGGAGGCCATCGCCGACCTCGACCGGATGGTAGCCCTGGACCTGAATGACTGCTTTGCCTACCTGATGCGGGGACGGATGTACCAGCGCAGTGGGGACGAGGGCCGGGCGCGGGCCGACTATGAGCAAGTGCTCCAGTTCGACGATCAGGCGTGCTTTTCCAGGCAGGATGCCGCAG
>CAZLMZ010000140.1:3308-8491 GCA_964560475.1 uncultured Anaerolineae bacterium
GTGGTACTGTGGGTGAGCAACGATGATGCCACGACCCATACGCTGGTCGCTTTCGATGACCTGGCGATATTCGAGCCCTAGAGGGGAGGCGGCAATGCGTAGATTCTGCGTACGAGCCGTCCGGGGACGTTCTGTTGTACCAACAGCAGGGCTGGCGATCGTGTTGTGCCTGGCGCTGGCAGCGGGGGCACTGGCTGCGCCGGGAGGCATCGACGTCGGCTTTGCCTCCGGCCACTCGGACACGCTCCAGGCCGACGGCACAAGCAGGACAGTGCTAGAGGTGACGCTGACCAGCCTCAGCGATGCCTGTTGGGGCGGCGAGGTCTCGGGGCCGGGCAAGTTCAGCCTGCTCGTCTCGGCGACCAAAGCCACCGTTGAACCTGCCGTTGCCGTGGATGTCCAGTTTCCGGCGCAGTTGACGGTGACCGCAGGCAAGGAGAGCGGCACCGCGGAGGTCAAGGTGCAGGCCTCGTGGTGTCCGGAGGACGCGGTTGGCGCTTTCGGCGTCTGTTCGGACCAGAGCCGCGCCCAGTCCAAGTGCGAGGCCCAGATCTCGATCCCGATCGGCGACGCAGCCCCTCCGGCCGAACCGGCCAAGCCGTCTGACCGTGACGACGACGGCGTGCCTGACGCCGACGATGCTTGTCCCGACCAGAAAGGCAAGCCACCCGATGGCTGCCCTGATTTCGAGGCCGTGCTGGGATGCACGCCTCAGAGCCCGGTGGCAGGGCAAAAGCTGAACTGCTCGGTGACCGTGCAGGGCGCGCGGCCCGGCGAGCAGCTCAACTACGTATGGTACGTGGATTCCACCGAAGCGGCCCGCACGACGTCGCCCGCATGGACGTGGAATAGTGCCGTCGCCGGCGGACACGACATCGGCGTCGACGTGATGGGCGACGCGCGGTCACTATCAAAGACGGTGTCCGTCAAGGTGCAAACGGCTGCTACTGGCGATGATGACGGGGATGCCGTACCCGACGACAAGGACGCCTGCCGCGGCCAGTACGGCGAAGGGGCGGACGGGTGCCCCAAGCCCAAGGCGGGGCCTGTGGCGCCTCCCTCCTCGACGGGGAGCGGTACGGGCGGGCAGGATCCGCCGAGTGGTGGGACGGGGGAACAGCCGTCGGGAGGAGGTGGCGGTGAGCCGCCGGCGGAGGGCGAGGTTGTGCCGCCGGCCGGTCGTAGCGATGAGGAGGGCGAGGCCCGCTCCAGGGCGCTCGAGAGGCTGATCACCGTCCAGCAGGCCAAGTCTCCCAAGGTGCCTGCGGCTGGCGTCGCCGCGGGGGCAGCAGCGTTGGAGTACATCGCCGCGGTGCTGCTCAACCTGCGCGCGGGGGACCGTTCGGCCAAGCAGGGGACACCGGCCAAGGAGAAGGAGCCGGCCGAACGGCGCGCAGCTCCCTCTCTTCCCGAGCGATCGCGGCCTCCTATCCCGGGACAGGCAGCCGGCGAATCGGCGGAGGAGCGAGCAAAGCGAGGCGTGCGGGATGTGCGCGACTATGCGCAGGCGCTAGAGCAGAGCCGCAAACAGCTCCAGCAGTTGGTCGAGCGCGTTCCGCCGTCCATGCGCGAGTCCGAGAGGTGGAAAACACGCATCGCGCCGCTCCTGGACAAGGTGAACGGCTGGACCGATCCGACCAAGGTCCTCGACCTGGTGGACCGCCTGGAGAAGACACTGAACCGTCGCCAGGAGTACGAAAAGAGCCCTGCCTACCGGCGTCTGAACGAGCATCAGCGGGAAATGCTGGTCTGGCTGACTCGGGGGGTGGATGTCCTTACGGGCGCCGCCGAAAAGGCACACGAGCAGTACGTGATCGATCCAGCCAAGAAGGTGATCGACAAGATACCCGGCAAGCCCGGTGCAGGGACGCTCGAACAGCATCGCAAAGACTCGGCCGGCTTGTTTGAGGAGATCAGAAAAGCGCCGCCCTCAACGGTGAGAAAGGTCACTGGCGCATCGCAGCGCAACCAGGGCCTCGAGCCGCTACACCCCGGTGACCCCTTTCAGACGGATGACGTGTTCCAGCAGCCGTCACCGCCACCCAGGACGCGCGAAACGAAATCTGATCAGATCATCCGTTCAGTAAAAGAGTGGTGGAATCGGCCCGGAAAGCTGCCACTGAACCGGTAGCCCTGCGCTAGATCATCCGCACGATGAAGGAATGGTGGAATAGGCTCCATGGGCCTCTGGGCAAGGGAAGAAGGGAGTGGCCATGTCCGAGACCGCAGAACGCCGTGGACACCACGAGGGGCGGGACGAGGCGATCCGTGTTGGTGACGGCCATATGGACCGCGTCGATGTGTGGGCCGAGGAGCTGACCGAGATCGAGGACCCGACCGAGCGCCAGGTGCGACTGCGGGGCATGGCACGGCACGCCGAACTGGCGGCGCAGGCCTATGCCGGGGCGCGCTTTCCCTGGGGCGCAGCCCTGGCTGAGGTAGCGAGAGGTCATGCGTTCGCCGGCCTGGCGGCGCAGGAGCGAGAGGAAGGCCAGGCACAGCTCATGCAGGAGGCCGTCGCTGCCTGTGAGCGGGCGCTCGATCAGGCCGACCTGGCGGGCGACGTGCGCCTGGGAGCGGCGGCTGCCCTCTTGATAGCGTGCGGCGAGGTGCTGGCCCAGGTGCACGTCCTGCACGAGGGCGACCCAGCAGCGCAGCGGATCCTGGAAGAGCGGATGGCCATGCTGGGCGAGGCAGCGGCCGGGGCACTGGCCTGGGAGAACACCCTGCACCAGGAGGGCGACGAGCTGGCCTGGCTGGCCGAGATTGCCGAGGCGGTGGCCGACCTGGAAACCGATCCGCAGGCCAAGCTGCAGGCCGCAGCGTCGTTCCACGCCCTGGCAGACGAGGCGGCCGCTTCACTGTGGCAGACGCTCGACACAGAGGGCAGCGACGAGGCGATCGCGCTGTTGCACAAGGCCAGGGCTGCCCACACGTCCGCGCAGTCCGCTGCATCGCGGCCCGGGCAGTCGTGCCCTCGCTGTGGGGCCGTCAACGGCCCGGACAAGGCCTACTGCACCGCCTGCGGCGCCTCTCTGGTCGTGGGCCAGGCCACCATCCTGGCGCCAACGACCCCGAAGGGCGACCTGGTGATCGTCGATGGCCCGGCTGCCGGGCAGCGCTGCTCGCTGCGGGATGGGCTGCGCATCGGTCGCGCAGGCGATAATGACCTGGTGTTGGCGGTGAGCATCGTCTCACGCAATCACGCCGAGGTGCGGCGCACGCCGGCGGGGTATACGATCGTCGACCTGGGGAGCAGCAACGGGACGCTGGTCAACGGCGTGCGCATCGACGGGCCGGCGCCCCTTGTCGACGGGGACACGATCGCGATCGGCGGTGTGACCCTGCGCGTCGAGCTGCTCGGCGGGCGGATCTGCCCCTCCTGTGGGGCCGCGCTCAAGCCGGGTCGCGCTTTTTGCACCCGCTGTGGCGCGCAGATCACCTGACCGAGCGGATCTGGCCCGACAAAGGAGAGCAGATGGACCTCGTATGGCAGATTGTCACCGTCCTCTCGTCAGCACTGACCGTCGTGGGGGCGATCCTCATGGTCTTCACCTACCGCCGCGAGCGCGCCCTCCGCGCTAGAACCCTGGGTCTGAACGTCGCGATCAGCGTCGTCATGCTGGCCACCTTTGCCCTGCTCGCCCGGCCGGGCGTCAAGCCGCTGCTGACCGGCGCCGCGCTGCTGCTGGGGCTGGGCATCGGCCTCCTGCGCGGGCTGGTCACCCGGCTCACCCTGCGCGACGGGCAGGTGATGGGACGCCACTCGCCGCTCTTTCTGCTGGGTTGGGGGTTGTCCTACGCCCTTGCCGCCGTCCTCAACCTCCTGGGCTCGGTCCTGGCGTCCGCGGCCGGGATGCTGGCGCTGTGCCTGAGCACCGGCACGCAGGTCGGGCTCAACGGCTGGCTGTTGGTGCGCTGTCTCACGCTCCGATCCGGTCCAGTTCCACCCACCTCCCTGCCCGAGCGGGGCTAGCAGAACTCTATGGGTCCGGGAGACTTTCAGGGCCTACCCGGGGCCATTGCAGCGAGCGTCGCTACCGCGACCAACTGCATGAGCGAAATGAGAACGGTCCCGGCTACTAGCCAGCGCTGCCGAGCTGGGTCTGTGGCCTGTGCTGGACGTAGGCGGCGCGCCGCGATATGCAGCCCAAGGGCCGTGATCACAGCAAAGATGGGCGCAGCGACGGCGCGACATCGACTGAGGCCCGATGTGTGATGCAGGTCGGTCCCAACCGTAGATTATGCGTTCCGCGTGGCGTTGGGGCCAGGCTGGACACTTGATCCGGTATACCGCGCCAAGCGCAGTCGCGCAGACGGGAAGGCAGCGTTTGTAGTCAGCTCAACAGAGTACACCACCGGGTGCGCCGCAAGTGCCCCGGCTCTCATAGGTGGCTAGAACGCGACTGAATCCGCTGCTGTGAACGCCGAGACGCCGCTCCTGGCGCCGGTGATATGGAGAAGCACGAGGAGGCAATAGCTGTGCAGCTACGCGTAGCAGGGGCACAGATCCCGGTCACGCGCGACGTGGCCCACAACGTGCAGACCATCGGCCGCGCCATCGCCTACGCGGCCCAGGAACGGGCCGATGTGCTCTTGACGCCTGAGGGTTCGCTCAGCGGCTACACCCCGGCCTTTGACCGGGCGGCAGTCGAGGAGGGCTTGCGGGTGGTGACGCGCTCGGCGCGCGACGCGGGCGTCGGCCTGGCGTTGGGTACCTGTGCCGTCGAGGCCGGCGGCGCTTGCTACAACCAGTTGCGCTTCTACCTACCCGACGGCACCTACCTCGGCTACCACAGCAAGACCCTCACCTGCGGCACGTGGGACGACCCGCCGCAGGGCGAGATCAACGACTATGCCGTGGCTCCGCTGCGCACCTTTGACTATGGCGCGATCTGCGTCGGCGGGCTGATCTGCAACGACCTGTGGGCCAACCCCGTCTGCACGCCCGTACCCGACCCGCACCTCAGCCAGCAACTCGCGCGCCAAGGGGCGCGGATCCTCTTTCACGCCGTCAACGGTGGGCGCGACGGTGGCCCGTGGTCGCGCGTAGCGTGGAAGTATCACGAGGCCAACCTGCGCATGCGCGCCCGTGCAGGCGGCGTGTGGGTGGTCACGGTCGACAACTGCTACCCACAGCAGATCGCCTGCTCGGCACCGTCTGGCGTCGTCGATCCGCACGG
>CAZLMZ010000141.1:0-8416 GCA_964560475.1 uncultured Anaerolineae bacterium
CGTGGTCGCAGATCACGCACACCAGGTCAGGGAAATCAGAGAGCAGCGCATAGATTCCGGTCCAGTCCATGCCGCGCCGCACCGAGATCAAGAGCGGCACGCGGCGCACCACCATGGCATCAAGAATATCCCCCATGACCACGGCGTTGGCCAGGAAGCGGTGGCTGCTGGGAAAGATCCGTAGCGCGACGACGCGCGCCGCTTGCATCTGTCGGAACAGATCCTCGATCGGCGGGAGCTCGTGCGTCTGGCTCGGCAGCACGCTCCAGCAGCCGATGAGGCGCGGGTGAGGTTGGATGGCATCTGCCAGGAGCGCGTTGCCGACCCGCGCCGAGGCGTCGTGCTGGGCAATGTGCCACACCAGGGCCTTCTCGATCCCGGCCCGGTCCATCTCGGCCAGGAATTCCTCCACCGTGGCCACCGGCGCGAGCGGCCGCACGGCCGGCAGCCCAAAAAACGCGTTGCAGTCGAAAAAGCGCATCGAGCCCTCCCTCTGGATAGCCGATCCCCCTGTTGGGACTAAGCCCCATTATGGACCAAGAAGGAAGATCCGGCAAGCCGGGGACCGGTTGTACCAGGCTTCCCGTTCTGTGGTACAATGGGGGTGCCGAACAGATCAAGGTCACCATCGAGCACGGGCACGGTAACCATCTGGCCAATGAGATGAGCAGCGTTGCATACTGGTTATGCGGATGCCCCGACCAAGGTCATCGACCCGCCATCGGTTGAGCAGCGCATGCCCGTGTTGCACGACAACCAGGGCCATTGGCTTTACGACGAACGGAACCAGTGTCCTGGCCCACCCGTTGCACAGACTGATGAGATGAGGCAGAACAAGGCACAGTGGGAGCGGGCAAGGAAGGGGTAGCGGACGTGAACACCCAGGACTATATCCAACTGGAGAACGAGTACGGGGCGCGCAACTATCGCCCCCTGGACGTGGTGCTGGCCCGGGGCGAGGGCATCTGGGTGTGGGACGTGGAGGGGAACCGCTACATGGATTTCCTCTCTGCCTATTCCGCCGTCAACCAGGGCCACTGCCACCCCAAGATCCGTGCCGCCATGATCGAGCAGGCAAACCGCCTCACCCTCACCTCGCGCGCTTTTCGCAACGACCAGTTGGGCCCCTTTTACAGGGAGCTCTGCGAGCTCACTCACTCGCACATGGTCCTGCCCATGAATAGCGGCGCAGAAGCGGTCGAATCGTGCATCAAGGCGGTGCGCAAGTGGGGCTACCAGGCCAGGGACATCCCCTATGGCGAGGCCGAGATCGTTGTCTGTGCCGGCAACTTTCACGGGCGGACGATCACCATCGTCGGGTTCAGCACCGAGGAGCAGTACCGCGACGGCTATGCGCCCTTTACCCCCGGGTTCGTGACCATCCCCTTTGGCGACGCGCATACGCTGGAGGAGGCGATCACGCCCCGCACCGTCGCCTTTCTCGTCGAGCCGATCCAGGGCGAGGCCGGGGTCATCGTCCCGCCGGACGGCTACCTGCGCGAGGTACGGCGCATCTGCACCGAGCGCGACGTGGTCCTGATCACCGACGAGATCCAGACCGGCCTTGGCCGCACGGGGACACTGCTGGCCGAGGAGCACGAGGGGATCGAGGCCGACCTGACCCTGATCGGCAAAGCGCTGTCGGGTGGCTATTACCCGATCTCGGCCGTGCTCTCGAACAAGGAGGTGCTGGGCGTCTTTCAGCCCGGCGACCATGGCAGCACCTTTGGCGGCAACCCGCTGGCCTGCGCGGTGGCACGCGCAGCGCTCAAGGTGCTGGTCGAGGAGGGCATGATCGAGAATGCGGCGCGGATGGGGGACTATATGATGGGGAGGCTGCGAACGATCGACAGCCCGTACATTAAAGAGATCCGCGGCAAGGGCCTGTTCGTCGGCGTAGAGCTCTATCCAGAAGCCGGTGGCGCGCGCCGTTACTGCGAGGCGCTGCAGCGGGAGGGCTTGTTGTGCAAAGAGACGCACGAGCACGTCATTCGCCTGGCGCCACCGCTGATCATCCAGCAGGCAGAGCTCGACTGGGCCTTGGAGCGCATCGAGGCGATCTTGACCCCGGCCTAGAAAGGCGCAGCTTGCTCTTGCGAGCGTAGGGCAGCATCCTTGCGGATACTCGCATACAATGCCGCCGGGCCAACTTGCCGTGCCTATGCCCGTGTGGTATACTGTCCATGGTCCAGATCGCAGCTCGCCGGCCCGGCTGACCTGCTGAGGGGGTTCTGAGACGATGAGACTTACATTCTTTGACGTCCTGTTCTTCCTGATCTTGATCGGCGGCACGGCATTCGGGTTTTATCGTGGCGTGTTCAGGCAAGCGTCCGCCACGCTGGTGCTGTACGTCTCGACCGTCGTCTCGACGGTGGCCTATCGCGGCCTGGGCCGCATGCTCTCCGGCCTGGGCGAGAGCGGTGCAACGACGGATGTGCTGGCGTTTGTCGTGTTGATGGGCGTGCTGAACTTACTGTTCATGCTCATGGTCAACGACCTGATCGGCCACATCAAGATCGAGCGCATGAAGATCTGGGTGAATTTTGGTGGCATGTTGTTCGGGTTCGTGAACACGGCGGTGTGGTGTGCCGTGGTGCTGATGATCCTTCGTTCCTCCACTGCCGGGGGGGAGTGGATCGGCTACGAGGCGGTCCGCCAGTTCCTGCAGGGACAGACGCGGGGTTCGTGGATGGCCTACGTGTTCCGGCCGTTCATGCATTTCCTGCTCTCGATCATCCGGCCCTGGCTGTTCGGGCACGACCTGCCACCATTGCTGCTCAACTCGTTGTAGTACCTTCGTTCGGGAACCTGGGCCGGCTATGGTGTGCATGGCCGGCCTTTTTCGTCGGAAGTGGTTTGATGGATCGATCGTATTGGGTGAAACTGGAACTGCCGGCCATCCTGGAGCGGCTGGCCGAGCATACTTCGTTTTCCGCGGGGAGAGCGTTGGCGCTGGCGCTCACGCCCTCCACCGATGAGGGCCGGGTCCGCCGCCGGCAGCGTGAGACGAGCGAGGCGCGCCAGCTGCTAAGCACGCGGCCCGATCTCACGCTGGGCGGCGCGCACGACCTCGTCCCCCTGGTCGAGAACGCCCTGCGCGGCGCGCGCCTCCTACCCACGGATCTGATCGACGTCGGTGACACCCTGCGCCGTGCTAACGTCTTGCGCCGCTCCCTGCTCAAGCATGGCGACGAGTTTCCCCTCATCGTGAGCTACGTAGGCCAGTTGGAAACCTGTCCCGACCTGGTGGCCGAGATCGACCGCTGTATCGGCGAGCATGCAGAGGTGCTGGATCGCGCCAGCCCGGAGCTGGCACGGATCCGCTCCGAGCTGGTTGTAGCGCACGACCGGCTGATGGACCGGCTCAACCGCATCCTGACCAACTCGCAGAATGCCACCTACCTGCAAGAGGCATACATCACGCAGCGCGACGGTCGCTTTGTGATCCCGGTGCGCTCTGACTCCAAGACCCGCATTCCCGGCCTGGTACACGATCAGTCCGCCAGCGGGGCCACCTCGTTCATCGAGCCATTAGCCACGGTCGAGCTCAACAACCGCTACCGTGAGCTGCAGTTGGCGGAGCAGCGCGAGGTCGAGCGGATCCTGCTGGTCCTCTCTGGTCTCGTCGCCGATGCTGCCGAGCCGATCCAGCGGACGGTCGAGGTGCTGGCTCAGCTCGATATGATCCTGGCGCGCGCCCGGTACGCCGATGCCACGCGGGCGACGATGCCCGAGATCGTGGCCTTTCACCCGCCCCAGGGGGAGGGAGCGGGACAGCACCCCGGCTCGGCGATCGACCTGCGCCAGGCACGACACCCGCTGCTCGACCCGCAGGCTGTGGTGCCGATCGATGTGCACCTGAGTGACGACTATTTCGTCATCGTCGTCACCGGGCCGAATACGGGCGGCAAGACCGTCTCGCTCAAGACGACCGGCCTGCTGGCTCTCATGGCCCAGTGCGGGATGCATCTTCCTGCTGCCGATGGATCGAGGTTGAGCGTGTTCAACCACGTCTGTGCCGACATTGGCGACGAGCAGAGCATCGAGCAGTCGCTCTCGACCTTCTCCTCGCACATGGGCCATATCATCGATATCCTCCATACCGTCGACGATCGTTCCCTGGTGCTGCTCGACGAGCTGGGGGCGGGGACCGACCCGGTAGAGGGTGCAGCGTTAGCCCAGTCCTTGTTGACGCACCTCTTGCAGCGTCGCGTGACCACGCTGGCCACGACGCACTATGCCGAGCTCAAGGCCTATGCCGCGGGCACGCCCAGTGTGGTGAATGCCAGCGTCGAGTTCGATGTACAAACATTGGCTCCCACCTACCACCTGACCATTGGTCTGCCCGGCCAGTCCAACGCCTTCGACATTGCCGAACGCCTCGGGCTCGCCGAGCCGATCGTTCGCCGTGCCCGGAGCCTCGTCTCGGCCGATCACGTACAGGTCGAGCGTTTCCTGGCCGAGATCAAGGAGGCCCAGGCACGAACCGCGCAGGCGCAGGCGGAAGCCGAGCGCGCATGGGCCGAGGCGCAAGAGACGGCAGGAGAGCTGCGCACGCGCTTGAGAAACATCGAGCGTGAGCGAGACGAGATCCTGCGCCAGGCGCGCGAGCAGGCGGCTGCCGAAGCAGAAGCTGTGCGTAAGGAGCTGCGCGCCGTGCAGCGCCGCCTGTCGGTCATGACGCCGTCGACGGTCGATCTCGGCGAGCTGGAGGCCACGCTCGACCGGCTGGCGCAAGGGGCTGAACCGCAGGCGCCTGCCGCAGCACCGCCCGCGCCGTTGGTACCCGAGGGCGAACAGATCGAGGTGGGAGATACGGTGTGGGTCGCCGACCTCAACGCCACCGGAGAGGTGCTGGGCATGGATGACAGCGGCGTCGACGTTCAAGTGGGCTCCTTCCGGGTCCGCACCCGTCGCTCGTCGCTGGAGCTGCGGCACAAGGCGGCCCAATCGCCCGAGGAACAGGAGGCCAAGGTGGCCCTGCCGCCCGCGCCTGCCGTCAGCCTCGAGCTCCACCTGCGTGGCTTGCGCGTCGAGGAGGCCCTGCCCCGCCTCGAAAGGTACCTCGACGAGGCATACCGTGCCCAGGTGCCTTTTGTGCGGATCGTACACGGCAAGGGCACGGGCACGCTGCGCCAGGCCGTGCGTGATTTTCTGCGGGACTATCCTCTCGTCGAATCGTTCCGCGATGGCGCCGAGGGCGAGGGGGATACAGGGGTCACTGTCGTCCATTTCGCGCGCTCGTAGACAGGTCGAGCGCGCTGATGCAATTGAGGATAAACGTGTCGAACCGCAAATCCGCTGTACAGATCGTGCTGCTCTTGCTTCTGACAAGGCTGCTCCTGGCTGTGCTGGGCGGGCCCGCGCTGGGCGCCTGGTTCCAATCGCCGGTCTCACCGCTCTTTGTCTCGCCAACGCCGGTGCCACCGACGCCCACAGAGATCCTGCCTACGCCGACGACAGTTCCCCCTACCGAGACGCCTCCTTTGCCAACGCCGACCGAGGTCCCTCCATCTCCTACGGTGACGCCGACCACGGCGGTCGTTCCGCCCAGCCCGACGCCGCCTGCCACCGCCACCGTGCCCGCGGCGTCGACGTCGGCATCGACGATGACGTCGCCGGTCCTGCCCGACATATCTTCCGGGAACTCGCCCTTGCCACCTACCGTCCAGTCGGAAGCGGCAGAGCCGTCTCCGGCAACCTCTCCCCTTCCAGCGGCCTCACCGCTCGGGATCTCGACGTTTCCATCTACGCCGCAGGGTCCCAGCCCGTGGTCGTCGCCCCTTCCGTGGGCAGGGGTTGGCGTCCTCTTTTTCGGTGGGATGGCCTGGTTGGTGATCGCGATTGCCCGGCACTTGCCCACCGAAGGATCGGCGTGAACCAGGACGCATTGTGCCATGCGTGACCTGCGAAGGGATCTGGCGATGAACCGCGCTCCGGCCTGGCGCGGCTTGCTGATTGCCGTCCTACTCCTGGCATTCGCGGTCCGCATCGGCGGGTTGACGGCACAGAGCTTGTGGCGCGACGAGGTGGATGCGCTGCGCTTTTCGCAGGCGCCGCTGACCACGATGATCGCCAATTTCAGCCGCCCCGGCTGGAATGGCCCGCTCTATTACGTGTTCTTGCGCGCCTGGGTCGCACTGGCCGGCCAAAGCGCGTTTGCGCTGCGCTACCTCTCGCTCTGCTTTGGCATCCTCGCCGTAGTAGGGACCTATCGCATCGCGCGGTCGTGGTTCGCCGCGCCCGTGCCCGTCTTGGCCGCACTGCTCATGTCGACCTCACCGTACATGGTCTGGTATGGACAGGAGGCCAAGATGTACACCCTCCTCTCTGTACTCGCCATCGCGACGATGTACGTGTACGGCCAGGCGGTCAGGGGGGGGCATTGGGCCAACTGGGCCCTGGTCCTGGTCCTCACGTGGACGGCAGTCGGCGTGCACATCATGGGGGGATTGCTGATCCCGGTGATGGTCGTCCTCTTTGTTGCATGGTGGCCGGTTGCGCGCGCGCAGTGGCGGCAGGCGCTGCTGACCTTGGCGGGGCTGGTCGGGCCGGCCCTCATTGCCCTGCCATGGGTCTGGCCGCTGCTCGTTCGTGGCGGCAATATCGGCCATTCCTTCGTCAGCTTGCTCGGTATGACCAGGGTGATGGCACACGCCTTCAGCCGCGGGATCCTGCCCACCGGCCAGCTCTGGCCCATGGGCCTCTCTCTCTTTGGCGTGCTGGCCGGCAGCGTGCTGTGGATGGAGCGAGGTGCATCGTCCAGGCGCGGCGCAGCTCGCGGCAGATCCCGTGCTCGCGATGCTACACCATGGGCCCGCATCGGTGACGTGCTGGCGCTCTGGGTGTGGATCCTGGTCCCGATCCTGGGTCTGTACGTCATCTCGCTGCGCGTGCCCTTGTTCGTCGACCGCTACTTGATCTGGATCGGGCCGGCCTTCTATCTGCTGCTAGCGCGCGGCTTGAGCCAGATCCAGCGTCGATCGGTGGCTGTCTTTGCCGTATGTCTCGTCCTCCTGCTCTGGTTCAACGGGCAGGGGATCGTGCAGCAGAGCACGACGCCGATCAAGTCCGATTTTCGGGCTGCGACCGAGTACGTGCGGGCACACCGCCAGCCCGACGAACTCGTGATGTTTCACATCTCGTACATTCGCTACACGTTCGAGTACTACTATGGAGATGCATCCCCCTGGGCAGAAGGGGTCCCGACCGATGCATCGACGACCGAAGAGACAGTAGATGCCCTGATGCGTGAGCGTACTGCAGGTTACGATAGCGTGTGGCTCGTGCTTTCAGAGGCCGAGATGTGGGACGCGCGCGGAATGACGTTGGCCTGGTTGGAGGCACATGCCTGGGTTGACCAACGTGCCGAGTTCGAGCGCATCACCGTCATCCGCTACGTGCTGCGGCACGTATCTTGACAAGCATTCGGGGGCTGTGTATAATCTCACCTACTAAATGGCTTTGTGTTTCATGGAGTGTGGGCAGTCGTGTGAGATGGGCGTGGCATGTGTGTACGTCGGGCCTTCACAACTGCACGTGAGCTGCTAAGCTGGTCTCTGCTCTTGCCAAGCGGGTAGGGGGGACCAGTTTTTTGTTTGTGCGTGGGCTGTGGATAGAGAGGATAGCGGGTGATGTTTGAGCCGGGAAAAGACCGTGCGCCGTGGGAGATCCCACCAGATGAGGGGTACTGGCGCGCGCTGCTGGAGGAAGGGGAATACGTGGAACCGGCCGCCGCTCCGGACGCCGCCGAGGCGACCGCCGTTACACGTGAGACGGCGCAGTCTCGCTCCGATGTACCGCTTCGCTCCGATGCGCCGCTTCGCTTCGATGCGCCGCTTCCTGGCACAGACCTGGCGACCATCCAGCGCGACACGTTGACCCAGGGACCTCAAGCGGCGCAGGAGGCTGCCGAGCTCGAGCCGGCCGAAGTGGCGTACGAGAGCGAAACGACACCTCAGCCGCAGGCCGTGGATGAGGGGCCTAATTGGGATCGGTTCCAGGCTTGCCAGGAGAGCGACGACGAGATCGAGCTGCCAGTGATTGGCTACAATCGTGGCGGCCTATTGGTCAAGTGGAGCGAGGTCGTCGGCTTTGTGCCCGCCTCGCAGTTGTGCGACGTGATCGTCTCGGGAGACGAGTCGGCGCGGCAAGAAGCGCTCTCCGAACAGGTTGGCCGCACGCTCACGCTCAAGGTGATCGAGGTCGATCCGGGGAGAAAACGCCTGATCCTGTCCGAGCGTGCCGCGCGCCGCGTGCAAGAGCCCGATCTCAGCATCCTCGATGGGCTGCTGCCGGGTGACGTGTGCCGTGGAACAGTCACCAACCTGTGTTCTTTTGGCGTGTTCATCGACCTGGGTGGCATCGAGGGCCTGATCCACATCTCAGAGCTCTCTTGGGGACGCGTCACACACCC
>CAZLMZ010000142.1:0-8347 GCA_964560475.1 uncultured Anaerolineae bacterium
CCTTCCCGCGTCCAGGTAGACCCGGCCGAAGGAGCCACCTGTCGGTCGGCTCCTTCGGCCACTCGCCATAGCGATGGCACGCCAGCGCATGGTTGCACCCCGTGCCCGGATCGGGTAGAATGAATATGGAGCGGCATCATCGGGCGTGCTGCCGCTCCTCTCCACTGACGTACCCCATGCCTCGGCCGCACTGCAAAAAGGAGAAGCGACGATGAACCGCCACACCATCGACCCCAACGTCGACGACGTCGAGGGGCTGTCGGAGTTGCCCGGCGTCGGGCCGGTGATGGCCCAGCGCATCATCGACGCCCGGCCATTCAGTCACCCGGAGGAGCTGACCCGGGTACGGGGCATTGGGCCAAGCACCTTGGCGCGCATGCGATCGCGCCTACCCTTTGCCAACACGGACGAGGAAGAAGCCGTCCCAGCCGAACCGGGCGAGGGCGCCGAGCGTGTCGAGGTCAAGGCGCCCGAGGTGGCAGCGTCGTACGAGGTCCCCCCCACTCCGGAAAGAGCGGCGCGAGAGCCGATCGAGGCCGCCGGTGCCGAACCGGTCATCGAAGAAGAGGGCGAGATCCAGGCTTCTCTGGCTGTGCCGGAATCGGTTTCCGGCACAGGGACGATTTCCGGGCCACCGTTCGAGGCAACCGGAGAAGTGGAGGCGGCAGAGCCACTGCAGGAGCCTGCGCCCAGCGCCACAGCAGAGGAAGAGGAACCTTGGCCGCTTGAGGAGGAGATAGAGGAAGCTGGGCTTGCCGAGGGGGAGACGGAAGAGGCCCGGCCTGTCGAGGAGAAAGCAGCAGAGGTCCAGCCTGCCGAGGATGCAGTGGCTTGGTCCGCTGCAAGTACATCCCGGCCGGCACGTCCAGCCCGCACGTTGTGGGCCGCAATTGGCGTTGGTCTTGGCGTGCTGATCCTCTCTCTGGTACTCAGCCTGGGCATCCTGGCCTCGATCAACGGCGGGCGGCTGCAGTTCGCCTCGCCCGCCGATTTGGCCGCCATGGGCGTGCGCGTCGACGGGCTGGAGGCGCGCGCCGGCGACCTGGGCCAGGAGATAGAGGGGCTGCGCACCCGCCTGGACAACGTAGAGGCATTCGGGGGGCGGATCGACACGCTGGAGGGGACGGCCCAGGGCTTTCGCGCCGATCTGGACGATACGACGGCTCAAGTAGGGAGCCTGTCCGGGGAGCTCGACAGCCTCGACAGTGAGATCAGTGCGCTGAGCCAGGATCTGGCCGATTTCCATACGGCGGTAACCGCCCTGGAGAGCGACGTGCAGACGCTGCAAGGCCAGAACGCGCGCACAGAGACGTTCCTCGGCGGGCTGCGCGATCTGCTCAACCAGCTCTTCGCAAACGAGGGAGGTGCCCAATGAGCGAGGACCACCCGGCTGAGACACGGACCGCCCAACGTTTCGGCAAGGCGCTGGGCAACATCCTGCGCTGGTTCTTCCGGCTCTTGCTGGTGGTGCTGATCGGGGCCGGCCTGGGCATCGGCCTCTACTTTGGTGCCCTTTTCCTCTACCAGCAGTACATCCTGCCGGTGCAGGTGCATGCCATTCGCCTGGACGTGTTAGAGGCGCGCCAGGACCAGCTCAGCGGCGGCCTCACCCAGCGCCTGGACGACGCGCAGGAGCGCGTGCGGGGCCTGGAGGCACAGCAGGATCAGGACAAGCAGGCCCTGGCACGCCTGGAGGCGCAGATCGTTGCTGCGTCAACGGCACAGGCGGGACAGGCGGCAAGGCTAGACCGTCTGGCGGCGATCGGGTCCAATCTGGCGACGCTGCAGGACGCGCTGGCGCAGATCGAGGAGGCGCAACAGCCGCTCCGTGCCGGAACAGAGGCTCTGCAGGTAGGGCAGGAATCGGCTCAGGCCGACATCGAGGCACTGCGACAAGATCTGCAAGCGCTGGGACAGGAACTGGATACGACCGCGAGCGATCTGGACGCGCTGCAGGCTCAGGCCGAGGCGCTGGCCGAGGGAGCTGCTCAGCAGGAGGAGACGCTCGCGGCCCTACAGGAGCGGCTGAGCGGCGAGCAGGCGCCCGAGTCGGTGCTGCGGTCGCTGCAGGTGCTGCGGGCAATGGAGCTGCTGACGCGGAGCCGGATGCTGCTGGTCCAGAACAACGTGGGGCTGGCGCGGGACGACCTGGCCGCAGCACGGGAACTCATGATCGCGCTTCAACCTGCGGCGCCGGCAGACCAGCAGGGCACGATCGAGGAGGTTGCTACACGCCTCGAGGCCGCGCTGGAGGCACTGCCCGAGTCGCCGGTCGCGGCAGCGGACGCACTAGAGGGAGCGTGGCAACTGCTGCTGGGTGGCCTGCCGTCCGGTCCACAAGCAGCGGGTGAAGAGACAGCAGCGACAGCGACGGTGGAAGCGACACCGACCGTCGAGGTGACGCCCCCTACTGAGAGCACGCCCACAGCCGAGGTGACGCCCACAGCTCAGGCTACGCCGGCAGCGACAGAAGCGACGCCAACGGTCGAGTCGACACCCACCGTCGAGGCGACCCCGACACCCACCGCGACGCCGCAGTCGTAAGCAAGGGCGCTGTCGCGCAAGCTGCGCCTGCTAGAAACTCGAGTTGTAGGCGATGAGAGAGTCCATCCTGACGGTGCCGGGGTGCCTGTCCTGGCACCGTCAGGATGGAATGTCGTCGAACGCCTCTTCCGGCGTCTCGGCGATGACGGTCGGGTTGTACAGCGGATCGTCGGCGTTGACCAGCTTGCCGGAGGGCATCAGGTAGAGGTTGCCGGTGCTTGGCGGCAGGCCCTGCGCATAGATCTCGGCGAGATCCCCGTCACGGACCGTACGTTCGCGCTCGGCGGCGTCGAAATCCATCGTCGTCTCGGCCCAGTGCGCCATCTGCTCTACGGCCCGTTTGCCCTCGTCGCTCACACCTCGCTCGATCAAGTTGCGCTGCTCGCCGGGGTCCTCTTCCAGGTCAAAGAAGAGCGGCGGCGCATCGCGAAAACGGATATACTTCCAACGGCGCCAGCGGATCATGCGGAACTCGGTCCCCTCTCCCCAGCGAGGGTTGAGCGCGTCGCAGTAGATCGGGCGCTCTGGGAGCGCTGTACTCCCGTCCAGCGCAGGCGTGAGATCGGCGCCATCGAGTCCTTCAGGGGCTGGGGCGCCTGCCAGGGCGCACAGCGTCGGAAAGAGATCGATCAAGCCAACCGGCGTCTCACATGATGTGGCCGATGCCTCGCCACGGCGCTGCTGCGGGGTAGAGACGATCAGCGGAACGTGCGTGCAGGCCTCGTACCAGCCGTTCTTCCACCACACGCCGTGCTCGCCGGCCATCTCACCGTGATCGGTAGTATAGACGATCACCGTGTTGTCGAGCAGGCCATCCCGATCGAGGCGCAGCAGCAGGTCATCGATCACCTCGTCGAGGTAGGTCACGCAGGCAAAGTAGGCTGCCCGGGCACGCATCATCTCCTCGTGCGAGATGGCGTCAGCCCGAAAGCCATGGCGCATGCCGACGCTCATCGGATGATCGTAGGCATCTCCCCCGGCTGGCACGCGCGGATCGGTCACGCCAGCGGGCCAGTAGCGCTCGAAATGGCGGCGCGGCGCGGTGAGCGGAAAGTGCGGGCGGCTAAAGGACGCACAGAGAAACCACGGTTGAGCTGGGTTCGTGCCCTGCTGCTCGCGCAGGAAAGCCACCGTCTCGTGGGCGACGACCTCGTCCTGGATCAGGCTCTCCGGAACCTCGGTCACGCCGACGTGCGTGGTGCGCGTCCGCATCCCGTGGCGGCGCTCGTCGGCCAGCGGCTCCCACTGATGCCCGGTCTTGCCGGTTAGGTCGCCGTAGGGCCGGTGTTGAAAGCCAGCGAACTGGCGGCTGCCACCCAGGTGCATCTTGCCGATCAAGCAGGTCTCATAGCCTGCGCCGCGCAGGGCGTCGGCGATGGTGACGGCACCGGGCCGCAGCACGGACTCGTTGTACCACGCCCCGGCGCCGCGCACCTCCCGGCCGGTCAGGAGACACAGCCGCGAGGGTGTACAGAGTGGCATCTGGCAGTAGGCATTGGTGAACACGGTCCCGCTTGCCGCGAGCCGGTCGAGGGCCGGCGTATCGACCGGCTCACCGCCACCTTCGAGGGGGCGATGGCCCATATAGCGGAAACCGTGCTCGTCGCTGAAGAGAAAGAGTATGTTGGGCCGGCTCATGATGGCTGTGCTCCTGGTATGGTAGTAGAAACCCGGAAGGTCCAGGGACGGCGCTAGAGGCCAAAGAGGCGGGCGATGTTGCCGCCCATGACCAGCGCTTTTTCCTCCTGGCTGAGCTCATCCTCCAGCAGCGCATCGTACATGGCACGAACGACGTGCTGCATCTGAAAGGGCGAGTCGGTGCCAAAGCAGACCCGGTCGGCGCCCAGGATCCGGATCGCCTTGAGCACCGCTCTGGCCGTAGTGGCGCTGCCGACCAGGTACATGTTGGGACATTCCTGCGCCATCTCGATTACGGCGTCATTCATGTCGCTGTTGGTCATACCCATGTGGACCATCAGGATATCCATATCGGGGTACACGCGCGCGATTTTGGCCGCGCGAAAGGGATGGGTGCGCTCGTACGCGTCGGGCCCGATGTGGAAGGCGAGCAGCTTGCCGGTCCTGGCAATCTCGTCGATCACGGGTAGGGCCAGCTTGGGGTCATCGATGTAGTAGTGGTTCTGCGCGCCGTTGAGCTTGACCCCATACATATCATAGTCCTCGATGCAGCGGTGAACCATCTCGATCGCGTGCTCGACGCTGACGGTAGGATCGGCCCAGCCAAAGCCCAGGATCTGGTTCGGGTATTCCTGCATGGCCTGGTAGACGTAGGCGTTATGCCCCTCGATCCCGGTGCCCTGGTAATCGGGCTTGAGCCAGGTCAGCGTCTTGTCCACGCCCGAGCGCGCCATACGCGCCATGTGCGCCTCGAGAGAGAAGTCCTCAAAGTCCTGGCCTGTGGGCGAGATGTGCGTATCGGCATCGATGATCATCATCGTTCCGTTTGCTCCTTCCGTGCTATCCGCGTACGGCGCCTAGATCAGCGCTGAGAGGACAGAAATGGCGTGTCTGATGTCCGCGATCTGCCTGGGCCCGCTGATCTCTCGCTCGATCGTCAGCGCGCCAGTATAGCCGAGTGTTTTGAGCTTGGCGATCAACTGCGGGAAACCAACGCGCCCCTCACCCAGCGGCTTTTCGACGCCCAGTTCGCGCCCATTGGTAGGGTATTCGCCATCCTTGGCGTGCACCCCGATGACATACTTGCCGAATACGTCGAGCGCGTCGACCGGGTTGGCCTTGCCGTACATGAGCAGGTTTGCCGGGTCGAGGTTGATCCCCAGCCCCTCCTCGCCCAGGTCCTCGATCACGCGCAGCAACGTGACCGGCGTCTCCTGCCCCGTCTCGAAAGCAAAGCTCAGGCCGCGCTCGCGACAGGCACCGACCACCTCGCGCAGCGCGTCGAGTAGCCCCGGATAGAGCGGGTTGTTGGGGCTCTCGGGGATAAAGCCGACGTGCGTAGTAATGCCCGGCGCGCCGACCCATTCGGCAAACTGGGCGCCCTGCACCAGCGCGGCCACCCGCTCGGTGCGATAGCGCTCCGGCACCAGGCCGATGGTCGCCGGGCCCTCGGTAAAGTTCCATACCGCCGGGCCTGGATAGCCGGTCCAGATCGTGGTCACTTCGACCTGATACCGTTCCGCCGCTTCGACCAGGCGCTCGGCCATGGCCTCGGTGAACAGCTCGGGCTGCCAGCACACCACCTGGCACGTGGGCAGGCTGAGATCGTACGCCTTTTGCAGCTCTTCTTCTGGCCCGTGGGCTAGCGGCGCGATCACACCCAGTCGCATCCCTGATTCTGTCGTCGTCATCGCTCACTCCTTGCCGCGCACGGCACGGCCGCTCTCGATGGATTCGATCTCGAGGTCGATCAGGCGCAGCGAGTCGCGCGTCGACTCGGGGAGGCATTGCGCGGGCGCTACGTCGTGTTCGACACAATCGAGGAAATAGGCTATCTCGTTCTGGTAGGCATCGCCCGGCTCGATCTCAGCCGGGTGCGCATCGACTCGCTGCAGGTCATCGTAGACCAACAGGGAGGGATCGTTCCGCCCGTCAAAGCGCAGGAACCCGCGCTCGAACCAGGCGTCAAAGGCACTGTTGAACGGGATCTGGGCGTTGCTCCAGCCGGCGTGCACGTGGACCTGCGGGCCATTCTGGTAATCGAACAGCGCGTGCACCACCTCGTGCGCCCCACCGGCCTGCAGCTTGCGGCCGACGGCCTCGATCCGGTCAGGCATGCCGAGCATCGCCTGGCAGAAATCGACGTCGTGTACGTGCAGATCGTACATCGGCCCGCCGCTGCGCGCCGGATCGGTGAACCAGTTCTCCCACGACCATACCGGGCGCCCACCAAGCCGGACCATGTTGAGTGACAACAGCTTGCCAAACGGTTCCTCGGCCACGCACTGCTGCAAGTAGCGATACTCGGGCCAGAAGCGGATGCACTGGGCGATCATCAGCTTGCATGAGGAGCGCGAGGCGACGTCGACCATGCGGTCTGCCTGGGCCACGTTGAGGGCCATCGGCTTTTCACAGAGCACGTGACGCCCCGCCTCCAGGGCCTGTATCGCGTGCTCGGCGTGCAAGTAGGTCGGCAGGCAGATGTCGACCACATCCACGTCGGCCTCCTCGATCAGCGTGCTGGCATCAGGGTAGCGCTCCAGACTGGACAGATCGGCGCGCGCGCTGCGGTCCGGCAGGTTGCCCGTGACCGTCTCTGTTGCCTCCAGCCGAGAAGGGGTGACATCGGCGATCGCGACCAACTCCGCACCCGGGATCTGCAGATAGCGGCGTGCGTGGAACCAGCCCATCATCCCCATACCGGCAATGCCTACTCGAATCATCGCTACGAACCTCCTTGGTTGTCGTGACGCAAAACCGGGACCCGGTCACCCTGCCAGTCGGGCGGCCTCTCGACCGGCGATGCGCCTGGCTTCCGAAACGTCGTCGTCCCCACCAGATTCCTGGACCAGCTTCCATGAGACCGCGTGCGGTGCCGCCGCCCGCAGCAGCGCTTCCCACGCCTCCCGGTTCTTGACCTCCGAGCCGCTCTTGGTACGCCAGCCGTTCCGCTGCCAGCCCGATACCCACTCGTTTGCCCCACTGACCAGGTAGAGGCTGGGTGCATACACGGTGGCCGGGCGGCGGTTGTCGACCGCGCGGAGGCTCTCCGTGGCTGCCTCCAGGTAGAGCGCGTTGCTGGTCGTGTCTCGATTGCTCCCCTGCATCAGGGTTCGCGCCTCTCCATCGCGCATCACCACTGCCCAGGCGCCAGGGCCACGGCTCCCGATGCAGGAAACACCGATCGAGAGTTCGACGGTGGGTACAGAAGGCTCGCGCGGTGCAGCCTCTGCCGGGGTGGTGCCCGGTGCAGTTGTGGTACCGAGCCGCCGCCGCGCTGCCCGGGCCAACCAGTCCGCGCGCTCGTTGAGTGGGTCGCCGGCGTGTCCCCGGAGCCAATGCCAGGAAACCGCATGCATGTGCGACAGCTCATAGAGCCGGCGCCACGCGTCCTGGTTCTTGACCGGTGCTCCGGCCTTGGTCACCCAGCCGCGCGCGAACCAATCATCGATCCACCCAGTGATTCCCTGGCGCAGGTAGCGCGAGTCGGTATACAGCTCGACATGACATCGCCCGTGGCGGCCGAGCAGGTAAGCCAAGGCACTGGTCGCAGCCTCGATCTCCATCCGGTTGTTGGTCGAATCGGGTGCGTTGCCTCTGAGGACGACCTCGTGGTCGCCATAATCGAGGATGGCAGCCCAGCCGCCCGGGCCGGGGTTGGGGTCGCACCCACCGTCGGTGTAGACGGTCACGGCGGGCGCATCTCGTGCTTCGAAGAGGGTTTGCTGCATGGTTAGCCTCCCAGGTGAGTCGAACGTATTATATCATCAGGGAGAGCGTTCACCAAAAGAGGCAAGGACGTTCTGGCGCCCGAGGGATACCGCACTGCCATCGTCGCCAAAGCAGCGGAAAAGGAGGGCGAGCCTGATTGGAGCGCGAACTGGACGTGGGCACGACGGTCATGCTGCCGCTGCTCGACTCGCCATCGCCCGTCGAGGAATAGAAACAGTACGGCGCACCCCCATGATCTGGAGATGCGCCGTATGTGCGGTCCGGCTACTTCACCCGGAGGTGATGCCGGACCGCTTTCTTACTCGTACTGTGATCCATTCGCATCACCTCCTATCATAAAGATAGCGGTGGTGTGCCTTGATATAAACTATAAATGGCACTGGAGATATTATCGCAGAAAACGTGCCGCTTGTCAAGTCCGTGAAGGACTAGG
>CAZLMZ010000143.1:0-8219 GCA_964560475.1 uncultured Anaerolineae bacterium
GGCCCACTCTGCAAAAGGTGACCGCGGACGAAAACGTCCAGATATTCAAGACGGACATGGCCGGATGGTTCGACATCTTTCTTCAGGGCAGCATCAACGACTGGATGGCCTGGAAAGACACCGACAGGGCAGTGCTGATCGTCGGTGCCGGGTCGCACGGGCAGCATCCACGGCCATCGCGCGTTCCGCCCGACTACTGTGATGCAGACATCTTTTGGCCCGACGTCCCGCAGTTCAACCTATTGAACGGAGGAGTAGACGAGAGCTCGGTCCATTCCGTCATGTACTACTTTCTCATGGGAGATTTCACAGACCCGGAGGCGCCGGGAAACCTGTGGAAGGTGACGGATACGTGGCCGATTCCGCACGAGGAGAGACCTTTCTACCTGACGCAGGAAGGCAAGCTACAGGAGGCCGAGCCGGAAGAAGCAGAGGCTGCGATTGCGTATCCTTACGATCCCAACGACCCGGTCGTGCGTGTCGACATCGATTGGAAGGGCCAGATTGCGGACGGGCCCGTGGATCAGCGTCCCCTGAGGCGCCGCGACGACGTCGTCTACTTTGGCACGGATCCGCTAGAGGCGCCGCTCGAGGTGACGGGGCGGGTGTGGGTCGACCTGTACGTCAGCACCGATGTGCCCGACACGACCTTCATGGTGAAACTGCTCGATATCTATCCCGATGGCTACGAAGCCATGATCGCGCACGGCACGATCATGGCCCGCTATCACGACGGCTTTGACCGTCCAGAACCGTTGGTGGAGGGCCAGGTCTACAAGCTCAGGATCGATCTGTGGAGCACGGCTATCGTCTTTGCCAAGGGCCACCGGATCGGCCTCTATGTCACCAGCAGCGATGCGGGCCGCTTTGCCGTGCATCCAAACGCTTACGAGCCAGTCGAGAGCTACGAAGGGGCGCCGGTCGCACACAACAGCGTGCACGTTTCGGCCAAGTGCCCTTCACGGCTGATCCTTCCCGTCATCGCACCCGGCGCCAGCACCGACTATGACCCTGCGGTGCACAGCTTGTGCGTCAAGATCGCCGAATGGGACAAGTGAGGATTGACAACTGCAATGAAGCATGATAAACTTTAAATCGCAGTAGTAAAGCCCTGAATTAAAGTCTTCTCTCTTCCGTCGGCACCTTCCTCTAGACCAGGGCTTGCTCAACCACAGTCCCATGCTCGTGTTGGTCGTATCGCTGTTTGCGAGAGGGTGGTCTCACCGTGACGACCCAGCGGGATATCGCTGACCAACTTGGCGTTTCCGTGATGACCGTTTCCCTGGCTCTGCGGGGTGATGCGCAGATCTCTGATGCAACGCGTGCCCAGGTCCTAGAGCTTGCGGAGGAGATGGGCTATGTCTATCATCCGCGCAAGAGCGCTACGGCGCAGGCAGCCCAGGTGGCCTTTATCGGGCGCTACAGTGCAGCCAGTGCCTTCTATCTCGCCGTTCTGCATGGCGCAGAAAGGGCGTGCCAAGAGCACGACCTGGCGCTCCACTATATCCAACTTGAGGAAGCGGTCCAGCGCTTTGTTCTTCAGGACACGGCCGATGCGCTCATGATGGTCAGCTCGATCGATGCAGAGACGATCGAGCGCTTCAAGCGCCTTGGCCTGCCTATGGTTCTAGTCGATAACAACCTTCCACATTTATCGCTCGACCGCGTGCTGATCGAGAACTTGAACAGCCTGTACCGCACCGTCCTCAAGCTCGTCGAGTGGGGACACCGGCGGATCTTGTTTGTGTGTGGCCCGGATGAGATCCCAAGTTTCCGCGATCGGGCGAGGGGCTATCGGGCTGCGATGAGCGATCTGGGACTAGAGCCGGCGGAGGTGCCTTGCGACTATAACTCGACGGTCGCGGGCGCGCGGGAGCAGATCGCGCAGTGGCTAGATCAGGTCGGCTGCCCTGTTTGTACGGCGCTGGTTGCCTGCAATGACAAGACGGCGATCGGCGCGATGCAGGCGCTGCAGAGCGTGGGCCTCCGCGTCCCGGAAGACATCTCTGTAGTCGGATTCGACGACATCGATATGGCGTGCGTGGTCCGTCCTGCCTTGACGACGGTGCACGTCCATCGCGAGCTGCTGGGAGAGATGGGTGTACGGATGCTCGTGGAGCGTATGGAACATCCATCGCGTCCAGCGATGGCGCTGGCCCTAGAGACAGACTTTGTAGAGCGCGAGTCTACCCGGCCTCTCCAATGATGGGAAAGGAGGAAACCTGCACAAAAAGCAGAGCGTAGGATCTGGACGTTGACTCGGATTCGCGTTGTACACACGAACCTTAGGAGGAAAAGGTGAGTATCAAAGAGAAACTGTCACGTCGTCAGTTCTTGCGCAGCGCTGCCGTAGCGACAGCCGGCGTCGCTGTGGTGGCCTGCCAACCCCAGACGGTGGTCGTCAAAGAGACCGTCGAGGTGGAAAAGATCGTCAAAGAGACGGTACCGGTCGAGGTCGAGAAGGAGGTAACCAAGGTCGTCGAGAAGGAAGTGACCAAGGTCGTCGAAAAGATGGTCGAGGTCACTGCCGTACCAGCCGAGATCAAAGAGTCGCCGCTGAGCTACGGCCAAGTGGCTGCCGGCACGCTTCCCCCGGTCGATGAGCGCCTGCCCGCAGAGCCGATGGTTGTCATCCGCGGCCACGGGTTCGAGCAAGAGGTCGGCACATATGGTGGCGTGATCCAGCTCCTGGGAGAGGGAATGCCGCCTGACCGGGCCTACTTGTTGCGGCTCGACCGGTACTGCACGAGCACCGAACCCCACGTCGCCAAGGGGTGGGAGTTCTCCGCCGATGGCACGTCGTGCACGCTCTACCTACGCAAGGGCATGAAGTGGTCCGATGGCGAGCCCTTTACCGCCGACGACATCATCTACTGGTGGGAGGATCAGCAGCTCAACGAGGACCTCAACACAGCGCCTGCGAGCTGGTGGGTGCACGACGGCACGCCGATGACCGTGGAAAAGGTCGACGACTATACGCTCAAGTACTCGTTCGCCCTTCCCTTCTGGATGTTCATCCATCAACTCGATGCCACCGGCTACCGTGGTTCACAGTTTGAGGCCAACGCGTACGATTGCATGCACTATGCGCAGCAGTTCCATCCCGACTATAACCCGCAGGCCGAAGCGAACGCCAAGGCGGCCGGCTACGATGACTGGATGAGCTACTACCGGTACATGGCCGTCAACGGTACGGCTCCGGGCACGCCCGTCCTGACCACGTGGACCAAGGACGACGAGACGCCAACCGGCGACTATGGCGAGCGCAACGCGTACTCCTACAAGGTCGACACGGAGGGCAACCAGCTCCCGTACATCGACGCCTACAACCGCAGCCTGCGCGGCGACCCCGAGACGCGCGTGCTGCAGATCACGGCCGGGCAGGTGGACTTTGAGGCCTGGGGGCTCACGCTGACCCAGTACCCGGTGCTCAAATCCAGCGAGGACTCGGGCGGCTATGACGCCTGGCTGGGCGTCGACCTGTGGACGGCGGCGACGCAGTTCGCCTTCAACCACTGCTACGACGAGGATCCCGAGATGGGCGACCTGCTGCGCAACGTCCAGTTCAGGCGTGCGCTCTCGGTGGCCGTCGACCGGGACGAGATCAACGATGTGATGTTCCTGGGCTACGGCCGGCCGGTGCAGATGACGGTCACCCCGGATTCCAAGTGGTACAAGGAAGAGTGGGCGACGGCCTATGCCGAGTTCGACCCCAACCAGGCGAACGCCTGGCTGGACGAGATCGGCCTCAACAAGAGGGATGCCGAGGGCTTTCGCCTGATGCCGAGCGGCAACAAGCTCAGCTTGATCGCCGACGTGGCCAACAACGTCCCCTTCTGGATCCCCACCACCGAGATCGTCAAGGAGCAGTGGGAAGCCGTAGGCGTACGTACGGTGATCAACGTCATTGACGGCGACTTGCTCTGGGAGCGCGAATCTGCCAACCAGCAGCAGGTTTGGGTCTGGGTACGCGATGCCATGAGCCAGTTCATCATCAATGGGCGCCCCGACCAGCTTTGGTGGTTCGCTCAGCAGTGGAGCAACTGGTGGAACTCGAGGGATGACCCCGAACCCGCGGGCATCGAGCCACCCGACGACATCAAGCCCCTCTACGAAGCACAGGATGGTTGGCTCCACTTTGACGAGGAGAAGCTGATCGAGGCGATCACGATCGTCTTTGACGATCAGGCAGAGAACATACGCTGTATCGGCACCGGTGCGCCCGGCGGACAGCCGTGTGTTACCAACAAGAAGCTGGGCAACGTGGATGTGGAAGCGCACGCCGACTCGTACGATACCGGCGGCACCCAGAACAACTGGCTGGAGACCTTCTTCTGGAAGGCATAGGTCTAGCTGCTAGCGGCCAGGATCCGGGCCCTGCTGCCGGGTAGCTGGCCTGAGGGCTCGGCTGGATGCCTACGGGGATCCAGCCGAGCCACCTGCAACGTGGAAAGGCGAGCTTGCCATGTTGGGATATATCGTGCGACGGGTCTTGTATATGGTGCTACTGCTCGTGGTTCTGTCGGTAGTCGTCTTTGCCATCATCCAGTTGCCTCCTGGCGACTATCTAAGCGCGTACCTGACACGGATGCGGCTTGCGGGACAGACGATAGATGATCAAGCGCGTATCGAGACGCTCAAGAAACAGTACTACCTCGACCTGCCGGTGTACATGCAATACCTGAAATGGGTCGGCGGCCTGCTGCGGGGCAACCTGGGCAAGTCCTTTTACTGGGACCGTCCGATTGCCGACCTTCTGGCAGAGCGTCTGCCACTGACCGTCAGCCTCTCGTTCGCCACCCTGGTTCTCTCCCTGACGATTGCGATCCCCGTCGGCGTCTATGCGGCGACGCACCAGAATTCGTTCGCCGACTATACGGTGAACGCCATCGCGTTCGTGAGCATTGGCACGCCCGACTTTTTGCTGGCGCTGCTGGTCATGTTCTGGCTCAACAGGTGGTTCGGGGTCAGTGTGGGCGGCATCTTTTCGCCCACCTACCGCGTCGCGCCGTGGACTGTGGGTAGGGTCTTGGATCTGCTCAAGCACATGATCGCGCCCGCGGCGATCATTGGCCTGTCGGGTACGGCGGGGACGATCCGCGTCATGCGCGCCAACATGCTCGACGAGTTGCGCAAGCCCTACGTGACCACGGCTCGATCCAAAGGGCTCACCGAGCGGAGGCTCCTGCTCAAGTACCCGCTGCGCATCGCCCTCAACCCGGTACTGAGCACGATCGGCTGGTCGCTGCCAGGCATCTTTTCCGGGTCGACTATTGTCTCCATGGTCCTGGTCCTGCCCACCGTAGGGCCCCTGCAGCTCGAGGCGCTGCGTTCGCAAGACTATTTCGTAGCCGGGAGCATTGTTATGATCTTAACCGTACTGACCCTGGTTGGGACGCTGATCTCGGATATCCTGCTGGCGGTGGCCGATCCCCGCGTCCGGACAGAGGGAGGCGGGCTGTGAGCGGCCTGTTTGGGGGGCGGCAGGCCGTGAGAGGCCTGTTCAGGAGGAGAGACCAAGCGCAAGAGATCTATACCTACTCTCAGGCGCAGCTCATCTGGTTCAAGTTCAAGCGGCACAAGACCGCCGTGATCAGCATCTATGTGTTGGGCGTGTTGTACCTGGTCACGATCCTGGCGCCGTTCGTGTCTCCCTATCCCATGAACGAGCGCAGCAGCCGGATCTACCAACCTCCGCAGCGAATCCGCTTTGTGAGTACGCAGGGCCTGCAGCTCCGCCCCTTTGTGTACGCGCTGAGCGAAGCACGCGATCCAGAGACCCTGGCCAAAGTGTACCAGGAAGACACAAGCCAGGCATTGCCCATCCGCCTGTTCGTGCACGGGTGGGAGTACAAGTTGCTCGGGTTGATACCGACGGACCTTCACCTGTTCGGCGTGCAAGGGGGCTATATCAACCCGTTTGGCACGGACAAGCTGGGCCGCGATCTGCTCTCGCGCATCCTAATGGGCGGGCGGATATCGCTCAGCGTCGGCGTTGTGGGCCTGCTGTTTAGTTTCTCGCTGGGCTGCGTCTTGGGCGGCATCTCGGGGTACTTGAGAGGGATGGTGGACATGGTCATCCAACGGGTGATCGAGTTCCTGATCGCGATCCCTACCATCCCGCTGTGGTTGTCGCTGAGCGCGGCCATGCCCCCCGACTGGCCTCCACTGCGCGTCTATTTTGGGATCACGATCATCCTGGCGACGATCGGCTGGACGGGATTGGCGCGCGTGGTGAGGAGCCGCCTGATCCAGGTACGCGAGGAAGAGTTTGTCATGGCGGCCGTCCTGGCCGGGGCCTCGCAGCGCCGGATCATCCTGCGTCACATGCTGCCGGCGATGACCAGCTACCTAATCGTCAGCCTGACCCTCTCTATTCCAGGGATGATCTTGGGCGAGACGGCGCTGAGCTACCTGGGCCTCGGGTTGCGGCCCCCGGTCGTCAGTTGGGGCGTCCTCCTGCAAGAGGCACAAAAGGTCGATACGCTGATCTTGCATCCCTGGCTGCTCGCTCCAGCATATTTTGTCATCGTGTTGGTGCTCGCCTTCAACGCGCTGGGCGACGGGCTGCGTGATGCGGCGGACCCCTATGTCCGGTGACGACAATATGCCTGCGATCTAGCAACCCGCTCGGCTTCCCCTTTCTCTTGCTGGCAGTCCAGAGCGCCTGCGCGTCTGCTGTGTTGCCAGCAGCCAACTTAACCTGGACAGGAGATGCGAATGGCCCAGTCCATAGCCGACCTCTTTCGCACGCCACCCAATATCTACCGTCCCATGCCGCAGTGGTCGTGGAACGGGGAACTGACTGAGGAACGGATCGCGGAGCAGCTCGAGCAGTTCGCCGCGCAGGGCGCCGGCGGGTTCTTTGCCCACGCCCGGGCAGGCCTGATCACGCCCTACCTGTCCGAGCGCTGGCTGGACCTGTGGGGCTATGCCATGCGCGAGGCAGAGCGCCTGGGGCTCGAGTTCCACATCTATGACGAGTTCTGCGTGCCGGCGGGCGTGGCCGGCGGGCGGGTGATCGCCGAAAAACCGCACCTGATCCAGCAAGAGCTCCTGTTGGAGGTCTCGATCGACGCTGGGACGCGGCCTCGCGGGGAGCCACTGGCGCTCTACCACCTCGATCCAGACACGGGGCGACCCGTTCCTCTCGAGAAAGGGGACGTATACCAAGCTTCCCGGGAGGATCCGCTCCTGGCCTTGACGCTCCAGGCCGTCGGGCCTGGAGACCGGTGGGGCGGCCTACCCGGCCCCGATCTGTGCCGGCTGGAGACGACCAAGACCTACCTCGCAGTGACCCACGAGCGCTATGCCGCGCGCTACCGTGATCGCTTTGGCAAGTCGATCCGCTTTGTGTTCAGCGACGAGCCGCAGGTGCTGGGCCGCAACGGGCTCCCCTTTTCGCGCGACCTGCTTGTGGCCTTCCGCCGCGATCACGGCTACGACCTCCAGGCGCACCTCGCCGAGCTGTGCTTCACACAGGAGGGCTCGCCCGCGGTCCGCTACGACTATTTCTGGACCCTCAACCGGCTGTTCAACGAGCATTTCATGCTGCCGATGCACGATTGGTGCGCAGCGCACGGGCTTCTTTTCACCGGGCACCTGATGGAGCACGAGTGGCCCAGCCCGCGCAGCCAGCCGGACGCGATGGCGGCCATGCGCTGGATGCAGGCACCTGGGAACGACCTGCTGGGTTTCCAGTTCGCGCCGACGACGCCAGCGGACAATGGAATCTATATCCTCAACCTGAAGGAGCTGAGCAGCCTGGCCAACCAGCTCGGGCGCGAGTGGACGTTGGTCGAGACCTGTGGCGGCGCGGGCTATGGGGCTGCATTCGATGTGTTCAAGCCGCTGGAGGACCTGGTCCTGGCGCACGGGGTGAACGTGATCGACCCCCATCTAAGCCACGAGACGGTCGCCGGGGCGCGCAAGTACGATTGGGCGCAGACGCTGAGCGACCATTCGCCCTGGTGGGCGCACTATCGCCCACAGGCCGACCACGTAGCCCGCGTCAACGCGGCGTTAAGCCAGGGACGGGAGCACAACCGCGTGCTGCTGTTGCACCCCACGACCAGTGCCTGGCTCCACTATACCGCGCCTGCCTTTCAGTTGGGCGAGACGAGCGGGCAGGAGCGCCTGGCAGAGATCCGTGCCAGCCAGATCGATCTCTTGCTGCGCTTGTACGGGGAACAGGTCGATTTCGACCTGGGCGACGAGTT
>CAZLMZ010000144.1:0-8181 GCA_964560475.1 uncultured Anaerolineae bacterium
GGGTCGGTGAGCACGCCGCTGCGATAGAGAACGAGATAGGGCAGCTCGCGCGTCTCGGGCGCGACGCCGTTGATGGTTCGCCCGTTCCACGCCGTGAACGGGATCGTTGCGCCGGATGCTGCACGTAGGGATACCGTGGTCGCTGGATCGGCCCCCGGCGCTAGGTCACCAGTCGTGGGTCCAGCAGCAGACACGGGAGCCAGACCGGTCGAGAGTGTGCAGATCAGCAGCAGTAGTATGGACCATCGAGTCAGGGCACCAAGTCTTGTCTTCATCGCCAGCACCTCCGGAACAACTGGGTGAACTGCTATCGCTCACTCTCAGTCTATCCAGCGACCGCTCCAGGAGTGCTCTAAAAGGCGATCCAGATACCGATCTAGCGCCTGATTGTTCATTGATCCCTGACCAGATCCCCGGTATAATGATGGTTGGGAGGGAGCCTATGTCGACTGTGATGGTGTACCTGCTCGGATCTCCACGCCTCGAGCGCGATGGCCATGCGCTGGCGCTGCAATACCGCAAGAACCTGGCCCTCCTCGCCTATCTGGCGGTTACTGGCGAACCCCACACCCGCGAGGCGCTGATCGCCCTGCTCTGGCCCGAGCTCGAACCGAGCCGCGCCCGCGCCAACCTCCGGCGTAACCTCTCTCTGCTCATGCAAGCCCTTGGCGGCGATGTCCTGGCGGTGGAGGGCGACTTGATCGGGCTCGATGCAGAGGCGGACGTTTGGCTGGACGTAGACCAGTTCCGGCGGCTGCTTCGCTCCCAAAAGGATCACGGCCATGCGGAAACCGAGATCTGCCCGGACTGCCTCGTTGCCTTGGAGCGGGCAGTGGCGCTCTATCGGGGCGATTTCCTCGCCGGTTTCACCCTGCCGGACAGCCTTGCCTTCGATGATTGGCAGTTCTTCCAGAGCGAAGGAGTGCGTCAGGAGCTGGCCTCCGCCCTGGAGCGACTCGTGCGTGGCCACAGCGCCCGGGAGGCGTACGAGCCGGCGATCTCGTACGCGCGTCGCTGGCTCGCGCTCGACCCGCTGCACGAGCCCGTGCACCGGCATCTGATGGTGTTGTACGCACGAGCTGGTCAGCGTGCCGCAGCGCTGCGCCAGTACGAGGAGTGCGCCCGCATCCTCGAGGACGAGCTAGGCCTCTCTCCGTCCAGGGAGACCACCGCCCTCTACGAGGAGATCCGCCACAGCAGAGACCTGTCAGGTTTGTCAAACCTGACAGGTCTTGATCCTGCACTCCAGCATAACCTGCCGGTCCAGGCTACTCCCTTTGTCGGGCGCCGGTCGGTGCTGAACGAGATTGAGGATCACTTGCAGGATCCCGACTGCCGGCTGATCAGCCTGCTGGGTCCTGGCGGGATCGGCAAGACGCGTCTCGCACTGGAGGCAGCCAGGGAACGGCTTGGCCGGGCAGGGGAACGTGTACTGTGGGTCCCGCTTGCCCAGGTGAGTTCGATAGAGGGAATGGTGTCGGCCGTGGCACAGGCCAACGGTCACCCAGCCTATCGCGCCAGCGATCCCTGGCAACAGGTACTCGACGATTTGCGCGACGAGCGGATGCTGATCGTGCTCGACAACCTGGAGCATCTGCTCGATGTGGACCACCCTGCCGGGCACGGTGCCGTGGACCTGGTCAACACTATCCTGCGGACAGCACCGGGCGTCCGGATCATGGTCACGTCGCGCACCAGGCCGAACGTGCAGAGCGAATGCCTGCTCCCGGTTTCAGGAATGGCGTATCCTGAATCGCCCGCGAGGGCAGCAGTGGGGCGAGGGGAAGATGGCACGGGCCCGGGTCGGGGCCAGGATGCGCCGATGCCCGGTCACACCGCAGGATACGATGCGGTGCGGCTCTTTGTGGCAACTGCGCGCCGGGTGCGACCGGGATTCGAACCGACCGATGCGGATCTGGCGGATGTGGCGCGGATCTGCCGGCTGGTAGGAGGCATGCCGCTGGCGATCTTGCTGGCGGCAGCGTGGATGGAGATGCTGTCGCCTGCCGAGATCGTGGCCCAACTCAAGCATGGCTATGACCTCCTGCGGGTAGACTTGCGCGATCTCCCCGCTCGCCATCGCAGCATCGAGGCCGTGTTCGACGCATCGTGGCAGATGTTGGACGATACAGAGCGCGAGACATTCGCGCGACTGTCCGTGTTCCGCGGCGGCTTTACCTGGGAAGCGGCGGAATATGTGGTCGATCCCAGCCTGCGGACGCTCTTTTCGCTCGTTCACAAGTCCTTCCTGCAGCGCGACGCCACGGGCCGGTACGAGGTCCACGAGCTGCTGCGGCAGTACGCCGAGCGCAAGTTGGCTGAGGATCCCGAGGAAAGGGAGAAAACCGCCGACCTGCACTGCGCGTACTATGCACAGCTGTCTGGCCGGGAAGGTAGGTGGCGCGGGCTCCCGGTGGAACTGGACAACCTGCGGGCGGGGTGGCGCTGGGCGGTCAGCCGTGCCAGGTATGCCGACATTGCCCGGTATGGTGGTTCTTTCACGGTGTATCTCTATCAGGGTCTGTACCCTGAGGCCGTCACATCCCTCGAGTGGGCGGCCGGTCTCCTGCGATCGCCGGCCGGGCGTGCGGTCGACGGAGATCAGGGCATCGCCTTGGGGATCGTCCTCATCGAACTGGGGCACGTCTACCAGATGCGGGATCCGGGAGCACAAGTCGAACTGCGAGAGCGGCTGATCGATGAAGGTGTGTCGATCCTGCGTCGGCTGGGCGCTCGACGAGAGCTCGCCGGCGTTGCTCATTGGGTCGCCTGGACCTATCGCCTGGAACGCGATGCCGAGGCCGTGGTGGTCGTTGAGGAGAGCCTGGCGTTCTACCGAGAGCAGGGCGAGCTTGCCGGGGTTGCGGCGCTCCTCGACGTGCTGGGCGAGCTGGCCATACGGCGGGGCGCGTACGACGAAGCGGAGCGACTCAGCCGGGAGGCGCTTCGTATCGGGAAAGAGCATGACGACGAGTTCAGCCACAGCTATGCGTCCCTAAACCTGGCCAAGATCGCCTACTTCCGTGGGGAGTACCGGCGCGCCGTGCAGGGCTACAAAGACAGCCTGGAGCGCGTCGAGGGGCGCGAGTCAGACGTTGCCGCCGCCGAGATGGGCAGCTTTCTGGGCGATGCGACCCTTGCCATGGGAGACTATCAAGGTGCGCGCGAGATCCACGGGCGTCTCGAGGTGCTGTGGAGAAAGATGGCGCTTCCCTGGTCAGAGACTGCATCGGGCCAGTACTATGGGTTGGCCCATTCGCTGCTTCGGCTCGGGGACATTGCCCTGGCTTTCGGGGAGACACAGCGTGCGCGCGAATGCTACAGAGAGGCCTTGGCTGTCGCACGCGGACATCCGCACGTCGCGCTGAACCTCGACGTCGTGGTCAGCCACGCTGCCTTGCGCCAGCAAAGTGGTGAGGAGGAACGCGCGAGTGCTCTGGCTGCGCTGGTGCTGCATCACCCATCGAGTGGGCCGGAGGTGAGGGGGAGGGCGCAGGAGTTGATCGAGCAGGGAGAGGAGGGTCTGCCGCCGGACGTATTCGCTGCTGCGGTAGAACGTGGTCGGGTACAGGAGCTGGAGGCAACCATGGCAGAGCTGTTCCTCCGGCTGGGCGACTAGACTTGCCTTAAAGCAGGCGTACGCTCAGTGCCGTATCGAGCATCGCCACAATATTCTCCGGAGGCGTCCCCGCCTGGATGGCGTGCGATGGGCCGAGGATATAGCCACCTCCCTTTCCCAGCACGGCGATCCGTTCCTCCACCTCGCGCCGCACCTCGTCTGCTGTGCCAAAGGGCAGCGTGGTCTGCACGCTAACTCCGCCTTCGAAACAGAGCCGCTCGCTGTAACGCTCCTTGAGAACCCTCGGATCCATGCCGTCGGCGGAGAACTGCAGTGCCTGCAGCACGTCGATCCCCATGTCGATCAACCCGGGCACAGCATTCATCACCGCGCCGTCGGTGTGATAGATTACATTCACCAATACCCCCCACGGTCTTGCCCGACCTGGCGGTGGATCTGCTCAAGCTGCTAGGGACATAACGCACTCTGGGGTTCCCCCGTCAAATGCAAGGGGATAGTGGCGTAACGGTACAGAAGAATGGGAAATGGCCAACCAATTCTGTATACTATGCGCTTCCAGGCGGCATTACCAATGATGATTTCAATGGTTCTTTCTCGCTAAAGTCGGGACGTCCCCTGCGGCGCACCGATGTGGGCTACGCTTCCGCAGCCCATTTCCAGCAGCGATCTGCTTCAGAAGCATTTCCTGCAACAGAACTCGTTTCAATTCACAGTGGGCGCCATGTTCCAGGTGACCGTTAGGCCCCGGGAAGAGCGTTCGGGGCAGGCAGCCCCCGGCGCACGTCCAGTAACAAAAACAATCGCGGCATGAGGCGAGCCGCTCGACAATTTTCTGCCGCAGGCGCAGACGCGCTTCCTCGTCGATCTCTACGCCCTGCGGCGTGATCCGCCCGATGGTCATCAAGTCGGCCAGTGGGTGACTGTCGTCAGTCACCTCGAAACAGGCAACCAGCTTGTTCTGAGGGGCGACGATCAGCGAGTTAAAAGGCGAGCCGCACGGTACCGGGCTGATCTTGTCCACATCCGAGCCAACGCAAGTAAGCTTGTGGCCGTACTCTTCGGCCACCCTCTGGGCGGCAAAAAAGGCATGCAGGAATTGCAGCCCTTCCTCCAATTCATAGTGATAGCCTCCCCCCCGCTCGGGGTGGAAAGCCGGCTCTACTTGCAGGTGATGATGATGGGTATTCTCGCAAAGAAAACGAACGTCTTCAAGCAGGTGGTCAAATGGAGGCACGGCCGTCATGCGCAGCCCATAGGGATGATGATTCGCTTCCAACTCTCGCAGAGTTTGCATCACCCAGCGGCTTGACCCGTTGCCGGAGGCCAACGGGCGTTGGGCATCCTGGGTTGATGGGCTGCCATCCATCGATATGCCCACCGAGTCTACATACGCCATGATCCATTGGGTTTGCTGCTTGGACCAGAGACCGTTCGACGTCAGCGAGACCTCGGTGGGAATGGGTTTCTCTTTGGCGTAGGCCACCAGCTTTCTCATCGTCTCCCAGGGAAGAGTCGGCTCGCCACCGCCATGCAGCGCGATGCGGAACTTATGGTGGTTGTGTCTTTTGAGGTTTTCGTAGGTATAGTCGATGGCCGCGTACCCGGTTTCCAGGGACAAATGTTGCTGTGGCAATTCCCCTGCTGCGGCATAGCAGTATGTACAGCGCAGTTGGCACTGATTGGTCATCAATAGGGTCACGCCCATGGGGTTAAAATCGCCCGCGGCCGGCAGTTGGGGTGCGGGAGGATCGGGGCATAGAAAGCCAATCTCTTCCAGAAGAGCATGAACGTCATCATCCAGCGGCCGCGTCGGGTCTTCCGCCAGCGATTTTGCCAGATCTGCCATGGCCTGGTTGCCAACAAAAGCCAGTCCCAACAATGGGCGGTATATGATATGGGCGTCGTCTTGCTCGGTGTTGGAGATTGGTATTGTGTATACTTCCACGCTTATCACCAAGCCCAATCGTAGAGACAGATAGAATAGCAATCGCCGGAGCAATCCCAACCGCAATGAGAACCGCAATAGGTGGGGCAATCGCTGGAGCAGTAGTCGCTGGAGCAGTAGTCACTGCCGCAGTAGCTGCCGCAGTCACTGCCGCAGTAGCTGCCGCATGGGGTTGGTGTGGGAGTAGGTGGGGGCTGTTTCACGACAAGGGGCAAATAGACAAACGTCGGCCGGGGACCGCAGGTCACATTCATTGAAACCAAGTCCAAGTAGAAAGATGTGCTGCTGCTAGAATCGTTAATGCATTCAAACTGGACTCGTATATCCTGGTCGGCAACACCCCACATACCGGTGAGATCTATCGTCCACCGATACCAAGCCGCCGGCGAGTTGTTATCGGCAATCCGAAGCTCAGTGTCGGGAAAGGGATTTCCGGCAGCATTGAGGAAACGCATGTTAAAGACGTCATACACCCCAGTGCCGGTCTCTGTTGTCAGCACATAAAGATAGAATGTCAACTGTTGAGCATCCTCGACATCTGGCGGCACGTGGAAGAGCTGAGTAAGCCTCTCTTCTGCATTGTCGCCACCGAACAAGGCCCCATATGTACCGTGGTAGGTACCAGCCACCGGCATTATTATACTTCCAGTGGTGTATTCGGCCCAATAGACCTTCCCAAGCTCGAAACTCCCATTTAGAATGAGTTCACCACAAGCTTGAACCTCCTCGTCCGCCAAGGACTCATTCGGCTCATTGACCGCCTCGCTCGATCGGACGGAACAAGTCAGCTGCGGAACCGTTTCTGTGGGGGTCGGGCTTGGCGTGCTATCCAGGTCAAAATGCGGAGAGCTGCTCGCAATTGCCTGAGAAGAATCAACCGAGCTGCGCTCCACCCACCCTTGCTGACCACTCTGGGTAGCGACTTCTATCCAACCCAGGTCAGGACGATCACTTATTAGGCGGACAAAGTCGTCTTGCTGTAAGGTGTCCACGATGTCTGAGGCAATACTCGGCTCGGTATGTATGGGAATCCTGGGCAAAGGCAGCATCCCGGCCCGGGCCGGTTCGCCGGCCGCTGATTTTGCACCGAAACGCGGGCAAACCCCCCGGAGCAGTAGCGTTCCTCCTATCGCCGCGCCGTAGCTAAGAAAACCCCTGCGCGAAAGGAGGAATGAGCCGTCTTTGGCCTGACTAACGGAATATACCTCGGGCTGCTCACTTTCTGCGGGTGGGTTCTGAGGTTGGTTAGATCGCTCTGACATTTTTACCTCCAGACTAATTTCCGCGCGAAATGAGGATATCAGAATATAGTTGCCCCCGAAAACTGGACCACATGCTAAGCGAAACCTGTGGTATCATGAACAGCATGTGGAGGTCAATCTCATGCCTAAACGAAAGCTGGTTGTGGTGGCCGATAACACCTATGCAGCGATCGAACTGTTGTCGCGGCTGACTCAGCTTCCGAACCCAGTCTTATGGTCACTCGCCGGATTCGAGGGTGGCACCTGGGGCGTAGCCTGGATCAGTCCTTGACGACGACGGCCTTGCAGCGAGCACTGAGCAGAGGGGTCCCCGAGATCCATCACTCCGACCAGGGTGTCCAGTACGCGGCCACAATCTATGTCCAGATGCTTCAAGCTGTTAACGTGCAAATCAGTATGGCCACAGTAGGCGAAGCCTGGCAGAACGGCTACGCTGAGCGGCTGATGCGCACCATCAAAGAAGAGGAGGTCCACTTATCGGACTGCAGGGACTATACTGATGCTTTCCAACAACTGGGGAGGTTCCTTGACGAGGTCTACGAGTACAAGCGTATCCACTCCTCGTTAGGCTATCTCACCCCGGCGGAGTTCGAGGATCAGTGGCGACTTGAGCAGGTGCTGGTCCAGAATGTTCACTAAAAGTCGTTAAAAAAGTGTCCAATCTCAGGGGTTCACCTCAAAGACCAGATCGGTAGCGTATTCAGCTTGCATAATGCTCCAACTGTACTCTAGATTCAGAGTGGTTACGACTGGACAATACGTTTGAGCCAAGTGATCCAGTTTGGCGTGTAACGCTTTGACATCGAATTGAGCAGCCAGTTCGTTGGCCTGATCAAAGTCGGCAATGTCCAAGAAAGCATTGTCGCACAACTCGAAGGTGATGCCTTGTTGTCTCAACCGAGCGGCTAACCAGTTGTGCCCGTCAAAGTAGAACTGCAGGCGGAAAGGACACCAAGTTGGAACACGCAAGTAGCAAAACCCGAGTTCTTTATCGATAAAGTAAAAATAGTAGTGCAGGCACCTGCTTTGAGTGCGTTTGACAGGGGGGTATATTCGTATTCTATCACCAGTCGTCCATTTGTGCAACTTTTCTACTCTTCACTCTCTCGGTCCCAAACCTATCGATGGTGTGGATACACACTTGACGCCGTATCAAACATCGCCACAACGTTCTTTGCCGGCGTCCCGGCCTGGATCGCGTGCGACGGGCCGAGGATGTAGCCACCTCCCTCACCCAGTACGGCGATCAGCTCTTCCACCTCGTTCCGCACATCCTCCGCTGTGCCAAAGGGCAGCGTGGTCTGCACGCTGACCCCGCCCTCGAAACAGAGCCGGTCCCCAAAGCGCCGTTTCAGTTCTTGCGGGTCCATTCCCCTGGCGCTGAACTGCAGTGC
>CAZLMZ010000145.1:0-8164 GCA_964560475.1 uncultured Anaerolineae bacterium
GTGCGCGACCGCTATGCCCTGCGCGTGCCGGTCGACACCGCCCCCGGGACGTGGCAACTGCGCCTCTCGCTCCTGGATGGCGCGGGCCAGCCGCTGCCGACCGGCGAGGGAGCCTCCTCCCTCCTGTTGGGCCAGGTCCGCGTCCAGGCCACCGATCGCCTGTGGGCGCCGCCGCCTTTTGACCGGCCTGTGGGCGCTCGCCTGGGAGAGATCGCCGAGCTTGTCGGCTACAGCCTGGCGCCAGCGGAAGCCGCGCCTGGCGAGTCGCTGCACCTGACGTTGATCTGGCGCTGTCTTGCGCAGATGGAGGAACGCTACACTGTTTTCACTCACCTCCTCGACCCGGGCGGGCAGGTGCGCGGGCAGCAAGACAACCCCCCTGTGCACGGCACCTATCCGACCGCGCTGTGGGTCCCAGGAGAGATCGTGGTCGACGAATACGAGATCGCGGTGGCCGCTGACGCGCCGCACGGCAACTATGTGATCGAGGTGGGGATGTACGATCCAGAGACGATGGCGCGCTTGCCGGTCGCCGACCCTGGTGGCGCTGCCGGCGACCGCGTGCTGCTCGGGCAGATCACGATCGTCTCCCACCCTTGAGGCCCTCTATCTTTGCAAAAACCCCCCGGCTATGTTACAATGAGATCCCATACCATCACCCTATGGAAGAGAGGGGTCATGGGCGCCAAGATCATGCTGAACGGCCGGGCCAGGAACGTGATCAAGGGCGAGCGCAGCGTCACCTTTACCATCATGACCGGTCCGGCGACCAGGCATCCTCCTCGTGGTCTCAAGTTGTTCGGCCCGACCAAATACCGCGTCGAATGCACGCTTCGCCAGTGGGGACGGGCGCACCACGACCCGGATGACAACTCGCCAATGATCGTGGAGGGCTATATCGAGGCACAGCGCGATGCGCAGACCGGCGAGCCGTGTATTGCCGTCGTGGCCACGTCGCTGCAGACCACGCATAAGTACAATGCCTGCCGGCTGCAGCAACTGTACGAGACTCTAGAAGAGGCGCGCAGTGCGTTCTGCTGCGCGCGCCAGGAGGGTGTGCCTCCTGAGCTTCTGCAGGCCCGGGCCGCAGCCTTTGTCGAAGCCAATCAAGCGTTCGAGGAACTCTTGGCCAGATACCCGGAACTCGATCCGAGGAGATAGCGATTGACCCGTCGTCAACGTCGCCGTGCTGCTGTGCTGCTGCTCGTGCTCGGCCTCATATCCTGGGTGGGCTGTCGTTCTCCGGTCACTTCGCAGCAGCGCCAGGTCACCGTACGCGCCGATGGCAAAGAGATTGCGCTCCGCACCGAGGCCCTGACCGTGCGCGAGGTCCTCGCTGAGGCCGGGGTGAGCGTCGGTGCCGACGATCGCGTCGAGCCTGACCTGTGGGTCGAGGTCCGGGATGGGATGACGATCCGCGTGATCCGCGTGCAAGAAGAGATCATCGTCGAGCGCGAGATCGTGCCCTATCTCCAGCAGCGGATCCGGAGCGAGGCCCTCGCCGCAGGCGAGCAAAAGCTGCTACAGGCGGGCAAGAACGGCCAGGCCGAGATCACCTATCGTCTCCAGTTCGAGGATGGCGTAGAGGTGTCGCGTGCTATCTTGCGCCGCATCGTCGTCGCCGAGCCACTGGCCCAGATCACGGTCGTTGGCGTCGAGGGCCTGCTCGATGCCGTACCCTTTGCAGGGACGATGGCTTACATTAGCGATGGCAACGCCTGGTTGATGCGCGGTGGGAGCGGCGGCCGCCGCCCGGCGACCAGCGTGGGCGACCTCGACGGCCACGCTTTTGTCCTCTCACCGAACGGGCATTACCTTCTCTATTCCGCCATCACCAATACCGTCGAGTTTGATGGGCCATTCAACGACCTCTACCTGCTGAACGTCGGCCTGGTGGGTGAGGACCCGGTGCGCCTGCCAGTACAGAACGCCCTCTGGGCGGGTTGGTCGCCCGATGGCCGCAGCATAGCCTACAGCACAGGCGTCAAGAGCGGCCCGTCCGGTTGGAAGTCCGACAACAGCCTGTGGTTGCTCGATCTCTTTGACGATGAGGACGACCTGGTCTCCGCAGATCCCAAGCTCCTCCTGCAGGGCGAGAACGACAGTACTTATAGCTGGTGGGGCACCGAGTTTGCCTGGTCGCCCGACGGAAAAAAGATCGCCTACGCGCGGCCCGATCAGGTCGGCTGGATCGACGTCAGCTCGCGGCGCGTCTTTCCCCTTGCCTCCTTTGCCCCCTATGGTCACGGCAGCGACTGGGTGTGGGCCGCCCAGCCCACCTGGTCACCGGACTCGTGGTTCGTGGCCTGCACGATTCACGTTCCAGAGCCCGGGCGCGATCCGGAAGAGAGCGAGCAGTTCGAAAACTGGGTTTTTGACATCGACCAGGAGGTACGCGTACGCTTGACCACGGAGCCGGTGGGCATGTGGAGCTCGCCGCGCTGGTCGCCCTCTCTCCCCAGCGGAAGCGCCATCGCCTATGCCGAGGCCGACACCACGGACGGCTCGTACGAGAGCCGCTATTCGCTCTATCTCGTAGATCGCGATGGCAGCAACAAGCAGCCGCTCTTTCCCTACCAGGGCGAGGCCGGAATCGGACGTCCGGTCGTGTACCGCTGGTCGCCCGATGGGAATCGCCTCGTGCTGCTCTACCTGGGCGATCTGTACATCCTAGATCTCGAAATGGGGCGTTCGCTGCGCTTGACAGGAGACGGCCAGGTCACCGCCGTCGATTGGACAGAATAGCCGTGCGGCAGCGGCTGCGCGCGCTGGCATCTGTGCTGCGGCGCCCCGGCATCCAACTCGCGTTGACCCTCCTCGTGGCCCTCGGCTGCACGCTTCTGGCAGCGTCGCTGTGGCGCGACCGGCAGGCATGGCCCGCGCGGTCCACGACGCCGCTGGCGAACCCGCTCGCCAACCTCAACGATCTTGGAACCACTGTCGACCTGGCACACCTGTCCCCGGAGGTGCTCGACAGTGTGACGACAGAGCTGCAGCAGGCCGGGTTCCGCTGGGTCCGGCAGCCATTCCCATGGGACGAGATCGAACCTCGCCGCGGTGAGCAGGATTGGTCGCGCTGGGACGCGATCGTCGATGCCTGTGCTGCGCACCAATTGAGCCTCATCGCCGTGCTCGACCGTGCGCCGGCCTGGGCCCGCCCTGCGTCGTCGGCGGATGCTTTCTCGTCGCCGCCCGGCGAGGTAGCTGAATGGGGGGCGTGGGTTGCCCGCCTTGCAGCCCGCTATCGCGGGCAGATCGCGGCCTACCAGTTGTGGGACGAGCCGAACCTGGCCGCACATTGGGGCGGCCTCTATGTTGACCCGGTCGCCTATGCCGGGCTGCTGCGCGAGGGGGCGATCCGCATCCGCGATGCCGATCCCGGCGCGACGATCCTCTTTGCTGCCCTGGCCCCCACGCTCGAGCCGGGCCCGCTCAACCTGAACGAGGTCGATTTCCTGCGCCGGACGCTCGACGCCGGCGCCGCGCCCTTTTTTGACGCGCTCGCCGTACAGCCTTATGGCTTTGGCCTGCCACCGGACGCTGCTCCCGATCCTGCTGCGCTCAACTTCCGGCGCGTCGAGCTGCTGCGCCACGAACTAGTGGCGCGCGGCCTCGGCGATCGCCCTGCCTGGGCCGTCGCCGGCGGGTGGTACCACCTCCCGGACGGCTGGGAGGGTGATCCCGGTCTCTGGCCCAACGTGACGGAGCAACAGCAGCTCGACTATACCGCCGCCGCCCTGCGCCTGGCGCGCGAGCGATGGCCGTGGATGGGGCCGATCCTCCTCAATCCCCTGCAGCCGGATCGCCCTGCTACGGACCCGTACTGGGGATTTGCCTTGTGGAGCGCTGCCGGTGCACCGACCCCGCTCTACGAGCAGCTCGCTGCCTATGCTTCCCTGCCGCAGCCGCTCTACAGCGGCGTCTACTTGCCTCGCGCGGCGGGCGTCGACTTGACTGGCGAGTGGCGCTTTTCTTCTGCCGGCGCCGATCCGCCGCAGGGTGCGTCGCTGCAGGCGCGCAACGCGATCCTCGCTTTCGATGTGGCGGGCAGCACGCTCGATCTGACCGTCCGCCGTGGCGATTTCTGGGGCGTGCTCTATATCTCGATCGACGACGCGCCTGCCCCGGGGCTGCCTCGCGACGAGCAGGGCTGCTCGTACCTGGTCCTCTATGACCCTGCAGGCAGGGTCGACACGGTCCCGCTTGCCAGCGGCCTCTCGATGAAGCGATCCCATCGCATCGAGATCGTGGCCGACGGTGGGTGGGGGCAGTGGCCGCTCGTTGGCTGGCGTGTGGCCGGGCCACAGCAGCCGCCGCCGAGCCTGGGAGCGATCTGGGCTTTTGCCGCCCTGGCCTTTGCCGGGGTCGTCTCGGCCGGCGCCCAACTCTTTGCGGCGCCCGGTCTGCGGCGCCCGCTCTATGCCGGGCTGGACCGTGCCTTTCGCTGGTACCGCTCGCTGCCCGAATGGATCCCGGTCGCGGCGACGCTGGGCACCGCCCTCACCTTCTACTTTCTCCCCTGGGCACCCGGCTCGCTCCTCCTGCTGGCGCTCCTGTTCGTCTTGGTCTTCTTGCGCATCGACCTGGGCCTGGCGGTCGTGGCCTTTTCCCTTCCGTTTTATCTCCGGCCCAAGGCCTTAGGGGGACGTTCGTTTTCGGTCGTCGAGCTGGGCGTCGTCGTCTGCCTGGGTGCCTGGCTGCTGGCGCGGCTGCTCGACTGGGAACGCAGCCGCGAGCGTGCCTCGTCGCAGCCCGTCCTGTGGCGCCTGCAAGCGTTGGCGATCGACGTGGTGCGCCTGCCCGCGCGCCTGTGGCGGGGCTGGAGCGCGCTGGACAAGGGCATGTTCGCCCTGCTCCTTGTCGCCCTCCTCTCTCTTCGCTGGACGGCTCACCTCGACGTCGCCTACCGCGAGCTGCGCACCGTCTTTATCGAGAGCGCGCTCTTTTACGCGCTGATTCGCCTCGCCGCGCGCAGCGCGCGTGCCCGCCAACACGTGGTCGAGGGCTGGCTGCTGGGTGCCGTCACCATCTCGCTGGTCGGTCTGGGACAACTGCTCGCCGGCCAGAACCTGATTCAGGCCGAGGGTGTGTGGCGCGTGCGCGGTTTCTATGGGTCACCGAACAACCTGGCGCTCTACCTCGAGCGCGCGCTGCCCGTGCTGCTGGCCATGACCTGGCGGGGGCAGCGCGGCCGCGCGCGCCTGGTCTACGGGTTTGCCACCCTGCCGGTGCTGGCTGCGCTGGTGCTGACCCTCTCCAAGGGCGCGCTGCTGCTTGGCCTGCCCGCTGCCCTGCTCGCGCTTGGCCTGGTCCAGCGCAAGCGCCGCGCCACCTGGATCGCCGTCGGCGCCGTCGTGATCCTGGCCCTGCTCGTGGCCCCCTTTGCTGCCACTGAGCGCTTTCGATCCGTGCTCAACCTGCGCAGCGGGACGGCGTTCTACCGTCTCAAGCTGTGGCGCGCGACCCTGTCCATGCTCGCCGATCGCCCCTTTACCGGGGTGGGGATGGACAACTATCTCTATGCCTACCGTTCTCGCTACGTGTTGCCCTCAGCGTGGGGCGAGCTCGACCTGTCGCACCCGCACAACCTGATCCTCGACGCGTGGACCCGTCTCGGCCTCTCTGGGCTCGCCGTCGTCGGCTGGCTCTGTTATGCCTTTTTCCGTGCCGCCTACCGGCAGATGCAGATCACCGTGGGCACACGCTACGCGCTGCAGCTTGGCCTCCTGGCCGCGTGGACGGGGGCGTTGGCCCACGGCATGGTCGACCAGGCCCTCTTTTTGCCGGACTTGGCTTTCGCCTTTGCCCTGATGGCAGCGATGGTGCACCCATTGTGAAGGCATGCGACCGATGCACGGCTGCCACATTGTACCTCGATCATAGCGTAGCCCGGCATAAGGATGCCGGATGGTGTCCCTTGACGGTGTACTGCCGACCGGCCCGGGGTACGTGCTAGCTTCTATGCCAGTTCCTCACGGCTCGCCGCCGGTCATAATGTTCGACAAGACGGCCCTGGACATCGTTTGGGTCCGCAAGCAGGCGATCCGGCTCGCGGAAGGAGGTGCGCTATGCAGTCGACAGTTCGGTACGATGGCTACCCCTGGTGGATCGTGCTGGCATCCGCTGCCCACGCGCTGGCGGTCTATGCCCTCGGCGCGATCGTCCTCAGCTCGCTGACAGCCTGGCTCGTCGTTCCCTACCTGTTGCTTTGCCTCGGGCTGGAGATCCAGGTTCTGAACAAGAGCTGCAGGCACTGCGCCTACTATGGCCAGACATGTGGGCTGGGCAAGGGCAGGCTCTGCGCGCTGCTCTTTGCGCGTGGTGACCCGCAGCGGTTCGTCGACCGGAAGGTCACCTGGGCCGATATGCTGCCCGACTTGCTGGTCGTGCTGCTGCCTCTCGCCGGTGGGATCATCTCGCTGATCCTGCACTTTTCCTGGCTCTACCTGATCCTGCTGGTGGCGTTGCTCGCCCTCTCTTTTGCAGGCAACGCGTTCATCCGGGGATCGCTCCTCTGCAAGCACTGCAGGCAAGCCGAGATTGGCTGCCCGGCACTCGGGTTATTCGGCGCAGGGACGGAGGACAAGGACGGGACCGGCGCAGGCTAGAGCCCTCGTGATCGCCTATCGACAACGACATCTGGCCCCACTGATCGTTGCCCATTTCATCATCAATCTATCGTTTGGGGTCATCCCGCTGGTCTTTACTCTCCAAGGTAGGTGAGTCTGGAACGGTAACATCGCTCGCGGCGAACGAGGCTCTGCCTCCGGGTGCACTCTGTCTGGACAGTTTCGGCGCAGGGCAGTACAATAGGCGCCGATGCCGTGGCAAAGTAGCTGGAAAGAGGAAGAATGCTGCGTCTATCGGGTCTGCACTTGCTGCTAACCTACCAGTGTAACCTCGCTTGTGACCACTGCTTTGTGTGGGGCAGCCCCTGGCAGAGCGGCACGATGACCCTGGAGGTGGTGCGCCACATCCTGCAGCAGGGACAGGAGCTGGGCACGGTGACATCGATCGCTATCGAGGGCGGCGAACCCTTTCTTTACTACCCGATCATGCTCGCCGCGGCGCGCGAGGCATCCGGCATGGGGCTGAAGGTTGCACTGGTCTCCAACGCCTACTGGGCTACCGCCGTCGATGACGCCGTCGAGTGGCTGCGCCCGCTTGCCGGGCACGTCTCTTCCATCTCGGTCAGCAGCGACCTCTACCACTGGAGCGAAGCACAGATGCGCCAGGCCGAGGTTGCAGGGCAAGCCGCAGCGGAGGTCGGCATCGCGACCAGCGTGCTGCGCATCGCCCAGCCCGAGTCGCGCGACGCGGCACAGGCGGTCGGCGAGCTCCCTCCGGGCGAGTCGGGGGTGATGTACCGCGGGCGCGCGACGGAAAAGCTGGTCGATCAGGCCGAGCTTCGCCCGTGGGAGGGGTTCACGGCCTGCCCGCACGAGAACCTGGCCTCGCCCGGCCGGGTGCACGTCGACGCCCTTGGCTACTTGCACGTCTGCCAGGGGATCTCGATCGGCAACCTGCTGCAGCGTTCCTTGCGCCAGATCTGCGATGCCTACGACCCACCCGCGCACCCGATCGTCGGCCCGCTGCTCGATGGCGGGCCCGCGGCGCTGGTACGCCGCTATGGTCTGCCGCATCGCGAGTGCTACGCCGACGCCTGCCACCTCTGCTACGAGGCACGGCTGGCACTCCGCGCGCGCTTTCCTGCCACGCTCGCGCCGGACCAGATGTACGGCGTCCCTTTGTGACGCACTGCCAGCGGCGCGCTGGCGCGTTTGCTCGGCACGATCCTGGCTGCCGTCTGCTTTGCCGGGATCTCGCTCGCCCTGGCCTAGAAGGTAGCGCTGCCCGCAGGTCCTCCAATTGGACATTCCGGCAAAATCGTACTATTATTCCCACTCGCTGAACCATTGCCGGTCCGAGATCCAACGTGAGGGGGGTACTAGACGAAAGGAGATCGCGCCGCCATGCAAGCAGACACGCGACGACTGGCTGTGGTACTCCTGCTGGGACTGGCTGCGTTTCCCTTGCCGGTGGCTTATGCCGGGAACCGGATCGATGCGGACATTTCGCTGCCGCCCGATCCCACGTCCACGCCGTACGCCAATGTCCCTTCCTTTGCCGATGAGCCCACCGCGACCCCAACCCCTGTTGCGAC